>JANOBW010000443.1:0-7369 GCA_031411855.1 Opitutia bacterium
GCGGCCTTTCTGCGCGTGATCCTCACGGTCACGGTCTGGGTGGGGGGGTTGTTCCCCGTTATGTAACCAATGTGGGGCCCGAAATATTAATTTGGGGCGCGGGCCGCACACCCCCCGCCCCGCGCCAGGGTTGACCAAACCAGGGTGTTGTTAAGGGGCATGCGGAAACGGCCAAGGTTTGGTGGCGAGAAACTCAGGTGGAGGAACGAAGCCGGCGGCGGCGGGCCACCATGACGGCCAGGGCTACCACTCCGGCCCCAAGGGAGTAGGTGGAAGGCTCAGGGACGAGCAGCGTGGTGGTGACACCGCGCACTCCCAGATCGGACTGGGCCCCATAGTTGGTGCCGCCGACCAGAAGCGTGTAGTTTCCCGGACTGAGGTAGAAGGAGCCGGTCACGGTCCCGTCGGCCACACCATCTCCGAGCGCGCCCGCCACGAGACCGTAGTTGCCCACGCCGCCATCGGCCTTGTTGCCCACGTAGGTGAAGTGCGAGAGGTCGGCAAAGGTCACGTCCCCATCTCCGCCGATGCTCCAATCGGCCAGGGAACGAAATGCCCCCTCCTTGGCCACCCCCCCCAGACTGGCCAGATAGTCGAGAGAGGCGGCGGATAGGTCGTGGTCTGCGGCGGTCTGCGTGCCGACAAAAGGTGCGATCGCGGCAAGTCCCCCGAAGATCGAAAAACCGGGGTTGAGGTCGCCCAGGCGGGTGCCGCCATTGGTCGAGGCCGTGGCGGTGATGGTGACCCAGATGGAATCGGTCAGGGTGAAACGGTAGGCGCGCAGGTGGTGGCTGTCGCCGAAGTCGTCGTCGGCGCCGTCGGCCCAGCCGGAGTTTCCGGTCACGGTCTGGTTGCTGATGGTGACACTCTGGACGCTTGATCCGTCAAACATGCCGAAGTCGCGGCCGGTGTAGGTCAGGTGGGCCTGGACCGGCAGAGCCGAGGCCAGAGCCAACCCCAGAAGGACGGCGCGGGTGGAGGTGTGAAGCGGTGGTTGATGCATAAGCCCATGACCTATAACATGGTTTCACCCTTCTGTCACTGTGGTCAATTGTCGCACCGCGCTGCAGATGGGACTGCGACAACATGCCGCATTCCCCTTTCCGTCGGTTCTGCTAAGATGAACCTTTGCGTTTCCGGTCCAAACCAGTGTCACCCGCCACCCTCCTGCTCCTCTGCGGGGGGATGCCAGTTCTGTCCGCTCACACCGGGCAGAACTTCTTCCTGGTCGAGGACGCCTCCGTCACGGCTCCGGGCGTCGTCCAGGTCGGCTCCCAGTTCGAATGGACCCACGCGGACCGGATGGACACCTTCGGGATCGAACCATCCGCCATGGTCCGACTCGTCCCCGGCCTGGCCCTGGGCCTCCAGTCCTCCTTCGCCCACGAGGGCTCCGGCTGGCAGTTCCAGTCCGTCCTGCCCGCCCTCCAGTTCAGCCCCGATCTCTCCGGCTGGAAACTTCCCTTCCAGGTCATGTTTTCAGCCGGCTACCAGGTGACGGACGCGGCCGCCGGCCATTCCCATGTCCACGTTCACACCCCTCCGCCCGGGCCGCCCATAGACCTGGGACCGGACGCGCCTCCACCCGACCCCTCGGGTGGCTCCACCTCCCATGTCCACGGTGGCTCGGGCACCTCGGTCATCCACCTGCATGGGACCGATGCCCTCATGTCGCGTCTCGCCCTGGAAACTTCCCTCCCCACCCGGACCCAGCTCGCATGGAACCTCATCGCCGTTCAGCCCGACGGGGAAAACCTTTCCTTCGCCACCGCCCTCGGCCTGCGCCAGCCCCTCACCCCGGAGTGGTCCGTCGGGGCGGAATATAGCGGCGACATCGGGGCCAACGGCCAGCGGCTCCTCCTCGGGACCGTCGGATGGCAGCCCAACCACCACCTCAGCCTCCGCCTCGGCGTGGGCGGCGGCCTCACCCCTTCCAGTCCCGATGTCACGGTCCGCTCGGCCGTCGCCTGGGTTTTCTGAACCACCATGTCCTCCTTCTGGCGCAACCTTCTCCTCACCACGGCTTTGCTGAACGGAAACCTCGGGGCCTTCGACCACTTCGAAGGCCGCCAGACCCACCCGGTCGCCACCACCCCGGACGGCGCGCGCCTTCTCGCCCTCAACACCCCCGAAGGCCGTCTTTCCGTCTTCGACATCTCCTCGTCCGCCACGGCGGTGCCCCAGCTGGTGGCCGAAATCGTCACCGGCCTCGAACCCGTCTCCCTCCGCGCCCGCACCAATGACGAAATTTGGGTCGTCAACGAAGTTTCCGACTCCGTCGCCATCGTCTCCCTCTCCAAACGCGCCGTCACCGCGGTCCTGCCGGTGCCGGACGAGCCCGCCGACATCGTGTTCGCCGGGGGCAAGGCCTTCGTCTCCTGCTCGCGCTCCCATCAGGTCCGGGTCTTCGACGCCGTGTCCCGCCAGGCGCTCGGCACCGTCACCTTCCAGGCCGTCACGCCCAAGTCGTTGGCGGTCAGTCCTGATCAGTCCAAGGTTTACGTCTCCTTCCTGCTTTCCGGCAACCGCACCACCACCCTCCCGCCCACCCTGGCCCCGGCCCCGCCCGCGCCCACCAACACCGCCCTGCCCGCCGCGCCCCAGACCGGCCTGATCGTCCCCGCCTCCGACTCCCGCATCACCTACACGGTCCTGGACCACGACGCGGCCGAGATCGCCGTGTCCAGCCTGGCTGTGACCCGCTACTTCGACGGCCTGGGCACCAACATGCTCGACCTGGCCGTCCGCCCGGGCGGAGCCGAGCTCTGGGTTCCCAACACCGAGGCCCTCAACCTCATCCGCTTCGAGCCGGCCCTGAAGGGTCACTTTGCCGACCACCGGGTCTCCCGGGTAAACCTCTCCGGAGGAACGGTTTCCATCACCGACCTCAACGCCGGCCTCAACCTCGCCATCCCCGCCGCTCCGGACAAAAACCTGGCCCTGGCCCAGCCCTCCGCCCTCGTCTTCACCCCCGACGGAAACTCGGCCTGGGTCGCCGCCACCGGCTCCGACCGGGTCGCCCGCCTCGATCCGAACGGGACCGTCCTGGCCCGCGCCGACCTCCGCTCCGTAGGCACGGCCCCGGCCACGGTGCGCGGACCGCGCGGCCTGGCCCTTTCTTCCGATGGTTCCAAACTTTACGTCCTCAACAAGTTAAGCAACACGGTCTCGGTCGTGGACACCGCCTCCGCCAACGTCCTGGCCGAGGTCCCGGCCGGTTCCCACGACCCGCTTTCCGCCGAGACCCGCGCCGGCCGCGGCTTCCTCAACGACGCCCGCCTCTCCGGCAACGGCACCATGTCCTGCGCCGTCTGCCACATAGACGCCGACCGCGACGGCCTCGCCTGGGACCTCGGCGATCCCGGCGGCGAGATGGTCACCGTCATGGGGGCCAACCTCTCCGCCCACGACACCACCCTCCGCCCGCGCGTCCTCCACCCGATGAAGGGCCCCATGGTCACCCAGCCCCTCCGCGGCCTCGGCGGCCAGGCCCCCTTCCACTGGCGCGGTGACAAGGCCACGCTCCAGGCCTTCAACGGCACCTTCCGCAACCTCATGGCCGGGAATCTCCTTTCCGATGCCGACATCAACGCCCTCGCCGCCTACCTCGGCACCCTCCGCCACCACCCCAACCCCAACCGCAACTTCGACCGCACCCTGCCCGCTTCCTTCAACGGAGGCAACCCGACCAAGGGCCGCGACCTCTACAACAACCACCTCAACCACTGCGTCGTCTGCCACGCCCTGCCCTCCGGCTCCGATCTCAACCTCGACCTCGCCCAGGAGGTCGGCTCCTCCCAGCCCCTCAAAAACCCTTCCTTCCGAACGGTTTACCAAAGGATCTTCTTCAACCCCAAAGCCGGCCAGACCAGTCTCTCCGGTTTCGGGCTCGGCCACGACGGATCACAGATCACCCTGCCCACGCCCCACCCCTACGTGCTCGACCAGTTGTCAACCACGGCCGACTTCGCCGACCTCGCCGCCTTTGTCCTCTGCTTCGACACCGGCACGGCCCCCACCGTCGGCTTCACCCAGGTCGTGACCCGCGACAACGCAGCCGATCCCGCCCTCGCCTCCCTCTGGACCACGCTTGAGGCCCAGGCCTCCGCCACCAGCACCGCCTCCGACCTCGCCGCCACCGGCTTTGTGGCAAACAGGGCCCGCTCCTATCTGTTCAACAAAACCACCCAGCGTTATCAGTCCGACCGGGCCTCCGACCCCGTCCTCACCCGAGCCCAGCTCACCGCCTCCCTCGCCGCCGGCGACACCCTCCTGCTCATCAACACCCTGCCCGGCCAGGGCGGCCTTTGGGGCGGGGACCGCGATGGCGACGGAGTCCGCGACAGCGATGAGCCCGTGCCCGCGCTGACCCTCTCGCGGACCTCGGGCCAGCTCCGCGCCTCGTGGCCGGCCTCCGCCGCCGGCTGGGTCCTGGAACGCAGCTCCGATCTCATCACCTGGGAACCTGAAACCGCCCCGGCCAGCCTCGTGGACAGCCGCAACGAGGCCTCCCTCGACCACCTTCCCTTCCGCCGCTTTCTCCGCCTGCGCCGGGCCTGGTGACTTTTGCAAACTCATGAAAACCAAACACCTCCACCTCCTCCTTGCGCTCGGAGCGCTGGCGTCGCCCGCCGCCCGCGCCGCCGTCATCACCACCGGTGACCCCGCCGCCGGGGGCATTACCTACTCCTACCAGGTCCAGCTCGGCGCCACCGATTCCGGCTCTTTCACCAGCCACGCCGGCGCTTGGAGTTGGGAGGACAACAGCCTCTTCAACGCCTCCAACGGCGAGCCCCCCGTCGGCTGGACCCACACCTCCAACTGGGTCGCGCTCACCCTCTCCGAACCCACCACCCTCACCGTCCGGCTCGAGCGCCAGGAAGGCGTCTCCTGGCCGGGCGCGGGCCTGCCCGACCGCACCGCCTCCACCGCCTCGATGTTTCCGTCCTTCACCCTCTGGGCCAGCTGGGACAACGACGACACCGACTTCCACACCTACAACAACCGTGGCAACGTGGACTGGGCCGAGGACCTGAGTTACATCACCCATGTGGACAACTCCACCGAGACCTCCGTCGAGCGCAGCCTGACCCTTCCGGCCGGACAATACAGCCTCGCCCTCGGCAGCAACGCCCCGGCCACCGACACCAACCGCCAGGGATACCTCGCCACCTTTTCCACCGCCGCCGTGCCCGAACCTTCCACCTACCTGCTCATGGGTCTCGGGCTGGCCCTGGTTTTCCTGAGTCGAAAACAGGCGCGGAAAACGGGGAACTGAGCCCGCCCGGCCGCGGATCGAAAGGACGGTTATGGAAGAAAAGGCGACGACGCCTCCGCGCCTCCCACCCAACGCCCGGAACGGACCGCGTCCCTCCGAAGCCCCGATGCTTGGACAAAGGTAACTCTTCACGATGTGCGATGGCATTTCGTGACGGGAACTTGACGCCACCGCCCGCTGTCATACAGCTGGCAATTCCCAAACCACCCGGCGGGTCTGTTTGGGAACCCTTCTCCCCATCCCTTTGCCATGCGATCCTCCCTTCCGTTGAGCCCGGCCGCCCGTCCAGCCCTGGGTCTCCTCCCCCTCTGCCTGGCCGTGATGCCTCTGGGCGTTTCCGCCGCCGAAAAAATCTCCTTCAACCGCGACGTCCGGCCCATCTTCTCCGACACCTGCTTCGGCTGCCACGGCCCCGACGAGGCCCACCGCAAAGGGGAACTGCGGGTGGACACCCTCGCCAACGCCATGAAAGGCGGCAAATCCGGCAAACCCGCCATCGTCCCCGGCAAACCCCTCGAAAGTCCTGCCTACCAGCGACTCACCAGTCCGAAGGCCACCGAGTTGATGCCCCCGCCGGATTCCCACAAAATCCTCAGCAAGGCGCAGATCGAAACCATCCGCCAGTGGATCGCCGAAGGGGCCGAATACCAGGGCCACTGGGCCTTTGAGAAACCCGTCGCCCCACCCGTCCCGCCCGTTCCCGCCGGCGGCAACGAGATGGACGCCTTCATCCGCAAGACTCTGGCCGAGAAAGGGTTGAAACCTTCACCCGAGGCCTCCAAGGCCACCCTCGTCCGCCGCGCCTCCCTCGACCTCACCGGCCTCCCACCCACTCCGGCGGAGGTCGCCGCGTTTGAAAGGGACACCTCCCCGGACGCCTGGTCCAAACTGCTCGACCGCCTTCTGGCCTCGCCCCACTACGGCGAACGCATGGCCATGACCTGGCTCGACTACGCGCGCTACGCCGACAGCCACGGCTTCCAGACCGACAGCAGCCGCACCATGTGGCCCTGGCGCGACTGGGTCATCAACGCCTTCAACCGCAACGAACCCTTCGACCAGTTCACCGTCGAGCAGCTCGCCGGCGACCTCCTCCCCAACGCCACCACCGAGCAGGTCATCGCCACCGGCTTCAACCGCAACCACCGCATCAACGGCGAGGGCGGCCTCATCGCCGAGGAATGGCGCATGGAAAACATCATAGACCGGGTCGAGACCACCGGGTCCACCTGGATGGCGCTGACCTTCAACTGCTGCCGCTGCCACGACCACAAATACGACCCCATCACGCAGAAGGAGTTTTACCAGCTCACCGCCTACTTCAACTCCATCACGGAAACGGGCATTCTCGCGCAGGGAGGGGCCAACCGCGCGGGCGGAAACCCCGACCCCGTGGTGCTGGTGCCGAAAGGCGCCGCCGAAAACGCCACCTCGGCGCTCGACGAGGCCGTGGTCCAGGCCGAAGCCAGACTGAAGGCCGCCGAACAGGCCGGCGAACGGGAGCAACCCGCCTGGGAACAGGCCATGAAGGAAGCCCTCGCCGGCAAATCGTTGGAGTGGAAACCCTTCGATTTCACCGAGGCCAAAAGCTCCGGAGGCGCCACCCTGACCGAGCAGCCCGACCGCTCCTGGCTCGCGACCGGAACCAACCCCGCGGAGGACACCTACACCCTGGCCACCAACGTGCCCGAGGGCTCCCTCCACGGCCTGCTGCTTGAGGTCCTGCCCGATCCCAAACTGGGGGCCGGCAAACTCGGCCGCGCTCCCAACGGCAACTTCGTCCTGGCCGATCTCGAGGCCGAGGTGACCGCCCCCACCCTCGACAAACCCATCAGCCTCAGCTTCATCCGCGCCGAGTCCGACTACGACCAGGACGGCTATCCCTTCGCCTCCCTCACCGATGTCCCCGACGCCCCCAAATCCAAAGGCAAAAGCGGCAAAGGCTGGGCCATCAATGAATTCGGCAAGACCGGACTGAAGTCACTCCGCGGCCTGCTCATCTGCGCCGAGGTCAGCGTGCCCGACAACGCCACCCTCACCCTCCGGCTCAGACACGAGGGTTTCCCCAACCACAACATCGGCCGTTTCCGC
>JANOBW010000444.1:0-15352 GCA_031411855.1 Opitutia bacterium
GCTGGCGCTGGCCGCCGGAGAGCTGGGTGGGGAAACGTCCGCCGAGGTTGTCCAACTGCACGAGTTTCAGCAGTTTGTGGACGCGATCGGCGATCTCGTCCTTTGACGGGCGGGTGCCCTTGGGACGCACGTTGAGGCCGAAGGCGATGTTTTCAAACACGGTCATGTGCTTGAACAGGGCGTAGTGCTGGAAGACGAAGCCCACGCCGCGTTTCCCGGCCGGGGTGTCGGTCACATCCTCGCCATGGAAGGCGATGCGCCCGCTCCCGCGGTCGGCGAACTCGAGTCCGGCGATGATGCGCAGGAGGGTGGTTTTGCCTGAGCCGGAGGGGCCGAGCAGGGCGGTGAGCCCGCCGGAGGGGACGGAGAGGGAGACACCGTCGAGGGCGGTGTAGGCGCCGAAGGTTTTGGTGATGGTGGTGGCGGTGATGCTCATGGCACTTGTTTGAACGTCGAACGTCGAACGCTGAACGTTGAACTTTGAAGTTAGATAATGCTGAAAGGTTAAAAAGTGGCTCGGGGCTGGGTTGGCTGTCTTGAAATTCGACGTTCAACGTTGGACGTTCAGCGTTCGAAGTTCTGCCTCGGATTCTGGTTCGATATTCTGCCTCGGATTCACGATTGGACGTTCTGCCTTGTCGCGCGCCACTCGACAAAGGTCTTGAGCACCAAGGTGATCAGGGCGAGAAGGGCGAGGAGGGAGGCGGCCGCGAAGGCTCCGGCGAAGTTGTATTCGTTGTAGAGGATCTCGACGTGGAGCGGCAGGGTGTTGGTCTCGCCCCGGATGTGGCCGGAGACGACGGAGACGGCCCCGAACTCGCCCATGGCGCGGGCGTTGCAGAGGATGACGCCGTAGAAGAGGCCCCACTTGATGTTGGGGAGGGTGACGCGGCGGAACGTCTGCCAGCCGCTGGCTCCGAGCGTGACGGCGGCGTATTCCTCGTCGGTGCCCTGGGCCTGCATGAGGGGAATGAGTTCACGCGCGACGAAGGGGAAGGTGATGAACGTGGTGGCCAGAACGATGCCCGGGACGGCGAAGATGATCTTGGGGTCGGCCAGCCATTCGGCCAGGGACGAACCGAAACCGGTGGTCTCCGCGAACGAGGAGGCGGCCTTCGCGATGGGAGCGAGAATTTCGGTCAGGGTGTCCGGCGGAAGCCAGCCCTGGGCCCCGAAGATGAGCACGTAGATGAGGCCTGAGATGACGGGGGAAACGGCGAAGGGCAGATCAATCAGGGTGATGAGCAGGCTTTTACCGGGAAACTGGAACTTGGTGATGCACCAGGCGGCGGAGACGCCGAAGACCAGGTTGGCTGGGACGGCGATGGCGGCGGTGAGCAGCGTGAGCCGCAGCGCGGAAAGGGCGTCGGGGTCGGTCAGGGAGGCGAAGTAAACCTTGATGCCTTTGCGCAGCCCTTCGGTGAAGACGGCGGCGAGCGGCAGCACGAGGAAGGTGGCGAGGAAAAGGAGGGCGGTGCCAGTGAGCAGCCAGCGGACCCAGGCGGGATCCTGGGTGGCTTTTCTTGTGGAGGAGGCGGAGGTCATGGAGATTTTTTTTTGAACGTCGAACGTCGAACGTTGAACGCTGAACTTTGAAGTTAGAGTTAGCGAAGTGGGTTAAGAGGTGCTTGGGCTTGGTTCGTTGCCTTGAAATTCGACGTTCAACGTTGGACGTTCAAAGTTCGATGTTCTGTCTCCGGCTTGGGCGGAGACTGGGCGGTTTTTACGCTGCTGACGAAGATGCGGATCAATTCGTCGGTTTCGGCGAGGAGCGGATCGAGAAGTTCGGGTTTGTCCACCAAGGGGACGCGCTGGATGAGGCGGAGCCAGCGGTGGGTTTCACGGAGTTCCTTGAGGGAGAGTTTGAGTTTGTGGATGAAGTCGCGCCGGGATTCGGCGGCCTGCGACTCGGCGTGATTGGGAAGCGCGGAAGTTCCGGAACGAAGTATCTGTTGGGCCACATGCTGACCCGCCTGCGAACGGCTGATCTTCTCGCTGAGCCGAATGATCCGCGCGGCGTATTCGAGAAGCCTCTCTTCGAGATCGTAGGACTTGGGCTTGGTGGATGTGGCGGGCATGGAAAGAGATTTTTTGAATGTCGAACACTTTGATGGGGAACATCGAACGTCGAACGCTGAACGTTGAACTTTGAAGTTAGAGTTAGCGAAATGGTTTAAGAAAGGTGGTTTGGGTGGGCTTGGTTAGTTGCCTTGAAATTCGATGTTCAACGTTGGACGTTCAAAGTTCGATGTTCTGCCTTGTTTTTAGGGTTCGATGTTCTGCCTTTTTAAATCCGGTGATGCCTCCGCGTCCATTTTTGCAAAAGGTTGATGAGCAGCAGCATGGTGAAGGAGATGACGAGGAGGACGACGGCGATGGCGGTGGCGCCCCTGTAGTCGTATTGCTCGAGTTTGGTGATGATGAGCAGGGGGGTGATCTCGCTGTGCATGGGCATGTTGCCGGCGATGAAAACGACGGAGCCGTATTCGCCCAGGGCGCGGGCGAAGGCCATGGCGAAGCCGGTGATGAGGGCGGGGGTGAGTTCGGGGAGGATGACGCGGCGGACGGTCTGCCAGCGGGTGGCGCCGAGCGTGGCGGAGGCCTCCTCGAGTTCCGGTTCCATCTCTTCCAGGACAGGCTGAAGGGTGCGGACGACGAAGGGCAAACCAATGAAGGTCAGGGCGATGAGGATGCCGGGACGGTCGAAGGCGATCTTGACCCCGAGCCATTCCTTCCACTCCACACCGGGGATGAGATCTCCGAGGTGCTGGATGAAACCCTTGGTGACGACGAGCCCGTTGGCATCGCGGACGCCGCCCCAGAGCGGGTCGAGAAAGCCGAGCCAGCCGCCGGCGTTCGTTTCCGTGCGGGCCGCGAAGATGGCGGTGAGGGCGATGCCGGCCACGGCGGTGGGGAGGGCGAAGGGCAGGTCCACGAGGGCGTCCACGAGGCGTTTGCCGGGAAACCTGTAGCGGACGAGGACCCAGGCGGTGATGAGGCCGAAGACGGCGTTGAGGGAGGCGGCGAGAAACGCGACCCCGAAGGTGAGGCGGTAGGAGGCGACCACGCGGGGCTCCGCCACGGCGGCGGTGAAGGCTTCCCAGGTCATGCCGGACGTTTTGAGAAAGGCGGCGGAGAGCGGCAGCAGCACGATGAGGCCGAGATAGGCCAGGGTGAAGCCGAGGGAGAGGCCGAAGCCGGGAAGGACGGAGCGGTTGGATGACATGGACGAGGCAGCGAGGCAGAAGAAGGGAGGAGGAGAAGAGGTGGGGAGGGGCGTGAAAAGGGAAAGGTGGTGTTAAGGAAAAGGCCGCGCGGGCCGGAATCCCGTGTGCGACAGGGGATGGACGGACCGCGCGGCGGTGATTGAGTTGGTTGGTTTACTTCGGTAAGTTTCTCACAGATGGCGGCCGTAGGCCTGGAAGGTGCGGTGGCGCAGGATGAACCGCCTCAGGATGGAGGCGGTGACCTCGGCGTGCTGGGCGGCGCTCCAAGTTTTGGGCAGGCTGATGGTCAGTTCGAACGGATGGTGCGGCAGATCGTCGCCGAGGGAGAGGGGGCCGTCGTGGATCACCTTGTTGGGCGGCTCGGCCTCCCAGCGGACGGGCCAGGGGTCGGTGATCTCGGAGGAGATGAGGTCCACGCCGATGGCCTCGGTGGGCTGGCCGCGCAGGCGGATGGTGAGGAGGTTGTCCTCGGCCGGGGACGTCTCAATACGGATGAAACCGTGGTAGCTGCGGCCGCGGATGTCGCGGCTCAGAAGGTCGAGCTCGGGGTGGCGCGGTTTGCGCCAGGAGTCGCCCGCGAGGTCCTGCGGCTTGTGGCGGAGGAGGCCGGAGACGTCGGCGAGGGGGAAGACGGAGAGGTTCAGGCCGCTGGCCAGCTTGGGGGTGTCCGCCAGTTCCTCGACGAGGTGGAGGAGGGCGAAGGTGGAGCGCAGGTCGCGGGAGTCGAGGCCGCCGTAGAAGGCGAGGCGGAGAAACTCCTCGGGCGCGTCCAGATCCACATAGACGAAACGCGGCACATGGTGCAGGCGGTCGTCGTGGTAGAAGGGGCCGAGCGGGGAGGCGAAGACGGAGGCGGACTGACGGAGTTTGTGGTAGAGGCCCTTCAGACGGTCGTTGAAGGCGTTGAGTTGGGCGAGGGGGGAGGAGGGCGCGAGGGCGGACGCCACCGGGGAGGGTTTGAAATCGTTTTGGCTCATGGAGATGCCTGAGATGTGTGAGGGAAGGGGGAGCGTCCGGTGTGCCCTCGTGAACGTGACCGGACGGCTCCCTTTGTTTTCAGTGGATTACTTCTTCAGATAAATCTGATCGAAGATGGCGCCGTCGGCAAAGTGTGCCTTCTGGGCGTTGGCCCAGGAGCCGAATCCTTCGGAGATGGTGAAGAGCTGGACCTTGGCGAACTGGCTGGCGTATTTCGCGGCGGCTTTCTCGGAGGTGGGGCGGTAGAAGTTTTTGCCCGCGATGTCCTGGCCCTCCTCGGAGTAGAGGTATTCGAGGTAGGCCTTGGCCACCTCGGCGGTGCCCTTCTTTTTCACGACCTTGTCCACGACGGTTACCGGGGGCTCGGCCAGGATGCTGAGCGAGGGGGTGACGATCTCGAACTTGTCGGACCCGAACTCCTTGAGGGCGAGGAAGGCCTCGTTTTCCCAGGCGAGCAGGACATCGCCGACGCCGCGCTGGACGAAGGTGGTGGTGGAGCCGCGGGCGCCGGAATCAAGGACGGGGACGTTCTTGAACAGTTTGCCGACAAACTCCTGGGCCTTCTCGTCGGAGCCGTATTTGCGTTTCGCAAACTCCCACGCGGCCAGGTAGTTCCAGCGCGCGCCGCCGGACGTCTTGGGGTTGGGGGTGATGATGGAGACGCCGGGTTTGACGAGATCATCCCAGTCCCGGATGGCCTTGGTGTTGCCCTTGCGGACGAGGAAGACGATGGTCGAGGTGTAGGGCGACGAGTTGTTGGGGAGGCGGGACTGCCAGGTGGCGGGGAGCAGTTTGCCGACCTCGCTGAGCGGATCAATGTCGCCGGCCAGGGCCAGGGTCACGACATCGGCCTGGAGGCCGTCAATGACGGCGCGAGACTGTTTGCCGGAGCCGCCGTGGGACTGTTTCACGGTGACGGTGTCGCCCGACTTGGCCTGCCAATGTTTGGAGAAGGCGGCGTTGAACTCGGTGTAGAGCTCGCGGGTCGGGTCGTAGGAGACGTTGAGCAGCTCGATGTTTTTCGCGGGCAGGGCCAGGGTGCTGGCCAGGGCGAGGGCGAGGCTGAGGAGTTTGGTCTTCATGTAAGTTTTAAGTTGTTTTGAAACAGAGGTTTAGAATGCGACCTGAAAGCGGGTCAGGATGGCGTCCTCGCCATTCTTGAGGATGGCGCTGGTGGTGCCGTCGAACTCGGTGTGGGCGTAGTCGGCGGTGATGCGGAGGTTGCGGGAGAGATACCAGTTGATCCCGCCGCCGACCGTCTTCGCGGAGGAGGCGCTGGTGGCGCGGTTGGCGAAGATGGGAAAGGCCTTGTCGTCTATGTCCACGCGGGCCACGCGGGCCACGACCTCGAACGCGCCCCAGGTGCCGTTGGCCCAGTTGAAGGGCTGGGCGGGGGTCACACCCTTGAAGGTGGAATCCTCTCCGGTGAGAACGTAGCCGGCGGCGATCTGCCAGCCGCGGGAGTCAATGGTGGCGCGGCGGTTGGCGTTGGCGCCGGTGCCGGCGTCGCGGACATCGGTGGAGGATTGGACGTATTCGGCGAGGAGGCCGAAGGAGCCGTTGTAGTAATAGGCCTGCGGGGAGACGCGGACGGAGTCGCCATCGGCGATGATGTTGCTGTTGGCGGCGCCGGCGGCGGTGTTGACGGGGCGGTAGACGAAGAAGTTCTGCTGTCCGTCGGAGCGGTAGCCGCCGGTGAGGCCGGAGCGGGACTCCTGGTTGCCGAAACTGCCGGCGAGGCCGAAGCCCAGGCCCTGGAGGACGGAGTCCGGGGAGTTGCGGAAGGGTTGGACAAAGACGCGGGCGGCGACGGACTTCTCATCGTCGAAGTCGGCGTTGGTGGAGTTGCCGCCGTCGGCCAGGCCGTTGAACACCCCCACGGCGTAGCTCACGCGCTCGTCGAAGAGATCGCCGCCAAGCTGGACGCCGAGGTCGCGGTTGGGGACGAGGTTGGTGACGATGGAACGCTCGATGAAGAAGGCGGAAGCGTCCGACTGGAGCTGTTCGAGGCCGACGGGCGACTTGAACTTGCCGGCCTTGAGCTGCAACGACTTGTCGAAGACGAAGTTGACGCTGGCGTCCTGGATGGAGGTGGTGCTGCCGCCAAACTCCGGAACGAAGAGGAACTCGGCGAGGCCGACGGTGCCCTCGAGGATGGGCCGGGCGCGGCGGAGCACAAAGGCGTCGTTGGAGGTCTGGCCCCCGTCGTTCAAGAACCAGCGGGAGTCGGCCTGGAGAAGACCGCGCAGTTTGAAGGTGTAGGCCCCGTCGGGAGAGGCGATGCTGAAGCCCTTGTCGCTGGCGGTGACCTTGGGCGTGGTGGGAGCCTTGGCGGCGGCCTCCTCGTCCTTGATCTCGTTTTTGCGTTCCAGGACACGGAGCTTTTGGTCGAGCTCGGCGATCTGGGCGCGGAGGGCGGCGACGTCAGCGTCTTTCGCGTTCTGGGCGTGGGCGTGGATGGGAACAAGCAGGGGAGACAGGAGCGCGATGGCTCCGGTCAGGGCTCGGGTGGTGATGGTGGTGGTGTGGGTTGCCATGATGGGCGGTGTGTTTTTTGGTGTCATGGTAACCTCCAGTGGTCTGGTCAGCGGACTCCGGACAGGAGCCCTTTATGTTTTGGAAAAATCCCCCGGCTGGTGCCGGTAGGCGGTTGGAAAGGGGGGATCAGGGACGGGTGTCGTCCTCGCCCCCCGGGCGCCGTGAGGCGTCGAGGCGGGTTTTTTCGGTCCTTTCGATCTGGGTGACCTTGCCGTCGTGAACGACGATTTGGACGACTCCAAAGCGGAGGGATTCGACTTTCTCCCGCACGATGGCGACCCAGTCAGGCTGGTCGCCGCGGATGGTGTTGGTTTTGCTCATATTCCGTCGCGGTAGAAAAATTCCTCCAGCACGGCGGGCACGGGTCCTGTAACGGGATAACTGGTGCGGCGCTGGGGGTGGAAACGAAACTCAAGGTTGTCCCTTTGCATTTTGCGCAGGGTGATGCCGACAACATCGGCGAGGGTGTAGCGGTCGAGGATGCCGGCGATGGCATTGCGCACATCCAGCATGAGCATCCGCAGGCCGCAGTGGTCCTCGTCGGGGCAGGTGCACCGTTCATACGCGGTCTGGCTGCAGCAGGGGATGGGGGCGAGGGGGCCGTCAATTTTGCGGACGACATCGCCGATGACAATTTCCTTGGCGGGTTTGGCCAAACGGTAGCCGCCAAACTTGCCGCGTTCCGATTCGACGTAGCCGAGTTCACGAAGCTCGTTGAAAATCTGTCCGAGGAAGCGGTCCGGGATTTTTTCCACCTCGGCCAGTTCGCCGACTTGAAGAAGTCCGTGGCCGAGCTCCTGGGCCAGACCGAGGTCGATCAGGGCTCGCAGGGCATATTCGCCGCGTTTGGTTAACTTCATGGAAACGGTGGTGTTTCAATTACTACAAACTTAGTGCAGTTTAAGCGCAAGTAAAATTTACTGAAAAGATTGAGATTTGAAATTACCACGCAAATATATGGATAGCAATAGATTAGGAGTTGTTGATGGCGGAGGGTTGGTAGTTTGCGGGCAAAAAACTGGGGTAGTTTGAAAAGTCGGAAGCCTTTGCGAGTGGTTTGAATCGTTTCCCCATGGACGGAGAAATCTTTCGCACGGCCCTGATAGAACCGGTCTCGGCTTTTGAACAGCAGCACACGGGGGCCATGCTGTTGAAAGCAGGGGCGATTTATTGATAAACTGCTTGGGCGCTTCCGGAGGCCGTTCCATTCCATGGGGGGCGCTGACGGGGCTGCCAGACCGGCCGCTTGATTCCCTTGGGAAGCGGCTCAAGTGCGCCGCCCATGCCTACGGTGGCCACGTTGGACCTCGCCCTGATCGAATGGGTCGCTCCTGGTCGGCGGCGCGAGTTTCAGATGCTCGATCAAGGGTCCCGCCCGGGCGGTGTTATGTTAAACTACTGCCCTGCAATGATTTACTTAACCCGATGTTCCAGTTCCGCGATGAGGTGGCGGAGAAAGTCGGTGTTGGCGCCATCAAGGCGGTCGCATAACTCAAGCGTTTCAGAGGTAAGCTGCCTTGCCCGGCGGCGGGAAGCGTCGAGCCCGTGGAGGCGCACGTGGGTGAGTTTTTCCAGGGCGGCATCCCGACCCGCGGTTTTGCCGAGGGCCACCGTGGAGGACGTGGCGTCGAGGATGTCGTCCACGATCTGAAAGGTCAGCCCCAGTTTGAGTCCGATGGCCCGCACGATGCTGACCGTGTCGGGGTTGCTGTTGCCCACGATGGCTCCCATGGCCAGGGAGGTCGCCAGGAGTTCGGCTGTTTTATGCTGATGGATGTAATCGAGCTGGGCGTTGCTGGCGGGGCGTCCGCCGCGTTCGGAGAGGATGTCCTCCATTTGGCCGCCGATGACACCGCGTGAGCCCGAGCCTTTGGCCAGTTCCAAGACCAAGGGGCCGGCCCGCTCGGGATGGTTCACATAGGATGAGGCCAGGAGTTCAAAGGCGAAGGTGAGCAGGGCGTCCCCGGCCAGAAGCGCGGTGACCTCGTCGAAGGCCTTGTGGCAGGTGGCGACTCCGCGGCGGAGGTCGCTGTTGTCCATGCAGGGCAGATCATCATGGATCAGGGTGTAGGTGTGGAGACATTCGACCGCCACCGCGGCGGGGAGGGGGTCCAGTTTTGACGGGTAGAGGGCGTGCCCGACCAGAACGAGAACGGGGCGGAGCCGCTTGCCACCGGCGAAAATACTGTGGCGCATGGCTTTGTGAAGGCGATCAGGCCTGGTGTCGGCGGGCGGGACCAGGCGGTCGAGGGCATCCTCGACGCGGGCGCGGAATCTTTCATGTTGCTGGGCAAAATCCATGCGGAGGCGAAGTGACACTTAAGAATGTCCCGCGTGCAATTGGTTTCAAAACGATCTTGCCGCATGAAGCACTTGGAAGAGCGAGCCAAAGTGGGCGGGATGAAGGAGGGTGGCGAGGGCGCGGCGCTCGGGTGAAAGCGGGTCGGGGTGATCCTGGAAGACGGCGGCCACGGCGGCCCGCGCGTGGTGCAGGAAAAACGACTCCTGCCGCCGGAGGGTGGGAGTGGCGAAGTTGTTGGCCCTAAGAATGTTGCCGAGACGGTCCCAGGCCACGTGGCAGGTGAGATCCTGTTCTCCGGGATCGTCGAGGAGCCGGTTGTGCTGCGTCTGCCGCCGATAGGCCCGGGCCGATCCCTGCGGGGTTTCGTTCAGGAAGTCATCCCAGTTTTTGCCGTAGTCAAAGGCGATGAAGAGTCCCGACCAGGGCTGGCGGGCCAAGTGGGTGAGAAGGTTTTCCGCTCCGGTGGGCCAGTCCAGCATCCACCCTTCGGGAACATCGTCGGGCAGGCCGCGCGTGATGTCGCCCAGTGTTTCGGCGAGATGTCCTTCCCCATCAAGGCGCAGTCTGATTTCACGCCATCCGTCACCGGATTTATGAAAGCGCTGAAAGGGTTGGGCGTCAAAGAGTTCATTGGAAAAAACGACGGCGCGGGGTGGGAGGGTGAGCGGGTCGCCCAGCCGACGTGTTTCGACCGCAGCAAAAGGTCCCGGATTGCCTTCGAACACACCGCGGGCCGATTCGGCCCCGACTTCCACCAGGGTGAGTTCGGACGGGTCCAGCCCCGCTTGCCGGGCCAGGGTGGCGGCCGCAAAGCGGACGAGGCGACCAAACAGCGGGCCGGCGGAAGTGGCGGTGGCGAAATCGTGGTCCCGGGTTCGCCCGACACGTGTTATATCTTTCTGATAGTAACCATGTTCGGGGTGGTAAAGCGCGGCCTGGACGAAGGATTCGTATCCGCAGCATCCTTTTTGGGTGAGTTCGGGAAGTGCGGATGCCAGCCAATCCGGGGCGGGTTGAGAGGAACGGAGAAAAGCGGTCACATCAGGCAAGCTAGGAGGCCCAACCCGGAGGTAAACCCAACAAACATGACTTGGCCCAAAGGCCTGGCTCTGCATCCTGACCCAGCCATGATGAAACGTGTCATCCTCCTCTGGTTGGGTATCTGGCTTCTGCTGGCCGGCCTGTGGTGGGCCGCAAAAAGTCCCTGGGTCCGGCTTTTGACCGACCCCGAACTCGCCGCCTCTGTGGCCCGTTACGTGGAGGTGGCCGACCTGGTTCGGGACGGTTATGTGGAGCCGGACAAAGCCACCTGGCGAAAGCTGACCGAGGCCGCCCTCCACGGCATGCCCGCCGTCCTGGATGATTACTGCGAGTATTATGATGAGCCGGAATTTGAGGAATTCCAGAAAGGCAGCCGCAACGTCATCCTGGGTCTGGGGGTGAGAATGTCGGAAATTGACGCCGATCCCGTGGTGGTCCGTGTCTTTCCAGGCTCGCCGGCTTGGGAGGCTGGGGTAAGGCCGGGGGATCGGCTTCTCAGGGTGGGAGGCCAGACCGTGTCAGGGAGGGGAGTTGAAGCCTCGCACAAAGCCCTGGCCGAAGCAGGGGACAAGCCGGTCGAACTGCTCTGGAAGCGGCCCAGCACGGGAGAGGAACGCGTCAGAACGATGGCCCGGCGGGAACTCACCGCTCCCACGGTGCATTCTTTTCCTTTGGGACCGGACAAGATCGCCTATGTCGAGCTCAGCCATTTTTGCGATCGGACCCCGGCCGAGCTTTCCGCCGAACTCAGGGAGTTGGAAACTGAGGGCGCAGGCGGACTGGTGTTGGACCTTCGGGGAAACCCGGGGGGACTGCTCGAGGCGGCTGTCAGGGTGGCGGGAATTTTTCTTCCCGAGGGCAAAAAAGTTTTGTCCGTGCAGGGACGCCCTGGCGAGTCCGACGAGGTTCGCTTCACGGAGGATTCCGCCTACCGTTGGAAACATGGTCTTGTGATTGTCATGGATGGTGATAGCGCCAGCGCATCCGAGGTTCTTGCCGCCTGCCTGCAGGACCATGGTCGGGCCCAGGTGGTGGGCGGGCGCAGCTTTGGCAAGGGTTCCGTTCAGACCGTGATCCCGCTGGCCGGAGGGGGAGGCCTGCGCATGACCATCGCCCATTACACCTCGCCCAAGGGAAGGGTGATCCAGGGAAAAGGGGTGCAGCCCGATCTTATCTGTGACAAGGCTGGAGCTGCCACCCTGTTGGAAAGGGAGGCCTGGGCTTGGAAACCGGGGGAAGGTAATCTTGTTTTTGGGACAACCTTGTCTCGTGATCCCGTGATTGAGCAGGCCAGGACGCTGCTGCTGACCCACAGGGTTTCCCAAAAGTCGGATGCGACACTCATTGAAAATAGCCGTTGACAAAGCAAGAATTCATCGAGAGTTTCTCCCTTTTGACTTAATTCACATGGCCAACCTGAAGTCCTCTAAGAAAGACGCCCGTCGCACCGAGCGCCGCACCGCCCGCAACAAGATTGTTAAATCCCGCCTCAAGACCCTCCGCAAGAAGGCCGACACCGCCGTTCAAGCGGGTGACAAGGCCGGGGCCAAGGTTGCTGCGGCAGCCTACATTTCCGCCGTGGACAAGGCCGCCAAAACGAACGTCGTGCATGCCAACAAAGCTTCACGCGACAAGGCTGCTCTTTCCAAAGCGGTTTTTGCCTAAATTTTTTTGAAGCCATTTTCGCCCCCGGACCAAAATCTGGGGGCTTTTTTTTATCATCATGCCAGAGACCGGAACCATACAGGTGGGATTTCCACCTCCATTGCTCGGACCCCAACCGGTTCGTTTGGAAGTTTTGCAACGCGGCCCGGGATGGCTGGCCTTGGAAAAACCTCCGGGTGTAGCCGTGTCCTTTCAGGACTGGGAAGAAAAGGGGATTCCGGGTTTGACCGAAGCGTTGGTCACCCAGATTAAAAACGGCAAGCCGGAGTTGAAAAGACTTGGGATGGAGTGGATTAGCCCGGTGTTTGCCCTGGATGCGGAAATGAGCGGGCTGGCTTTGTTTGCCCTGAACGAAGGGGAGGCCAAGAACCTGCGTAACTTGTTAGGATCGAAGGGGTTCACTTTCCTTTTTAAGATATTTGCCCGTTCGGCTCCGGATTTGCCTCCGGAAATTACCTGCGACCTGCCGCTGGCGAAGCACCAGCGGCTCCCGCAGATCATTGTTTCCCACACCACGGGAAAGATGTGCCAGACTGTTTTCCGCCGTGGGGAGGCGGTGGGTCCCTATCATTTTTGGACGGCTGAGACGAACTACCCGCGCCTTCACCAGGTCCGTGTTCACGCCCATGAATCTGGAATCCTGATCCCCGGGGACAAGCGCTACGGTTCCGAACCTCTCCCGATGCTGTCGGGACTTAAGAAAGACTACCGGGGAAATCCCAACAAGGAGCAACCTCTCGGAGGGCAGATAGGGCTCCATCTTGAAGCGGTGGAGTGGACCGTTCCGGGCGGAAAGGTTAGAGTGCAAGTTCCTCTGCCAAAGAAGTTTGCCACCATGGCCAAGCTGGTGGAGTCCCATGGCCAACGGGCGGCCCAATCGGTGGCAAGGACTCAGCTTTGGTGAAAATCCCCGACGGCTGTTTTTGTGCTTTACTTGCCCTCGATAATACAATGCTTTCAACCTTTTCTCTAAAACCATGGGTAATCTCCGCAAGAAACGCCGCCGCAAAATCGCAAAACACAAGCGCCGCAAGCGCTCCAAAAACAACCGCCATAAGAAGCGCACCTGGGGCTGAAGCCCTTGGATTGAGTCCAATTTCCCGCCTGCCGTCTCAACGGCAGGCTTTTTTTTGGACTCAGATTGTGCTTGTCTAATTCTTGGGGACTCAGCATGAATCACTTTAAATGCGTGAACTCCTCACCCCGACTGAACTCTCGACTGCATGATCGCCCCCAAAAGTAAAACCCTTACGGTTGAGATCAACGAGTTCGGTGCCATGGCAGCCGTGACCTCGAGTTTCGACGGTAACCCTGTTTTGATTGAAGCCTTGAAGGAGTTTTCCGCTCCTCCCACGGCTGATAAGATACGTGATTTTGTCGCTGATGCCGCCCAACTGAAAGGCAAAGGCTTGGCCATGGCTCGTTGTTCCATTTTTCCCTCCACCCGTTTTTTGCGTTTAGGATCCATCGAAACTCCGGGTAAAGCCAAAGACCCTAATTTTTATCTCGATTTTCTCCGAGGTCAGGTCCGAATCAACCCGGACGAATTTCTGGTTGCGGTGGTGAATGCACTGGATGGTCTTCCGGCCGGTCCCGACAGAAACATGAATGGAGTAAAAGATGTTCTGTTTTTTGGTGCAAAAAAGCAGGAAATTGAAACCATACAAGATGAATACGTTTCCTGTGGTTTGTATCCCGAACGTTTGGAAATGGGTTCACCAGCTCACATGGGCGGGTTAAAAAATTACATGAAGTTTAAGGATATTAAGCATCCTGTCCTTATTCTCGAGCTCAGTAACGAATTTGCCCATATTTATGTGGTTACCCAAGATCGTGTTGACCTTATTCGTCCCGTTTCCTTTGGATTGAACAGTCTCTTTCCTGTGATTCAATCCGAATTAGGGCTTAAGGATGATGAATCAGCTCGTAAACTTTTTTATTCTTACACTTTCGATTTTTCTGAAATGGGAGTTTTGCTTCTCAAAAGACTGATCAAAGAGGTTCAGGCTGCCGCTGGCTATTACGAGGTGCAAACAGGTCAAACCATCGGGAATCTCATCCTTCCTTTGCTTCCTCGCAGCTTGTCTTGGATCGAACAATCCTTGGGGACGACTACCGGGCTTGATCCCTTGGTGATTGATTATCCGTCTTGGATTAAATCGCATCGAATCGAAGTTCTTCCCGATGTTCGCATTGATGGCTTGGAGGCTCGGTGGATGGGCCTCTTCTCTCTGTTCGTCAACAACGAAAAAACCTCACTCTAATGGCCTTCGGAAAAGCCAAACCTCCTGCGGAAATTGCCTGGCGCCCTGATTTTAGGATTCCAGAGCGACTTCCTGACATCAAACCTGTTCGCACTGACTTCTTTATCAATTTTGCGGCGATAACATTTTGTCTCATTGCTGTGGTCGCTGCTGGATTTCAAGAGTATACCATTTATAACTCGTATTCCGATATTGATAATCGGGTTACGGAGTTAAAGAATGCCACTTCTGAGCAGGAAACTCTCTCAAACTCAAATACAAGTTTTGCCAAAACTTCAACATTTCTCAAAGAGTTTGTTTTGTTTTCTACCAAGCATTTGAATGCGACTGATCTTTTTTACAGTTTAAATCGTGTTACCCCCAGGGCGATTACCCTTGAAGGTGTTCGCCAGTCTCCTGTCGTCCGCGATATTGAAAAGCCTGCTTCGAAGGTGGTAAACACTCAAATCATCCTAGCAGGCTATATTCGTGAAGCCGATACCGACAAAGCTTCGGTTATTTTAAAACAATTTAAAGACAGTTTGTTTCAATCGCCGGAATTTAAAGGAAAAATTATTACCCACGTTGATGATGCTTTTGTCAAAGACGGGGAAAAAGGTATTGTTAAATTTACAGTAAGAATTGAAATTACTTCCGTGGCCGCTTCCATTGCGAAGCTTCCTACCAAGTCAACGCCATGAATGTTAACAATTTAATTGTATCTAAAATTAGGCTCTATCCTTTTGCGACAGGGTGTGTGGTCATTGGCTTAATTGCTGGTTTGGTCTGGCAAGTCCGCAGTTCACTCCCAGATGAATTAAAACTTATCATCAAGGATGTCTCGAAGGCTTACGGAATTTTAAAAGATAACGAAATTAATGGGAAAGAGTTGGTTAAAAATGTCAAGTCAGCTTCTGTTTATGAGCAAAACATCAATGGTCGGTTGATGGTTCCAACAGATTTGGTGGGGAATAAGAAACATTTTTATAATTTAGCTGAAAAATACAAAATTACACTAAATGAACCCTTGATCGAGATTCCCAAGCAAGTTCGTCCAGGTAAGCCTGTCATCACTCTTTTTCAACCTATTCAATTTCACCTTGATATTTCTGGTTTAATGCCCGATGTAGCTTGTTTTTTGAAAGAATTGGAAACTGGCATGTATTATGTTCGCATTGATGAAGTCAATTTCGGATCAAATAAAATCACGGCAAATCACATTTCGGTTTCTCTCACTTTTGACATTTTGGGATTAAAACGATGAATCTTGTCAACTCACTTTGTTTAACTGTTTTTGTCTGCATCCTCAGTGCTTGCTCTGCGGAGAGGCCACCTTTTGTTGAGCCCAAGCTCATAGG
>JANOBW010000445.1:0-13194 GCA_031411855.1 Opitutia bacterium
TCAAGGAAGTCTTGTAAAAGATTAATTGAATCAAACACTTTTCTACCGCCAGTTAATCTCATAGCTGAGCGATCAGCTTGAAATGCTACATTGTCAGGGAGTGAAAGCAGCCAAGTTTTGCCAAGGTTTCGGTCGTGCTCAAATATTTTATGAGTATATCTTGAATGCAATACTGCTTTTTCTTCATCCGAATCTAACCGTGAAAGCATTAATCCATAAAAATTTGTAGAGGAATCAAAGTTTTTGTATTTTTCGAATAAACCAAATAGTGCGAAACTAACTGATGATGTAGGGAGTTTTTTTGGAAATAATAGCTCTGCTAAATCAAAACTATCCCCTTTGTAAAAATCGATTGCTACTTGTAGTGCTGTGTTCCTGTCCAGATCGTTTGTGATGCTTAGTATCTTTGAAATACAGTTTTCCTTGTCCGAATTAATCTCGACTTTAATACTGTTTAGCAATGTCGCTAGTTCGGTTGTATTTAAAGGTTCTCCATTCGATAAGGGAATTGTGGTGATTTGTGATGTCGCTTTTTGCTCAGTGCTTATTACTTTTTTTTGTTCAGTTTCAATATTACTTTTAATGTATTCTTTTTTATTGCGTTGAAAATTATTATTGATGTAATTATCTTCTCGACGAAATTTGGTTGTGTTTTCTGATGTCGAAAATATGATAAGAGTTAGACCAGAGCCAATCGAAATGGCTAGAGCAGCTTTGATTTTGGTGTTCACTTGCAGTCCCTTTGTTTACGAGATTGACGGCTTCAGTCAATTCAAAATGTGGTTCACTATCCGTTTAGATATGATGTAAGATTAAGTTTAAATCAAATTAATTCAAGATATAGAAGATGAATTATAATAAAAATGCTTCCAATTATTTTGATAATCTTACCGCGAAATTGTTTTTTTTCAGCTTGTGCAATCGAGCTTTTACGAACTTGTGTTTAAACGCAATCAAAATTTTAAATGTCCCATTTAATTAAGTGGCTTTTCACCGCTAGCGATGATGGAACTGTCCTTCTTTCTAATTAAATTTCCTTTGAAACTAAATTTAACTTCGCTCGCATACGGGGCTGCCATATTATAGTAATATTTTCTGTTTCGTCAGTCAAATCTTGTCTGACGCATTTTTCAATCACACTTTTTTCCAGTCGGACCTGTGCCATTGTAAATATCTTTATTCCCAAAAAATCTCTTTGTTCCGGTCCAATGAAATCAATTTTTCCAAATTTTGGAGCGGGCCTTTACTTCGCCGGTTCGGGTTCCCGGAAGGAGAGGATGATATAGAGGGCGACGCCGACGCAGATGGCGCTGTCGGCCACGTTGAAGGCGGGCCAGCGGTAGCCGGGGAGGTGGACGTCGATGAAGTCGGTGACGTGGCCGAGGCGGACGCGGTCGATGAAGTTGCCCAGGATACCTCCGACGAGGAGGCCGAAGGTCCATTGGAAGATAGGGCGTTTCAGTTGCAGGCTTTTGCGGCAGAAGAAGATCACGGCCACGGCGACGAGGGCGAGGCCGGCCAGGACATCACCGAACCCCTGAAGCATGCTGAAGGCGGCGCCGTGGTTTCCGACATGGCAGAGGTAGAGCCAGTTGGGGATGAGTTCGTAGCCTTCCCCGGGCATTTCGGGAGTCCAGTAAACCGGGATGGGGTTGAGGCGCGGGTTGTTTTCCACCCACCACTTGGTGCCGTAATCGAGGGAGAGGACGGAGAGGGTGAGGAGGTGGAGGACCGCGTAGGCGGAAATGCGCCGTCCCAAGGAAGGGGGGGCATCGGAGGCTTCGGAGGCTGAGGCGGCGCTCACTTGGGGAAATTAAAAATTAAAAATTAAAAATTAAAAATTGGCGGACTTCGTCCGGAGTCAGCCTGCGGCCCAGCAATGGGGATTTCAGATTTCAAATTTCAGATTTCAGAAACGAGGCAGACAAGGCCGAAGTCCGCCTGGAGTTCGGCAATGGGGATTTCAGATTTCAAATTTCAGATTTCAGGAACGAGGCAGGCAAGGCAGATAAAGAGGCAAAAACAGCCTTTTCATCTCCGAACCGTGGCATGTCTTGTCATTATTAATTATCAATTCTTAATTACTAATTGATTTAGATTTCCTCGACGGGTTCGGCGGCGGGTTCCTCGGCCTCGACGAAGAGGTTGCCGCGCTGTTCGCGGCGGCGTTTGCGCATCTCGTATTCCTTCTGGCCGTCGAGGGTGAAGCGGGTGAAGGGGACGGCGGCGAGGCGGTCGGACGGGATGGCCTTGCCGGTCACTTCGCAGAGCCCGTAGGTGCCTTTGAAGATGCGGTCGAGGGCGGCATCAATCTCGTTCATGGCCTCCTGCTCGTTGGAGAGCATGTTGAGGGCGAAGTCGCGGTCGAAGGTCTCGGCCCCGGCGTCGCCCAGGTGCTGGCCGTAGGCGGAGGTGTCGCCGGCGTCGTCGTTGGTGCCGCGTTTGAGGGTCTCGTTGCTGAGGGTCTGGAGGCCTTCGCCGACGTGGTCGCGCAGGTCCATGAGCATACGGTAGTATTTGCGCCAGGCGGCGGGGATCATGGACTCGTCGTGCATGTCGGGGCCGCTTTTGGCTCCGGGACTGAAGCCGAGGATGTCCTCCAGGGAGGCCACACCCACCACCTTGGGGGCGATTTTGATCGAGTTGATGTCCACCTTGGGTCCCTTGGGCGCGGCGGCCTTGGGGGCGGCGTTGGCGGGGCGGGACAGCATGGGGGCGGGGGTGTCACCAGTGGACTTGCGGACCTTGAGGTGCTCGCGGACATCCTCCAGGGTGAAGAACACGGGGGTGTTGCCCTTGCGCAGGGGCTTGAAGATGGCGGGGGTGTGCTTGCCCACGCGGAGGAGGTGTTTCTCCTTGGCCTCGACCAGGGTCGGGGGAAGGGGAGTGTTGGAACCCTTTTTGGAGGGAGCGAGAGCTTCCGGTTTGGCTTTTTTGTCCGAGGGTTTGCCGTTTTTTTTGAAGTTGGGCAGTTCGGGCAACTTGGCGGATGGTTTGGCGGGTTTAGGCACAGGTTTGGTGGAAGGGACGGGAAGTGGAGGCGTGGCCGGTTTGGCTTTGGAGGCGGGTGCGGGGGCGGCTTTGGTCTTGGCGGGAGGCGCCTTGGGGGCGGCCTTGGGTGCGGTTTTCACGGGCGCCTTGGGGGCCGGCCTGGCGGTTTTGCCCTGGGCGGTGGCGGCGGCTTTGGGGGAGGATTTGGAAACCGGGGGCGGGGGGGCTTTGGCGGACTTTTTGGGTGGGGTGGGTTTGGCCATGGGGTAAGTAATTAAAAATTAAGAATTAAAAATTCCGAGACAGGACGGGGATTTCAGATTTCAATTTTCAGAAGACGAGGTTGGAATCATCAGGAGTTGAGGGCGGCGGCGCAGCGGGGGCAGACTTCCTCGTCGGAGGCGGGAGCCCAGGCGGAGGCGGGATACCAGCGCCAGCAGCGGGGGCATTTGCGGGCCCCGGTTTCGGCGGCGGGCACGGCTTCGAGGGTGAGTCCCTCCGCACCATCTTCGAGGGTGACGAGGGAAACGATGAAGAGCTCGGAGAGGTGGGCGGCGTGGCGGCGGAGCGTTTCGGCCAGGGGGTGGCCGGGTGCGACCTTGACGGTGACGAAGGCGTCCACACCGTTGCCGATGCGCTTGGCGTTGCGGAGGGTTTGCAGCTTCTCGTTCAGTTCGGTGCGGAGGCCGAGCAGGGTGTCAATTTCGGCGGCGAGGGCCTCGTTGGACCAGGCGGCGGGCGCTTCGGGCCAGTCGTGGAGGTGGACGGAATCGGGGACGAAATCGCCGTTGGTGCGGAGGTAGGCCAGGGCCTCGTCGGAACTGAAGACGAGGACGGGGGCGAGGGTCCGGTTCAGGACGGAGAAGATGTGGTGGAGTGCGGTCTGGGCGGAGCGGCGCTCGGCGGAGGTCTTGCCGCTGGTGTAGAGGCGGTCCTTGAGCAGGTCGTGGTAGGTGGCCGACAAGGTGTTGGCGCAGAACGTGTTGGCGAGGGAGATGACCTTGTGGAACTCGCTGGCCTCGTAGGCGGCGGTGACCTCGCGGAGGTAGGTGGCGGCCTGGTGGAGGGCCCAGCGGTCCACGGGAAGCATGTCCGCGACGGGGACCGACTGGCTGGCGGCGTCGAAACCGGCGAGGTTGCCGAGGAGGTAGCGCAGGGTGTTGCGGATCGTCCGGTAGGTGGTGGCGACCTGGGTGAAGATGTTGTTGGTGAAGGTCACATCCCCCGAATAGTCGGAGGTGGCGACGAAGAGGCGGAGGATGTCGGCCCCGTCGGCGTTCATGAGGTCCGTGGCGGATTTCGAGCCGCTGCTCTTGGAGTGTTTCCGGCCGTGCTCATCCACGATGAAGCCGTGCGTCAGAACGTTTTTGAACGGGGCCTTGCCGTCGGCGATGATGGCGGTCCAGAGGCTGGACTGGAACCAGCCCCGGTGCTGGTCGGAGCCTTCGAGGTAGAGGTCGGCCGGCCAGGAGAGATCGGGATGGCGCTGGAGGCAGGCGCGGTGGCTGGAGCCGGAGTCAATCCAGACATCGAGGGTGTCGCTGCCGGGGCGGAGGTCGGCCGCGTCCCAGCCGGCGGGAAGTGTCACGCCTTCAAGGAGTTGCGCGGCGGTCTGGGAGAACCAGAGGTTGGTGCCGTGCTGTTCGACCTTGTCGGCCACGGCGCGGATGACGGCGGCGTCGAGGAAGGGGGCGCGGTCGGCGTCGTAGAAACAGGGGAGGGGAACGCCCCAGGAGCGCTGGCGGGAGACGCACCAGTCGGGCCGGCTTTCGACGGAGCCGCGGATGCGGTTTTCGCCCCAGGAGGGGATCCATTTGACGGTGCCGATGGCTTCCAACACGCTGGCCCGGGCGGACTTGCCGGTTTCCCTGAGGGTCCTGTCGAGGCCGACGAACCACTGGTCCATGGCGCGGAAGACGACGGGGGTCTTTGAGCGCCAGCAGTGCGGGTAGGAGTGTTCGAGGGGCTTCTGTTTGAGGAGCAGGTTGAGGTCGCGAAGGATGGCGAGAACGCTGTCGTTGGCGGGGCACTTGCCGTTGAGCTCGAGGACGGAGACGCCGACGAGGTTGGGCGGGATCTGGCCGTCGTTGACGTAGCAGCCGCGGTCATCGAGCGGGCAGTAAATGTCGAGGCCGTAGGCGAGACCGGTCTGGTAGTCCTCAAGTCCATGACCCGGAGCGGTATGGACGCAGCCGGTGCCGGCCTCGGTGGTGACGTAATCCGCGAGGAGGATGGGGCTGGCGCGGTCAATGAAGGGATGGCGGGCCTCGACCTTTTCGAGGGTTTGCCCGAGGTGGACGCGGCCGAGGGTGGCGCCTTCCAGCCCACAGTCGGCGATGAACTTGGCGGCGAGGGCCTCGGCGACGAGAAGGCGTTCGCCCAAGTGGCTGACTTCCACGTAGTTCAGACGCGGGTGGACGGCGATGGCCATGTTGGCCGGAAGGGTCCAGGGGGTGGTCGTCCAGATGACGACGCTGAGTCTGCCCTCACCCGCGAGGCGGGGGTCGTGGCAGGGGAACCTGACCCAGATGGACGGCGAGGTGTGCGGGTGGTATTCGATCTCGGCCTCGGCCAGGGCGGTGGCGCAGGGGATGGACCAATAGACCGGTTTTTTGGAGCGGTAAACCAGGCCCTGGTCCACAAAGCGGGCGAAGGTGCGGAGGATGTCGGCCTCGTAGGCCGGGTTCATCGTGCGGTAGTCGCGGTCGGGGTCGCTGAGGACGCCGAGCCGTTTGAACTGCGCGCCCTGGATGCCGATGTATTTTTCGGCGAAGGCGGCGCAGGCCTCGCGGATCTGGACGGCGCCGAGCTCACCTTTGCTTTGGGAACGAAGTTCCTTGGTCACGGCGTGCTCGATGGGGAGGCCGTGGCAGTCCCAGCCGAGGACGTAGGGGGTCTGGTAGCCCCGCATGGACTTGTAGCGCAGGATGATGTCCTTCAACGTCTTGTTAAGGACGTGGCCCATGTGGATGTCGCCATTGGTGAAGGGCGGTCCGTCGTGGAGGACGAAGCGTTTCGGCGAGCCGTCGGGCTGGGTGTTGGCCGCGTTTTTCCTTTGGATGGCGCGGTAGAGGTCCAGAGAGTCCCAGTGTCTGATGCGTTCGGGCTCGCGTTGGGCGAGGCTGGCACGCATCGGAAAATTGGTGACTGGTAGGTTGAGCGAATCTTTGGCGTTGGCGGACATGCCCGGCTTTAAGCTGAAACGGAAAAGCGCTTGAACATGGCTTTTGCAGGGGGGTAGTCAACCAGAGAGACGGTGAGAAGTTGATGAACTTCGGGGAAGACGTTGGTCGGCGCTTTGCGCCTAAATGACCAAGCTCCAAGCACCAATCGGCGCTTCGCGCCTAAACCCCCAAATCCCAATACCCAAGCACCAGTGAAGCCTCAAAATCCAATCTTCAAAATGGTCTTATTGAGATTTGGAAACTTGGTGATTCATTGGGTATTGGTGCTTGGAGCTTGGTCATTTAGGCGCGAAGCGCTGATTGGTGCTTGGGGATTGGAACTTGGGGTTTTCGGTGCGGAGCACCGTTTCAGGCCGACTGCTTTTCAATCTGCGCGATGTTGGCCCGGACGCGTTCCCAGTAGGGGTTGATTCCTTTGACGTTAGGAGTGGCGAGCCAGCGGTAGAGTTGACCGCATTGGTTGATGAGGCGGGGGATGACGAGGTCGCGCCAGAAGGCGGGTGTGCCCTGGCGGAGGGCTTCGGCGGAGGGAAAGAGGCGTTTTTCCCGGGGAATGCCGCGAAACTCGTCGTTTTCCTGAAACTCGCGGAAGAGGCCGGGGAGTTTGGCGAGGTATTTGGGATCGCTCATCTGGCCGAGGTAGTCGGCGGTGCAGACCGCCATGCCCACGACGCGTTCGCTTTCGCTGGGAAAGGGGATGGCGCTGATGACGGCGCGGGGGCCGGTGCAGCGGATGAAACGCTGGATGGAGCTGATTTCCGCAGGGGAAAAACCGAAGGCGGGAAGCTCGCGGGCGACGAATTCGCAGCCGCGCTCCTCATGGATGTGGGTGTATTTGGCCCCCGTGCCCTCGAGATCGCCGGCCTGCTTCAAGTAGCCGATGTCGTGGAAAAGCACAGAGATCACCCCCAGCCGGAACAGCGGGAAGGGGATCGGCGGTGTCTCACCGATCAGGGACCGGTTGATCATCAGGCGTGTCCAGCAGAGCGAGACCTGAAGGGTGTGGTCAATATCGTGGTAGGAGGTGTCGTTGGAAAGATACTTGGGGTCGGCCCCGTCAAACCAGCGGGTCACGCAGGAGACAAACTCCCCGAGGTAGGCCTTGGGGTGCCCGGGGTAGGCCAGTTCCTGAAGCCTTTCCAATTCGGCGGTCAGGGTGGGAAGGTGCATCCAGTCAATCTCTGGCTGAACGTAGAGATCTTGGGGTGGGGTGTTCGCTGACACAGTTATCAGACTGCATTTTTTTGACCTCGGGGCAAATGGAAACTTAACCGGGGGGCCAATCTTTGCGTAAACTTTGCTTTACAGTTCGATGATGTCACGCAGTCCCGGTTTTTCCACTGTGACCCCGTAGCGCTCCGACAGCTTTCCCGCCAGGGCGGCGCGGGGTTTGTCCTCACCATGGGTCAGGACCACACGGGGTTTGCAGGCGGCCAGCGGTTCAAACCAGTGGAGCAGGTCGGCCTGGCCGGCATGGGCGCTGAAGCCGCCCAGGGAGGCGATCTTGGCGCGGACGGGGAGGCGTTCGCCCATGATGCGGACGAAGTCGGCACCGTCCACCAGACGGCGTCCCAAGGTCCCGGCCGACTGGTAGCCTGTGATGAGCACGACGGTGTCCTGCTTGTAAATGTGGTGGCGGAGGTGGTGCACAATCCGCCCGGCGTTGCACATCCCCGACCCGGCCATGATGATCTGGGATCCCTGCGAGCTGTTCAGCTTCTGGGACTGCTCCGGAAGGGGGCAGAACATCATCTGGCTCATCTCGCGGCGGAGAGCCCCGCTGCGGTCGAAGGCCGTGGCCTGCTCGTCGAACAGCTCCTGGTGGTGCAGGTAGATGTCGGTCGCCTCGCAGGCCATCGGGCTGTCCACCCAGACCGGGATGCGGGGGAGCGCGCCGGACTGGAACATGCGGGCCAGCTCATAGAGGAGGTTTTGGGCGCGGCCCACCGCGAAGGTGGGGACGAGGATCTTGCCGCCGCTTTTCAAGGCGTTGACGATCAACTCCCTGAACTCAACCAGGGTCTGGTCGTAGGGGCGGTGGTCGCGGTCCCCGTAGGTGGATTCCATGAAGACCAGCTCGGCGCGCTCGGGCCGCACGGGGTCCTCCAGGAGCGGCGCGCCGCGCGGACCGATGTCGCCGGAGAAAACCACGATTTTTTCACGGCCGTCCTCGAAGACGGTGAGCTCGGCGCTGACCGAGCCGAGAATGTGGCCGGAATCAAAAAGGCGGATCGTGATACCCGGCAGGATTTCGGTCGGCTTCTGGTAGGGCACGACGCGGAGGAGGTCGGCCAGCTCCTGCACATCCTTTTGGTAATAAAGCGGTTCCACCTCGGAAAGCCCCTCGCGGGCGCGGTGGCGGGTCTCGCGGGCGGCGTCCTGCTCCTGGATCTTGGCGGAGTCCTTGAGGATGAGCTGGGTGAACTCGCAGGTGGCGGCGGTGGCGAAGACGGGGCCGCGGTAGCCGGCGCGGACGAGCAGGGGGAGGCGGCCGGTGTGGTCGAGGTGGGCGTGGGTGACGAGAATGGCGTCGAGGCGGCCGGCCAGTTGGGCGCAGGGGGCGTGGTTTTTGGCGTCGGCGTCCTCCCCGCCCTGGAACATGCCGAAATCAATGAGAAGGGACTGTCCGCCGGTTTCGAGGAGGTAACCGGAACCGGTGACTTCGCCGGCCGCGCCAAGGAGGGTGATTTTCATGAGGGAGTCGGGATGGGGTGGGGTGTTGGGAAACACCTTCGCGGGAAAGGTCCAGATGTCGAGAGTGCTTGGCGGGATTTGCCAAGGGCCGGCGGAAGCGTTGTCTGTGCCGATGCCGATTTTTGCCAGGACTTCCGAACTGCCCGCGCCCGTGGGCGTGGCCGCCGCCTTGCATGAGCGGTCCGGGGGATTTGAACGGCTGGTGCCTCCCTTTGCTCCGGCCGTGATCGTGAGGGACTTCGCCTGCCGACGCGCCGGGGAGACGGCTCTGATCCGCGCCCGGACCCCGTTCGGCTGGTGGGTGGACTGGGAGGCCCGGCTGGCGGAGGTGACGGAGGGCCATGGGTTTGTGGATGAGCAGGTGCGGGGGCCCTTCGCCTCCTGGAGGCATTCGCACCGCTTTGAGGCGGCGGGTGCGGACCGTTCCACCCTGGCCGACCGCATTGACTGGAAGGCTCCGGGCGGACCTCCGGCGTTTCTGGCGGAAGGTTTGGTCACGAAACATCTGGGCCGGATCTTCGGCTACCGCCACCGGCTGACCGTGGAGGATGCGGGCCGTTTCGCGCGGCTGGCCGGGCCGAGGCCGCTGCATGTCCTGGTCACGGGCGGGACGGGGCTGCTGGGCGGCGTTCTCGTTCCCTGGCTCCGTCTGCTGGGCCACCGGGTGACCGTGCTGGGCCGCAGGCCGGCGGGGCCTGATGGTGTGTTTTGGAACCCGGAGCAGGGCATCGTGCAACTTCCTGAACACGAACACTATGACGCGGTGGTCCATCTGGCCGGCGCCAATGTGGGCAGCCGTTGGACGGAGGCCCGAAAGGCCGAGATCCGTTCGAGCCGGGTGGAGGGGACCAAGTTGCTGACCGAGACGCTGGCCAAGAGGAAAAACCCGCCCGCGGTTTTTGTTTCCGCTTCGGGAACAGGGTTTTACGGACTGAAACCGAGGACAGACGGACATCCCTGGCGGGAAGGTGACGGCGCGGGGGACGACTTCCTTGCCCAGGTCTGCGTGGGGTGGGAAAACGCGGCCCTGCCGCTGGCCGAGGCCGGATGCCGGATCTGTGTCCTGCGTCTGGGCGTGGTGCTCGATCCCAGGGGAGGGGCGCTCGCCAAACTCCTGCCTCCCTTTCTTTTCGGTGTGGGTGGGCCGGCGGGAACCCCCGGGGCCCAGCTGGGCTGGATCAGCTCGCTGGATGCCGCCGACCTGTTGGCCGCGGCACTGACGGATCCGAGAATGTCCGGTGTCTGGAACGCCGTCGCCGGCAGCGTGACCCAACGCGAGCTGTCACAAACGCTCGGACGCGTGTTGCACAGGCCGGCCTTTCTGCCCGCCCCGGCCTGGTTGTTGCGGCTCGTTTTTGGAGAGATGGCGGAGGGCACCATCCTGGCGGACTGTCCCGTCGAGCCCGCTCGTCTGAAAGGGAGAGGCTGGGAGTTCCGGCACCCGGATCTGGAAACGGCCCTGCGGGTCCTCCTGGGGCGCTGAGACCTTTACTTCAGTCCGAAACGGTTCGGCTTTTGGCCGGAGGTGGGGACCGGTCCGGTGGTAAGGTCTGGATTCGCCGAATCCTTGGGAGCAATCGTGACTTCCTGACCTGGCTTCAGGCTGAGTTCGGCGATGCCGTTGACGTCGGAAACAAGCGCGGAAGCCTCTCCCGTCACGATCCTGGCCCCGTTCGGGAAGCCATGGCGGACGCGGCAGGGTTCACCCTTTTCCGACTTAACCGAAACAAAGGCGGTCGCACCCTTGCGGCGGGTGGACGAGATGAGAAACGCGCCCTCGGCCCGGAGGTCGCGGAAGGAGGCCTCGGTCCAGGCCGTGGGACAGGCGGGGAACACCCGGATGAGGCCACCGTGGCTTTGCAGGATCATCTCGTGGAGGGCCTGCGCGCCATTCAGCGGGGTTTCGATGACGGGGCCTGACTCCGTATACATGGTGGAAGGTTTGAGGCTGCCTTTGAGTCGGTTGAGGATGCCGAGGGCGTAGTCGCCGTCGCCCAGCATGGAGGCCAGGCAGGAGCCACCGGTGAAGGTGAAGCCGGCCGCGCCGCCCTTGAAGGAGAGCCAGTGTTGGAGGGACTTTCGGATGAGTTCGGCCGAGCCGTCCTCGACGGTCAGGGTCCGGAGCGGATGGATCATCATCAGGTGGGAAAAGTGGCGGTGTCCGGAGGTGAGTTTTTTGCCCGCACCGATGAGGAAGCCGTCGGCGTCCTTCGGGTAGTCCACCAGTTTGGCCAACAACGATTTCCAACGCGGTCGCTGGTCGGGTTCGAGGTTGAGTTTTTCGGACAATCCGAGCAGGGCGCCGAGCCCCCAGCGGAGGAGGGCGAGGTCGTAGTTGCAGTCCTCCACGATGGCATATTCCGGAGAGTCCGTGGCGGGGAGGTGGAGCCTGCCGTCCGGGCCCTCCCGGAGAAAATGGAGATGGTAGCAGACGGCGCGTTTGAGGAGCGGGTAAAGCAGCTCGCGACCCATGGCGTCGTCGCGTCCCGAGGCCCATTGGACCCACACGCTGTGGCAGGTCCACAGAAGGTTGCCACATTCGCTGGAGATGTCTTCGGGCTCGCCTTGGCGGCCGCCCGGGGTGCCGGCCGGGGAGCGCAGGTCGAGGCCGCTGGAGTTGCGGCCGAGTCCGGCCGAATCGGCTTGGTAGGTAGGGGCCACGTTGGCGATGAGCTGCGGGAGGTTGCCGCGCAGGGAGTTGACGAGGCATTGGCCGAGTTCAAGGCGGTTGGCGGTGGCGACGGGGGAGAGGCTGAGCTGGACGTTGAGATTCCACCAGGTGCCGTTCCAGGGCGTGGGTTGGAGCCAGGGCCCCTGGTTGTCGGGGACGAGGCGGTCGGCCCGGGTGGCGCAGGCCAGCTTATACATCTGGATCCAGTAAAAGGCCTCCCAGTCCGGATCGGGAAGGGAGACAAAACTGGCCGGGTAGTAGGCGTGCCACCAGGAGCGGTGGGTTTCGATCCAGGCGGTGGCGGAGGCTGGCGCGGCCTTGACCGTGCCCCTGGCCTCTTCGAGCGCGCCGGAACCGGGAAAGGTGTGGCGGATGGTGGCCCAGCAGCGGCGGGTCGGACCGGCGTCCTCGCGCCAGGCCGTGGCGGTCGCGCCGCCCGCAAAGAGTTTCTGCTCAACGGCCTGCACGCCATCGGTTGCGGGAATCACGGTGAAATCGGGGTTCGGGCGGTAGGCCTCCAGGAAGGACTTGGGCAGCTGCTTCCTCATCTTGGTGAAACGGTAGTTTTCCGCCTTCTCGGGGACGAAGGTGAAGGTGGCGGCGGCTTCCCCGGTGTCGGGCGTGAACTCGAAGAGCATGAGGTCCTCGCGGGCATGGACCACCGCCCGCCAGGCGATGGCGCCACGGTCGGTCCGGATGTTTCCGGTGGCTTCGGCGTTCCAGAGGTCGAGACGGGCGTCCCCTCCGGTGATGTTTCCCGCCGTGGTGAGTTCGAAGAAACCGATGGTGAGGCGTCCGCGGTTGATGATCTCGGGCCCGCGGATGGAGTAGTCGTCGTTGGGCCGGTGGTCGTGGACCATGGCGTTGCCGGCGTCGAAGCGGACCTGCCGTTCGCCGGTCTGCCGCATGAGGGTGCCGAGGCGTCCGTTGCCGAGGAAGGGGCCGTCGAACCACTGGCGGGGCAGGCGTTGCCAGGTGATGTCCTGGCGGGCGAGAAATTCCGGCCAGTTGATCTGGGCGGGGGCGGCGCGAAGTCCGGCCAGGGCCAGAAGGAGAAACAGAAACAAAGGGTTGGGGCGCATGTGGGTGGCGGCAGTGGGAGGGAACCGGCCGGGCCGGGCAAGTTCCACCGCGACGGTTCAGGCTCGCGAAAGGGCTCCGGGCTGTCTCACTGGTTTCCATGTCAGAAACCAACCCGCCGTCCCACGTGCCGCCCGTGATCGAGGCCGGCCGCTCCTATCGGCTGCGCCTGCGTTCCATCGAGTATGACGGCGCGTGGCTGGACGCCTCGCCCGAGCCGGTCTTTGTGAATTGGATGTTCGCCCCGGCCGGCGTCAAGCCGGGCGACGAGGTGCCGGTCTTTGTTTACCACGACACGCGGGACCGCCTGACCGCCACGGTGCGCGCCCCCAAGGCCCGTCTGGACGATTACGCCGCTCTGCCCGTGGCCGATGTCAACAACGTGGGCGCGTTTCTCGACTGGGGTCTGGAGAAGGAACTCTTCTGCCCTTTCGCGGAGCAGACCCGCACGCTGCGTCCGAGACAGATCGCGTTCTGCCGCCACGGCAGATAGGAGCTCTGCAAAAATCTGCGAGATTGCCGGTTGGTTCCACTCAAAAAAAGTTGAGACGAGTTCCTGGTATTTTTCGCGAT
>JANOBW010000446.1:0-2941 GCA_031411855.1 Opitutia bacterium
GGCGTTGCCGGGCGGAAGGCTGTCGCGCAGGAACATGACGACATCGCCCACCTGCTGGGAGAAGGTCAGGTTCCAATCGAGCGGGGCGCCGAGGGGGACGGTGAAGCGGTAGTAGCGCCAGTCGCGGCCGACGAGGTTCTGGTTGGAAACGGAGCCGCCGACGAGGGCGAGGTCGGTGACGGTGCCGTTGGAGAAGAGGAGGCGGTAGCGGGCGTTGGTGCCGCCGGTTGCTTTGACTCCGAAATACCAGCGTCCGGCGCGGAGTTCCTTTTCGTAGCGCCCGTTCCAGGGGACCCAGTTGCCATATTCGCTGGCGGTGGCGGTGAGGGAGCGGGGGGTGAGGGTGGCCCCGGAGGCGCCGGCGGAGAGGTGGTCGGTGGTGGGCACGCCGTCCTCGCGGATATACAGGTTGGGGTTGCCGTTGATGGCCTGGAGCTCGGTGCGGAGGAGGCCGGCGTTGCCGGCGGGAACGTCCACGGCGAAGAAATGCCAGTCGTCCTGGCCGAGGTCTATGCCGCGGTCACCGGGCAGGGGGGCGCCGTTGGAGGCGTTGCCGGTGTCGCCGAATAAGGTGTTGTGGCCCAAGGGCATCGGGTAAACGGGCCGCTGGAGGGCGACGGACTCGCTGGTCAGGGTGAAGTTGGTCAACCCGGCGGCCTGGACCTCGACATACCAGGTGGTGCCGGGGGTGAGGAAGGGAGGGGCGATGACGGCGGTGCGGCTGGAGACCTGGATGCCGCTGGCGGGGTTGGCCCATTCGGGATAGACGCGGATGGTGGCTCCGCCCTGGGCGAAACTGTTGCGGAGGATCCACCCGGCCACGGGCTGGCCGGAGAGGGTGGCGGGTATGTCTATGCGGTAGAAGGCTTTCTGGGAGTCCACCAACTGGCGGGTGTCGGTCGGGGAGAAGCCGTTGCCGTTCTGGGCGGCGTCGAAGTTGAGCCGGGTGACCGCGAGTTGCCGGACGGAGAGGGTGGCGGAGGCGTCGAGGTAGTTGGCTCCCTGGCTGTTGGCGACGACACTGACATTGTGGGTGCCGGGGATCGGGTTGGTGAGGGTGATGATACTCTCGCCGTAGGCCGTGGAGGAGGAGGAATACTGGCCGCCGTTGAAGCCGTAGCGGTTGTTGTATAAGATGGCGTCGGAGGGCTTGGCGAGCCTGGCGCCGCCGAGGGAACGCATGACCGGGTTGCCGACGCGGTTGTCGAGGCGGACCTCAAGGGTGGCGGTGCCGGAGGGGACGTTGAAGGAGAAGTTTTTCAACTGCCCGCCGAGGAGGCTGACCGGCACGGTGGTGGCCACGGTGGAAATGGTGCCGAGATTGGCCGGGACAAGGGCTCCCACGCTGGTGAGGAGCCCGGAGGAGAGGCCTTCGCCGATGTGGGTGGTGTCGGCGGGATTCTGACCTTCGCCGATGACGGCGATGTAGTAATCGCCCGGGGTGAGGAAGTCCTCGTTGTTCTGGGGGAGGACGACGAGCCGTTCGGGGCCGGCCTTTTGGACGGAGGTCTCGATGCGGTAGCCCGGGTCGCTCAGGTGGTTGGAATCGTTGAACTCCTCGGCATGAAAATCGGGGACGGAGCCCCGGCGCACGGCCATCATCATTTCGCCGAGGGAGGGGGTGAGGGTGATTTCCCAACTGCGGGTGTTGGCGGGCACGGAGACCTTGACGTAGGCGGCCTCGCGGGGGCTGAGGTTGTTGACAGGCAAGGACGAGGCGGAGAAGCCGAGAGTGGTGGCGGGCAGGGCCTGGGCGGGGCCGATGCCGCGGCTTTCGAGGGTGTAGGAGGCGGGGGTGGCGGGGTCGTCGTTGTAAACGCCGACGTAGTAGGAACCTGGCTCCAGCGGTGCTCCCATACCCATGACCATGCGGCGGTTGCTGATGTTGGCGCTGTCGGGGTCGAGGTAGCGTCCGGACCAGTCGGTTTCACCGGCCCACTGGCTGCCGCTGGGCCAGGAGGAGTTAAACTGGGGGTAGTTGTAGAGGTTGGAGGGCCAGCTCGAAGTGTTTTCGGGCAGGAGATCACGGCGCACGACCACGGTGGGAATGCCTTCCGCGACATCCCTGACCCGGACATCCCAGCCGGCGATACCGGCGGTGGCCGGGACGGTGATGTGGAAGTAGCGCCAGGAGTTGGGGTCCTGGCTGAGCACGGTCCCGGTGCCGCCGTTGAAGGCGATTTCGGCGGGTGGGGCCGAGATGACCGTGAGGTCGGCGGAGGCAGGGGATTCGTCGGCGACGACACTGACATTGTAGGTGCCGGGGGCCGGGTTGGAGAGGGTGACAATGCTCTCGCTGAAGGCCGTGGGGGTGGCGGAATACTGGCCGCCGTTGAAGCCGTAGCGGTTGTAGTTGTAGTAATCGTTGGAGGGTTTGGCCAGGCGGAGGCCGCCGAGGGCGCGCAGGGAAGGGTTGCCAACGCGGTTGTCGAGGCGGACCTCCAGGGTGGCGGTGCCGGCGGGGACGTTGAAGGAGAAGTTTTTGAACTGCCCGCCGAGGAGGCTGACCGGCACGGTGGTGGCCACCGTGGAGATGGCGCCGAGGTTGGCCGGGACGAGGGCTCCCGCGCTGGTGATCGCCCCGGAGGAATTGCCAGCACCCATGTGGGCGTCGTCGGCGGGATTCTGACCTTCGCCGATGACGGCGATGTAGTAATCGCCCGGGGTGAGGAAGTCCTCGTTGTTCTGGGGGAGGACGACGAGCCGCTCGGGGCCGGCCTTTTGGACGGAGGTCTCGATGCGGTAGCCCGGGTCGCTCAGGTGGTTGGACTCGTTGAACTCCGCGGCATGAAAATCGGGGACGGAGCCCCGGCGCACGGCCATCATCATTTCTCCGAGGGAGGGGGTGAGGGTGATTTCCCAACTGCGGGTGTTGGCGGGCACGGTGACCTTGAAGTAGGCGGCCTCGCCGGCACCGCCACCCTGGAGGTCCGCCTCGACA
>JANOBW010000447.1:0-8223 GCA_031411855.1 Opitutia bacterium
TCGCAGCGAATGTCAAAGAGCCCGCCGACTGCATTGGTAATGCTGGCATCTGAACTACTCCCGATACTCCCCTCCAGTAAGTTGTAGATCCCCGCATTGGTCAGGGTGCCGGAGATGGAAAGCGAGGCATTTTGGTTCACCTTCCCGCCCGCGAGCACGGAGAGGGTCCCGTTCACACCACAGTCGTAATTCTGAAAATCCCAGACTAACCTCTGCATAAGATTGAGGACCGCCCCGGCACTCACCTGGAGCACGCCCGCAGTGGGATTATCCCTCTCCCTAACGCTGCCGCCGTGGAAATTGAGCACTCCGCCATTGGCAATGGTGCCCCTGACCAACGAACCATAGAGGTCCAGCGTGCCAACGAAGTTATTAAGCACCACCTCCGCCGTCGTGATCCACACCGTTCCAGGCCCGTTGAAATTCGTTATCGTGCTGGTGAGCGTGATCGTTCCACCGCTAAACTCGATCCCGGCACCGGCATCCGCTTGAAAAGTTCCGCCGAGGTTGCTTCCACTACGCCAGCGAAGCGTCCCACTTTGCGACTGCACGGTGCCGTGGTTATCCAGATAGGCATCGAAGCTCGCGCCAAGGCCACCGCTTTCCCTGATGATTCCATAGTTGTGGATCGTATAGATGTAGCCGACGCCATAGTTCCAGTAGGGTATCATGGATGCCCCGTCTTGAATATCGATCAATCCGCTGCCATAATTCGTGATCGAACCAAGGTTGTTGTAGCCGTATAGCTGGGCATTCAAGTTGTAGAATACGAATCCCGGTATGTTTAGGTGACCATAGTTCGCAATAGAGCCATAAAGGGCAATGTAGCTCGCATAACCATAGCCATCCGAAACCGTAGCCGGCTGTTCAAGCGTCAGAGTGCCGCTCCCGGTAATCAGCAATGTCGTGTCCCCTCCGATATACGACAAGCCCGTGCTGACCGCGCTACTTAGGATCACCGTGGTGAGGAGCGGGTGGCCCTGCTGGTTTGTTGCGGGGGGGATGTTGGCGTAATCACCGTGTCCCGGAATTCCCCCGTGTTGGGGGGTGCCGCCCGAGATCCAGTTCGCACTGTTTTCCCAACTGCCCGAAGCACCTCCCACCCAGGAATAGTATTCCCCATGCAGAGCGGCATGACACAGGAGTAAAAGGAGAAAACTGAGGCGATACCTTGTCATTGGGTGGTGGTTCATAGGTCTATGCGAGCGTTCATCGCGTGGTTTATTGGTTTTAGTTCGTGACGCTCAGGCGCAGGAAAGAACCGACGGGCACGCTGAAGGTGTGGGTGGTGCCTGAGCCAGTGTCGGTTACGGGCAGCCAACTTCCTGAGGCCATGGTCGGGCTGTATTCCGCTCCATAGGTGATGCCGCTGACGCCCGAGGGTTCGGAGAAACTCATGACGAGATTGCTTCCCACCGTCTGCGGCTGGGGCAACTGGTTGGGGCGGACCAAGGCGGGATTTTGGATGGGGCCGAAGAAAGAAAAGACCGTCAGATTTGACACGCCGGTATGAAAAGGATCAGCCGTGTCGGAGGAAGTGCCGGAATTGGCGGCGGAGCCAAACCAGTTTTGTTTCCAGGCCTCAACCGCCGTCTGGCGGGTCACCAGCACGGTGTAGGTTTTGAAGCTCAGGTTGTCTTCGGCGGTGACCATGAAGGAGAAAGAATCACTTCCCGTCAGTCCAGCCATGCTGGTTGAGCCGCTGAACCCTCCGTAATACGTGGAGGGAGTGAAACCAGGCCCCATCACGCTGATCCTGGCGTTCATGTCCGCCGTCAAGGCACTCACCATCAAAGAGATCGCATCTTGAGGCAGGGCCACGGCGTAGCTTGTGACCGCTGGATCAAAGGTAGGGGTGAGAGGCGAAGTGTTAAAGCTGAGATTACTCAGGTTCGCGTTCGAACTGGCCGCCCGGGTCACTCCCACCGTGTAAGTCTCTTTCATGGTCCCATTTTGAGCCGTGACCTCGACGGTGAAGGGATTGTATCCGACGGTGAGAGGCGTGAAAGGGCTCATGCCGGCCACCATGAAGCCATTGACTCTGACGGTGGCCGCCGGGTCGGTCGGAGTCGGGATGATCGCAACTTCGCTCAGCTCGTGCGCCACCGTGACGAAATAGGCATGGGTGCCATCAAACAAGGGATTCAAAGTGCCGGCACTGGTGGTGAGGTTGGAAAGCGTGGCGTTGTTGTTCAGAGCTGACTGAAAGGTCGCATCAGGGCCGTAAAAGGTGCCTATGCTATTCTGCGCCACGATCCGGAAATGGTAGAACGTAGCCGGCGCAAGGTCTGACGCCGCCCCCATCAACGTGGAGACGGTGGCACCATAGCCAAGAGACTGCTGGAGGGTCGTGTGCCCATAAGAGGTGGTCAAACCATACTCAAACCAGGCTTGGGTAATCACTCCGTTGGGGTTTACCGAACCCAGGAAGCTGGCCATGTTCGGAATTCCAAAGGTGGAGGCGGAGGGCATGTTCAGCGTGGGCTGAACCAGCGTCCCGTAACGGACGATGGCGAATTCAAAAGGAACCCCTCCCTGGTAACTCTTGCCTCCGACCACCAGCCGCCCATCACCCAAGGCCACGATCGCCGCGGCCTCATCATTGCCGGGGCCGACGGCCGTGGTGAGTTTGCCCGTCCCGTTGAAAGTGGTGTCCAAGAGGCCGGCGGAAGTGTAACGCACGAGGCCAAAGTCGTTGTTGGTTCCGTTAAACGTTGAGCCGGCTGCGACAAGACTGCCGTCGCTTTGCAAAGCCACCGCAAAGGCGGTGTCATCACTGGCCCCAAGGGCCGTGCTGGTTTTACCGGTGCCGTTGAAAGTCGTGTCCAAGAGACCGCCACTGGTAAAACGGGCCAGAGCAAAATCATAGTTCGTGCCGTTCGAGGCATATCCGGCCAGGACAAGTTTCCCATCGGGCTGCAAAACCACGGCCCGGGCGGTGTCAATGCCGGCACCGAAGGCCGCGCTCACCTTGCCCGCGTTACCAAAAGTGGCATCCAAATTTCCGTTGGTCTCGTAGCGGACCATGGCGAAATCATAGCTGTTGCCGGGAATCTGAGCAGATCCCGCCACCACGATCTTGCCATCCGATTGGACCACCAGACCGCGTGCCTCGCAATAGCCGTTCCCCACCGAGGTGGTCACCCAGCCGGTGCTGTTAAAGGTGGGATCGGGAGTGCCATCCGTGTTGTAACGCAGAAGGATGAAATCCGTGAATCCGTTCTCATTGAAGAGATTGCTCACTCCAGCCACCAGGATCTTCCCATCGCTCTGCAGGGCCATGGCATTGGGATAGCTGTAAGCACCTCCAAAAGACAAAGGGGTGACAAAAGTGGTCATCAGCTTGCCTGCCGTGCCAAAGGTGGGATCAAGGGCTCCGTTGGAGGCATACCGCACAAGGCCGATTTCACCTCCGACAGCAGCCGCCACCACAATCTTGCCATCGCTCTGGATGGCCACGGAAGCGCCATATTCCTCGCCGTCCGCCACGTCGGTGAAGACCTTTCCAGCCGTGCCGAAGGAGGGATCAAGGGTCCCATCCACGTTGTAACGCCCGATCGCGATCGTGTTGCCGGAATTCGAGCTTTGTCCATATCCTACCGCCACCAGTTTTCCATCCGGTTGCACCGCCATCGCCTGAACTGCGGAAGTGAAATTGCCCATCGCTGTGACAACTTTGGCGGAGCCGTTGAAGGTCAGGTCCAGGGCCGCCGCATTGGCCACCGGACTGGCCTTGGCGCTGAGACTAAGATCGAAACTTCCCTCATCGGCATCATCACTGAGCAAGGCCAAGGCACCGCTGAGAACGCCGCCGGTGGAATTGGCCAGAAAGCGGACCTGAAACGTGCAAGTGCTTCCAGGTGTAAGAGTTAGCGGCAAAAAAGAGCCCACAGTCTCATATCCGCCAGGAAGGCTGAGCGTGGTGAGGTGCAGATCGGCGGTGCCAGTGTTCTTGGCGGTGAAACTGCGGGTCAAGGGAGCGCCCAGCGGGGTGACTCCAAAATCTATGGCCGCAGCTTGCGCATCGGTGAGAGCGGGGCCAGTGTCGTCCGTTCCCAGGTAGAGTGCGATCTCTGGCTGAAGGGTGGTGAAGGTGCTTAGAGAGCTGTGAGTGGTGCCGACACTGTTGGTCGCATAAGCCGCAAAACTGTAAGCCGTCCCGGGAGTCAGACCACCCACATTTACGGTGAAACCACCGAGGCTTCCGGTGGCGCTCACGGCGAGCACCCCCAGGCCTCCAAGCTGTGGGTTGCCGTTTACGGAGCTTGGCGCATAGACAACGCCCCGTTCCATCAGCGAAGCGCCTCCATCACTGGTCACGTTGCCACCGAGAACGGCGGATGTCATCGTGATGCTGGCGAAGGTTGTCGAATTGATGCTGGGAGCCAACAGGGCGGCGGTGAAGCTCCAGGCGGTGGTGGACGAAAGTCCGGCGTAAGCGTTGAGGGCATTCGAAGAGGCCTTGAACACAGCCGCATCCATCACGACATAGTATTCGGTGCTCGGGGCAAAGGTTCCGCTGGGATCAATCGTGACGTTAGCACCGACGACGGTCACCTGCGGGGATGTCACGGGAATGGTTTCAAAAACGGAGCCGTCCGAGGTTTTTTTGATCACGATGTTGCCGCTCGTGCCTTTCACCACGGATTCGCTGAAGGTCGCGACGAGGTTGGTGTTAATGAAAACGGACGCTGAATTGTCCGCAGGGACGGTGGAGGCCAGGGTCAAAACCGAAGTGGCGATCCCCGGGCTGGGAGTCGCGGTGGCAAAGTCGGCCGAGTTGTTGTTGGTGTCAGCCCGGGAGGCCCGGGAGATGGAAGTGGCCGCACTGGGAGCGGGTGCGGTGGCGGTTTCAAAGGCGTTGGCGCTGGTGCCATAACCCACGAAGTCCACGACACTGGAATCGAACTGCGGATCAGAGGAGGTGAGAACGGTCTGATTCCTCACCAAGGCGACCTTGCCGGTGGTCGCGCTCAGATTGATGGAACCAGCAATGTTTTCCGCAGGCAAAGCAGCACCCACGGCACCGCTGCTGGCCAGTTTGATCAAATAAGTCTGATTCGCCCCTATGATGCCGGTCAGATTGAGTTTGCCGGTGGACCAAGTCGAGCCGGTGGCCGAGGAATATTGCAGGGAATAGGTGGAGAGATCGACGCTTGCGGCGGTGCTGTTGTAAAGCTCCACGAAATCATTGAGATAGGAAGCCCCGGTATTTCCACCGCCGCCATAAACCTCATTGATGACGAGACCTGAAGGAGATGGGACGGTGGTGGAAAAACTCCAGACGGTGGTGGAGGAAAGCCCTGCGTAAACATTGAGACTGCTTGCGGCGGCCTTGAACACACCGGCATCCATCACGACATAGTATTCGGTGTCCGCCGCCAAGGTTCCGCTGGGATCAATGGTGACGGCGGCACCAGCGACCGTCACCTGAGCCGAGGTTACAGAGATCGTTTCAAACACCGAGCCATCGGAAGTTTTTTTGATCACGATGTTGCCACTCGTTCCTTTGACGACGGCCTCGCTGAACATCGCCACCAGATTGGCACCGGGCGAAACAGCCTGGACGTTGTCCAGCGGAATCGTGGAAGAGAGGATGAGGGGCGCCGTGGCGATGCCCGGCGTGGGGGTGCCGGCGAGAAAGTCAGCGGAATTGTTGTTGGTGTCGGCCCGGGCGGAACGTGAAATGGAATTGGCCGCGCTGGGGGCTGGTGCGACGGCGGTTTCAAAAGCATTCGCACTGGTGCCGTAGCCCACGAAGTCAACGACACTGGGATCAAGGTGAGGGTCTGAAACGGTAAGAGCCGTCTGATTGCTGACCAAGGCCACTTTGCCGGTAGTCGCGCTCATATTGATCGAACCAGAAATATTTTCGGTCGTTAGAGCCGCGCCCACAGCACCACTGCTGGCGAGCTTTATCAGATACGTCTGACCCGCTCCGATGCTGCCAGTCAGATTCAACTTAGCGGTGGACCAAGTGTTACCAGTGGCAGAGGTGTATTGCAGGGAATAAGTGGCTAGGTTAATGTTACTCGCGGTGCCGTTGTATAACTCCACGAAGTCATTCAGGTAGGAAGCTCCGGCGGCGCCGCCGCCGCCGTATACCTCATTGATGACCAGGGTGGTGGCAGGGGCGACCGAGGTAAGGAAACTTCCTGCCAAGCTGTAACTGGTTCCAATACTGTTGGTTGCGTAGACAGCAAAGATGTAGTCCGTGGCCGGGATGAGTCCGGTGACGTTGACGGTGAAAACACCCGTGGTGCCTGCATTAGTGACGGAAGTCACTCCGACCCCGCCCAACTGCGGGTTGTTGTTCGCGGAGGTCGGGGCAAAAACAACACCGCGTTCCACAATCGCAAGCGCTCCATCGCTGGTCACATTGCCTCCAAGCGTGACCGTAGAGCTTGTGATGCTAGCAGCCTGTCGGACTTAAAAAGCACCCCCATATTGGTTATTTTCAGGTCGAAGCCATCATGGAACGAATAATGCAAGTGTTTACATCGTAACAAGTTATGAATCCTCGTTTCGTCAACATAGACCGCCGCACCCCGCTTCTCCTGCCTGTTGACCTGCGCGAGTGGGTCCCGGCCGGCCACATCGTCCACTTCATCATTGATGCGGTGGACTCACTCGACCTCGGTGCCGCCAAGGTCAACCAGCGCGGCACCGGCTCCGAGCAATACCCGCCGTCCCTCATGCTGGCCCTGCTCATCTATTCCTACGCCACTGGCACCTTCTCCAGCCGGCGCATCGAAGCCCTCACGCACGACGCCGTCGCCGTGCGTTACCTCTGCGCCGACCGCCACCCTGACCACGACTCCATCTGCGCCTTCCGCCGCAACAACCACGCCCTTCTGACCTCCAGCTTCCACCAGGTTCTGGAACTGGCCGCCGACTCCAAAATCCTCAGGTTCGGCCAGCTCACTGTCTCGATTGACGGCACCAAAATCCTCGCCAGCGCCAGCAAGCACAACGCCAACAGCCACGCCCACACGGTCGAACACATCCAGTTGGCCTCCCGGGAGATCGAACAACTCATCGCCAAGGCCGAACAGGCCGACAGCACCCCGCTGCGTGACGGCCTGACCATCCCCGGGGAAATCCATCGCCGTGAGGACCGCATCGCCCGCCTGAAAGAGGCCCAAACCGTCATGGAGGCCCGCGCCAAACAGCGCCTGGCCGAGGAAACCGCCGCCTACCAGGCCAAGCTGGCCGAACGTGAAAAGACCACCGGGCGCAAACCCGGCGGCCCCCCGCCCCAGCCCCCGCAGGACACCGGCCCTAAACCCACCGACCAATACAACCACACTGACCCCGACAGCCGGATCATGCCCCACCGCGGCGGCTTCGAGCAGTGCTACAACGCGCAGGCCGCCGTGGACACCGAAACCATGCTCATCGTGGGCGAGGCCGTCTGCACTGCGGCCAACGACAAGAAACAACTCGTGCCCACCGTGGCGGCCATCAGTCCCGCCGTCGGAGCGGTGTCCAACGCCTTGATCGACAGCGGCTTTTACAGCGAGGAAGCGGTCGCATCCGTGGAGGCCGGCGGCACCGGCCCGACGGTTTACGCCGCCGTGGGGCGCGACCATCACGGCCGCACGGTGGAGCAACTCGAGCAACACCCGGACCCGGTGGAGCCACCCGCCACGGCCCCCGCCAAGGAAAAAATGCGCCATCGCACAAGAACCGAGGCGGGCCGCAAACTCTACGCACTGCGCAAACAGACGGTGGAACCGGTGTTTGGCATCATCAAGCAGGTCATGGGGTTCCGACGATTTAGTCTGCGGGGGAGGGCGAAAGTGAGCCTGGAATGGACGCTGGTAACGCTGAGCTACAATCTGAAACGGCTCCACCGTCTCGGCCTGAGACCGGCATGTGCCTGAAGGGGCAAAATCCGCCCCAAACAGGCCTATGTCACGCCCATCCACGCCGGAAGGAATACGTCTTCGGTAACCTCCGCCCGATCCTCCACCGCACCACAGCCAAAGTTCACAGCAAAACCAAAAGGTCTCGAACTCAAGTCCGACAGGCTGCTAGCGGAAGTAGGGGTGATGACGGTGGGCAAGGTGCCCGCGTGAACAGCCTGCGTCAGTTGGTAAAATGCGAAGAGACTTAGAAGTATCAACCTAACTGACCAAACCGAAATGCTCTTAGTTGAAAAAAAATGTGAGTGGATATGTGAGTGGATCATACTGGCATTGGAAATTGACTATTTATGGT
>JANOBW010000448.1:0-19086 GCA_031411855.1 Opitutia bacterium
GAAATCTGAAATTTTAAATCTGAAATCTCCTTCTCCATGCCTGCCACCACCTCACTCCGCCTCCACGCCAACCTCCAACAGATGATCCTCAACTGCCAGCAAAAGCATGCCGAGGACGAGGAGCTTGATCTTTACCTCCAGATTGCCCCCGAAAATGAGGCCCGTGTGCGTGCCGCCCGCGAGATCCGCGAGGTGGAAACCCCCATCGTCCGCAAGGTGGTCAAACGCATCTTTGAGGTTTACCCCTATGAGCAGCATCACGAACTGGCCGTGACCAAGGCCACGCGCGACGTCAAGATGGTCGTCCTTTACGCCGCCCTTGCCATGCTGGTGGGTGATCCCCAGTGGATGCGTGACAAGCTCCTGCTGTGGATGCGTTCCATTCTCAACTCCTTCCGTTTTCCCGACAAACTTCCCAACCGGGAATACATTTACCAGTCGGATCCGAGGGCCAGCGCCAAGCTTCAAAAGCTGAAACCGCACCAGCGGTCCGTTTACGAAACCTTCCTGCTCTGCCGCGATGAGATGCAGCGCGCCCTTTCCCGCGAAGCCTACGCGGAAATCGAAACCTACCTTAACCTCGCCGTTGACACCCTTTCCATCGAGTGACCGCCATGTCCATCCCATCCCTTCCCGAAAAACTCGACCTGCGCCGGTTCTTCACCGACGTGGACCACCGCCATGATCTCCAGATCGGCACCTGTTTCAACCAGGGTGGCACCCGTATTGTGTATCTTTCCTCGGACATCATCCGGGGCATTTACAACGCCCTGGAATACGAGGCCGGCGACGCCTGGCGCGTCATTTTGAAGAACTGCGGTTACATCTGGGGCCGCCGCGTGGCCGCCAACCTTGACCGCGAGATGCAGCTCCTTTTCAAGACGCTGCAGGGTGAGCTTGGTGTCGCCGAATACGTCAAGTTCATCGAAACCTATTTCCGCGAGCACGGCTGGGGCATTCTCACCATCAACCTGGAGAAGGCCGCCAGCAAAGGTCTGATCACCGCTAACCTCAAGAACTCCATTTTCAACCAGGTTCTGGCTGATGTGGAAGGTTTTGTGGATCAGATGATGGAGGGCATCCTCCGCGCCCTTTTCGAGCACATTTCCGGTCAGGAGCTGGACTGCCTCCAGGTGGCCTCCGAACGCGAGCAGGACGCCGGTTCGGAATTTGTGATTTCCGCCATCGCCCGCCTCGACGAGGTCCACGCCCTGCTTGAGGAACAGGCTGGAAAAGCCGCCATTTACGCCAAATTGGAAGCCTGATTTTTTTAGTCCCACCTTTTGTCCCCCCCTCCCGATGGGAGAAACCACACGCATCAGTGACCGCTATGAGGTCGAAGCCGTTCTAGGCTCCGGAGCCTCCGGCACGGTCTCACTGGCGCATGATCTGGCCACGGGGGAAAAGGTGGCGATCAAGAAAATCCACCAGGGGGGCTCGGCTGGAAGCAAGCTGGCCCTTCACGAGGTCTCGGCGATACTCGGTCTGAGCCATCCGCGGATCGTCCGCTGTCTCGACTTCTGTTACCTCGGCGCCGAGGGGCTTTACATCGTCTATGAGTTTGTTCCGGGCGGGACTTTGGGAAAGTTGATTGAGGAGAAACCGCGCTGGGAAACCAAGGAGGCCCTGCTCTGTGTGCGCCAGATTCTGGAGGGGCTGGCCTATCTTCATTCCAACGACCTCGTTCACTGCGATCTGAAACCCGAGAACATCTTTTGCACGCCGGGGCCCGAGGGAACGGCTTACAAGATCGGGGACCTCGGGGTGGCCCACACCGTCACCCAGATCGCGGCCCATCCAAACGTCGCCGGAACCCCCGCCTATCAGTCTCCCGAAAGACCCCGTAACCCCTTCGGCTCCAACAGCGATCTCTACAGTCTCGGCATCATCCTCTACGAACTGGTGGTGGGCCGCCTTCCTTTCCTGGGAAACCCCACCGAGATCGCCCGGGCCCATGCACGGACCAAGCCCGATGTCTCAACCTTGGCGGATCCCCGCCTGCGGGACCTCATCAACACTCTTCTCGAAAAAGACCCGCGTTTTCGCGTGGCCTCGGCGGAAGAGGTGATCCGCATGGTGGACGCCATTCTGGCGACCCCGGCGGCCTTGGCGGTGACGCTCCGACCTTCCGAACTGCGTGGGTCCTCGGCCCCGTTTCCACCGACAGGGCTGAGCAACATCTGGGAAATGCCAGTCCGGCCGGACCACTGCCATGCCCTGCTCACCCCTGCCGGAGTTCCCGTCCTGGCGGTCGAGCACGGGGGGCGCCTTTCCCTTTTTGATGGCCTGACCGGAAACCCCCTGAGTTTTGCCGTTCCTTCCGTGGGCATGGCCGTCCAGGCCTGTGGTCCGGGATTCCTCGCCTACAGCACCAAAACCAGGGTGTGCGCCCTCGATCTGGCCCGTGGCCAGGAGGAGACCCTGCTTTCCGATGCCCCGCGGGTTTTTGGGGTCCATTACGTCCCTGGTCCGCGTTTGCTGGTCTGGGCCGATTCCCGCGAAGTCCGTTACATCGAGTTTACCACGGCGCGGGCCGGTTCCTTCCATTGCCCCAATTTCGGTCTCAACACCTTTGTCCGGGGAGATTCTCTCGGGGCGGTGGTCTATGCCTCGGGACCGGTCAACCCCAGGCTCCACATCGCTGTGGTGGGGGAAACCTCCACGCCGGGTTACATCGAGCTCCAAGGTCCCGTGGTGGGTCTTTCCCAGGGTGACCATGGCAAATACCTGATCCTCACCCTTTCCACCAGCGACTCGGAGCGTTTCGTTCTGGAACGTCTTGATATCAAGGACGGCACCCGCAGCACCGAGCTGCTGCCTTCCGATATTGAGGCCTTTTCCTTTGCGGAAGGCGACCTCATCCTCCTTTTCAAATCCGGAGCCGTCACCTGCTGCCGCTTTGACGGTTCCCCCACCTACCTTTTGCCCGCGCCACGTTCCGAGAGCCCACGGCTCGTCGCCGCCACCCCAGGCGGCAATTTCCTCTTCGTCGTCGTCGAGGAACGCAACCGCACGCGTGTCCACCTCTTTGCCCAAACTCCATGAGCGCCAACTCGATCCACTGCCTCGTTTATTCCCACCCGACCGTCGTGCAACGCCTCAGGGAGGCCGCGTTCAAGCCCCTGGCCGGCCGTATCCTGGTGGAACTCGCCCCCGAGCCCACCCTGGCCCACGCCCTCGGCCTGGAAACCCCCGCCAGCTTTCCCGGCGTGGCCGGCATCCTGGCCAAGAAACACCCGCTGGGTGATCTGGCCGTTGAGCTTCGCGAACTGCCCGTCCCGATTGTCCTCGCCCCCGGCGCGGAAACCTCTCCCAAGGCTCTGGAGGACGCCGTAGCGCTTCTGCCGGACCATGGCACCCACGGCCAGATTTCGATTCTCGTCCATGTCCGCGACCTTGATCTGATCCGCTTTGCCCTGGCTTCGGTGGACAAGCTGTCCGTGCTCTGGGACCTCGCCGATCTTCCCGGCTCCTCCCTGACGGGGCTGGCCGATTTTCTCGCCGCCGAGGATCTGCTGACCCCCGGCTTCTGGGGAGGTTTCCATCCTTACGAGCATCCGGACCGCCCGGTGCCGCCGGAAAACCGCGAGGCCATGGAACAGATTCTTGCCCCCTTTGCCGCCACCGCCTGAAAATAATTTATGATTTATGATTCTTGATTAATGATTTAAGGCCACCAACCGCCTTCATCCGAGCTTCAAGCCTTGAGCAGCCATCCTTCATGGAAGCAGGCTTTCGGGAGAATTGCTTTTTAAATCAAGAATCAGGAATCGGGAATCAAACATAGTCTATGCAATACGGCAAAATTCTCATTCTCGACGACGAGGAGAGCTTCCTTCGCACGCTGGGGGATTACCTCAAAAGTGAAAACTATGACGTGGAGCTTTCCTCGGACGCGCGCTCCTGCCTGAGCGTGGTTCATGATGAGCGTTATGCTCTGATTGTCCTTGATTACAAGATGCCCGGCATGAACGGCATCGAGTTCCTGGCCCAGCTTCGCAAAATTTCCCCGAAACTTCCGGTCATCATGGTTTCGGGGTATATGAACACCCCCGAGTTGATCCAGGCCGCCAACCTCGGCGTTTCCGTCGTGCTGGAGAAACCCTTCGACACCAAGGTTTTCCTCAACCACATCCGCCGTTTTGTCCTGCCGATTCCCCAGGCCACGCGTGTCCCTTTCGCCGCCGGCACCGCCACCCGGTCCCCGATCAAGGCTCCCGTGGAGGTGCGCGATGAGTTTGGCGACTTTGCCGTCTCCTATCAGCGCGCCGAGCATGTCTCCGAACATTCACGCTCCAATCAGTTTTTTCTGCAAAGGCTCTGGGACAGCGTTCGCGAGGCCCGCCGCGGCTTCATTTTTGGGCCCGCCGGATGCGAGCTCGAGTTGGTCCAACGGGAGGTGTCCCGTTGGAAATCAAGGGCGGACAAACGCCTTTATTCCTTCTCCGCCGCCCAGATCAAGGCCCCCCAGACCCACGATATCCTGGGCTTTATCCCCAGCGATCCCGAGTCCAGCACCGTGGTCCTCATCCATGGCATTGAGGAGGCTTCCTCCGAGGCTCATGACCAACTCGCCACCCTTTTGGAGGACAATTCCGCCGGGCGTTACAAGAACCTCGTCTTCCTGTTCCACCTGAAGGACGCCGCCTTTCTGGCCGACACCAACACTTCCGGCATCGGTTCGCACCCCTTCTTCAAAACCGCGCGGGAACGCCTGTGCCGCCTGCGTCCCTTGCACCGCCGCCTTTCCGACCTGGCCTTTTACAGCCGGCGTCTGCTTCAGCAGTTTGCCGAGTCCGAAAACCGGCCCGGCAAGTCACGCCTTTCCCAGGATGCCGTCTTCCTGATTCTTTTCCATCCCTGGCCCGGTGAGTTTGCCGAACTTCAGCAGGTCCTCCGCCGCGCTGTCCTGCTGGGCGGGGAGGATTCCACCGCCTCCACTGATCTTCTGACCGCCTTCCTGCGCCTTCACCTTGGCGTCCAGGCTCCCTCCCGCCCTTCCCTGGAGCAAAACCTCCGGTTTGTGCAGGAAGCCTATCTGGGGGAACTGGTTCGCGCCGCCGATGGGAATCTTTCCGCCGCGCTCGCCGCCGCCGGTGAGGACCCCAGTCTGGCCGAATCCGCCGCCACTCCGGCCGGACTCAGTCTCCTCGCGCCGGATCTGGCCCGCTGAAGGGGCTGATAGGTCGCGCCGGGTAGTCGAAGAGGAGGCGCGTTTTGGGGGTTAGGCTGAATTCGCGTTTGATTGGGGTTATTGCCTGGGAGCGCCAGGCACCGCACTGGCATTGCCTGTCTGGCGAAGCCGGGTCGGTGCGGAGCAAGCGTTCCCAGGGGTCCAAACATAGCCACTTCTAGGATAAAACCGCATCAGGCAACTGCCGTGCTGCTTTTGGTCTTCAGGGCTGCAGCCTGGTGACGGTGAGGCGGAGGAACCTTTGGTTTCCGCTCATGGGCACGGTCGCCTGAATGGTCTGGGTCTGGCCGTCGTTGGAAAGCACGGTGGTGGTGGGGGTCACCGCCGTCCAGGTCGTGAGGTCCGTGGATTGTTCGTAGCCGAAGGTGATGTCGCCGGCGGAAAGGTTGCGGCGGTAAACAAGGCTCATCTGGTTCGCGGCGGTGGAGCCCTTGGGGCCTGAATCCGGGGAATTGGGCGTCAGGTTGAAGGCGTATTCCAGGAGGTTGGGGATGCCGTCGTGGTCGGGATCGGCCAGATCGCCACCGATCTCGGGAAGGTTTACGGAAGAGCCAAAGTTGGTCACGCGCCAGGAGTCGAAGGGGGTGGTGATGATGGTGGCGGTCACGTCGTCAAAGGTGGTGATGGCTCCGTCCGAGGCGGAAAGGCGGAGGGTAAACGTTCCGGCCGAAGTGGAGGTGAAGGCCGTGTCCACCGCGGCCGCATCTCCAAAGGATCCCGGGCCCGGACCGTTGACCACCGACCATGAGCTGGTCAGCGAAGCAGGGATCGGCAGGCCGTCGTCCGAAACGGTGGCGTTAAGCGCCTGCGGGCCGCTGCCGTTGACGGCGGCTCCGGCGTCAACCAGAGGACCGAGGTTCACGGGCAGTTTGAAATTGAGACTGTCGAAAACGGCGGTGGCGGGTTTGGTCTGATCGGCGGTGGTCAGTGCTAAGCCGACGATCGGGCTGGCCCCGAGGTTGGGCAGGGAAACGGTGGTGCCGCGCTGGGTCCAGGTGATGCCGTCGGGGGAGAGGAAGGCTGAAACGTTGTCGCCGGAGCGAACGAGCCTGAGCCAGCGGGGCATGGCGTAAAGGGTGGTGCCGACCGACTCGGTGGGGGCGGTGGCGGCGGTGGCCCGGTATTGGAAGTTGTGCGGGCCGTTGCCACCGCTGGTGGTCTTGTAGAAGGTGGCGGCGTAGGGAGCGTCGGTGGCGTTGGAGGCACGGGCCATGAGGCCGATGCGGCAGGAGCTGCCGGTGCCGGCGTAGGTGCGGCTGGCGATGCGGGCGACGATGTCGAAGTCGCCGGAGCGGGGCTGGCCGACGAGCACAAAGCCGTCCGAGGTGCCTGAGCCACTGATGCCCGAGCCGCTGCCGGTGACGGTCCAGGCATCGGCGGCGAAAGAGGCGGTGCCGGTGACGGTGTTGACCCCGATGTTGGCGGCGGCTGTCGCCGGAAGGCCCACATTGACAACGACATCCAGAGTCGCGGTGGCCGCGCCTCCGGCGGCGGTCAGACGGAGGCGATAGTTCCCGTTGGCGGAAAACTGAGCGGACGTTTCGGCGGCGGAAGGAGTTCCGAAAGTCACGCTGCCAGGACCTGCGACTTTGGACCAGGCCAGCGTGGGCAGGGTGGTGCGGCCGGGAAGTTCCGTCGTGGTTTGGAGAAACAGCCCGACTCCGGCGGGAATGGCGGCGGTCGTTTCGGTGGGCGAGACAAGGGTAATGACTGGGAGGATATCGTTGTCCTGCAAGGAGATGGTCGCCGTGTCCGAGCCCTGGACGGAGTAGGAAACGTCCGGGGTCAGCGTGATGGTGACGGTTTCGTCCGGCTCGATGGCGGAGTCGTCCAGGGGAGTCATGGTGATGGTGGCGCTGTTTTGGCCGGCGGGAAGGGAAACGGTTCCGGCGAGGGCGGTGTAGTCCGTCCCGGAGGTCGCCGTGCCGGTGACGGAGTAGCTGATGGTGAGGGGGATGACGTTGCCACCGCTGGCCCGGGTCACGGTGAAGGTGCCGGTCGTGGAGGGTTCGGAGGCGGTGGCCTGGGGGGCGGTGAGTGAAACCGACGGGGTGAACGCCTCCAGAATGGTGACCGTCTGGGTGGCGGTGCCTCCCAGGGCGGCGTTGGCGGAAGGCGAGGAGAGGGTGACGTTGAAGGTTTCCGGCAGTTCGACGACCGCGTCGCTTTTCACGGTCACGGGGATGAGTTTGACGGTTTCTCCGGCGGCGAAGGTAAGGGTGCCGGTGGTTCCGCTGTAGTCCGATCCGGCGGTGGCGGTGCCCCCGGAGACCGTGTAATTGACGGTCACGCTTGCGGTGGCGGGCTGGTCCAGAGCGGCCATGAGGCCTTGCGGCACGGTGTCGTCCTCCTCGGCCTGGGCGGTGGCGGAGAGGAAGAAGACCCGGGGCACGGGGTTGAGGGCGGTGTTGTCGGTGATGGTGAGGGTGTGCTTGTTGCGGGAGGTCGAGACGCGCGCGCCGTAAACGTTGCGGATCTCGAGTCCGGCGATCTCGTCGCCTTCCTTGACCCCGTCGTTGATGACGCGGATCGTGATGTATTGCAACGTGTTGCCGGGTGGGAAGGTGAGCAGGCCCTCGGTGATGAGGGCGTTGCCGTTGGCGGCGTCGGCCAGGTTGTAGTCCACTCCGTCCGCGATGGCGGTGGTGGCGGCGGTGCCGGTGGAGACGATGTATTCGGCGGTGACGGTGGTCGTCAGCGCGGCGCTGAGGGTGACGGGGATGGTGCGGAACTCCCCGGTCACGGCATCGGGGGCCTCGCTGACCGTGCTGGCGGTGGCCTGGAAGCCGACACTGGCGGTGGCCGTGACGGTGTCGTTGTCGTTCAGGTAAAGTTTGGCCGAGGGGATGTTGACGGAATAGTCCGCCGAGGGGGAGACGTTGAGGATGATGGTTTCGATCCCTTCCACGAGGGTGTCGTCAATCACAGTGACGGGGATGTCCACCCCGGTCGCGCCGGCCGGGATGGTGACCGTGCCGGGAAGCAGGGTATAGTCCGTCCCGTTGGTGGCGGTGCCACCCATGGTGTAGTTCACCACCAGATCAGCGGTGGTGCTGGAAGTTCTTGAAAGGTAGAAAGATGAGCCGGTCGCGGGCTCGGCGGGGGTGTCCTTGTGGGTGGAGACGTAAACCTGGGCCCGCTTGTCCCTCAGGTAGATGGTGGCGGAGTTTTGGAAGGAGACGTAGTTGGCCGAGGGTGTGACGGTGAGGGTGACGGTTTCGGCGTCCTCGGGGATGGAGTCGTCCAAGGGGGTGATGGTCACGGTTCCCTCGTTGGCACCGGAACCGGCGATCGAGACCGATCCGGAAGGGGCGGTGAAGTCCGTGCCGCTGGCGGCGGTGCCGGAGAGGGTGTAGTTGACGGTGACATTGCCGGCGACGGAGCCCGCGAGCTGGAGTTTGAAGGAGCCGGCGGTGCCAGGCTCGGTGGCCACGGCGTTGGGTGACACGGTGATGGTGGGCGGGTCCAGGTTGTCGGCGATGGTGACGGTGGCGGTGGAGGGTTCGCCGATCTGGTAGGCGGTGCTGTAGGTGGAAAGGTTGAGGTTTACGGATTCGGCAATTTCCCCAAAGCCGTCGTCAACCGGAGTGATGACCACCGGTGCGCTGGTTTGGCCGGCGGGGATGGTGACTTCGAGCGGAAGGGCGAGGTAATCGGTGCCGTGGAGGGCACGTCCGCCCAGGCCGTAATAGACCTTGAGGGCTGAGGTGGTCGGCCCGGTCCGGGTGATGAGAAACACGCCCGGGTCCCGGTTGGCCTCGGAGGCATTGGGATCGGAGGCGACGACGGTGACGACCGGGATCTCGTCGTCCAGGATGCTGACGGTGGCGGTTTTGGAGCTCGGATCAGCCAGATAGGAGGCGGTGGAGGTCACGGTCAGCGTGGCGGTTTCCGTGCTTTCGCTGAGGGCATCGTCGGTGGGGGCGAAGGTGATGCTGAGGGAGGCCTGGCCGGCGGGGATGGTGAAGGCGGTGGGAAGGCTCGGGTAATCGGTGCCGCGGGTGGCGGTGCCGGACCAGGCGGCGGTGACATTGAGACTGTTGGCGGTGTCCCCGGTGCGGCTCAGCACAAAGCTCATGGAGCCGCCCTTTTCGTCCACCTGATCGTTCGTCAACGAAACACTCACGTTGGGCAGCAGGGAGTCGTTGTCATTGAGAATGATCTGGGCGGCGCGGTTGCTTCCTGCCAGGTAGGCGGTGCTGTCGGCGAGGTTGAGGCCGATGGTTTCGGGCCCTTCGGCGGCGGTGTCGTTGACGGGTTCCACGTTGACCGTGAGGGACGAGGCCCCGGCGGGGATGTCGAAGGTGCGGTAGAGTCCCGAGCTTGTGTAGGTGGGGTTGAAGTTGTAGTCCGTGGCGCGGATGGCGGTGCCCGAGGCGGTCAGGACGCGGACGGTGAGGGCGGCGGTGGTATCCCCGGTGCGGGTGATCACGAAGGAGCCGTTGGCGCCGCCCTCGGTGGCGTTGCCTCCGGCCGTGATCTGGACGACAGGCAGGGCGTCGGCGGTGAAGTTGGCGGAGTTGGTTCCCGATGCCACCGTAAGGGGGTTGGCGAAGCCAGCGGGGGTGAACGTGTAACCTTGGAGGGTGGCGGTGATGTCGTGGGAACCGTCGCTGATGTCGGACATGGCGTAGTAACCGTCACTGTCGGTGTAGGCGTATTCACCGTCTCCGGCGAGGAGGACGCCGACGACGGGAAGCCCGGCGGAGGTCACCCGGCCGGAGACGACGCGGCGCGTGTTGGCCCCGATTTCAAAGACGGCATGGCGGCGGGCGATCCCGCCCTTCAGGTCGGAAACGGTGCAGTGGACCGTCATGTGGTCGGCGGTGGGGAAACTGCGGGTGATGCTGGGGGTGTTGGTGGAGGCGTAGCCGTCCGGGAAGTCCCAGTGGTAGGCGAGGGTGTCGCCATCGGGATCGGAGGCGGTGGCGGTGAAGGTGAGCGAGCCGCCCACGGCCACGGTGGTGCCGCTGGCGGAAAGGGACAGGGCGGGAGGCCGGTTGGAGGGGGTGTCGCGATTCACCACGATGTCGAGGGAGGGTGGGGTGGTGTTGTTTTTGCCCAAAACGGTGATGTGGACGCCGCCGTCCCAGTCTGAGAAGGTTTGTCCGACGGCGATGCCGGCGTCGTTTTTCCCGCCTGAGGAGCCCGGCGTGGTATCAACCAGGTGGCCGGCGTTGGAGATATCGGTCCGGCCCCAGAGCAGGAGGGCCGAGTTGGAGTGCTGGGAGTAGGCGTTGTGGTATTCGAGATGGAAGGGGTAACCGTCGGCCCGCGGGATGCGGATGGCGTAGCGGCGGCCTTCGACGAGGATGGGCTGGTCGTAGGGGTAGATGCGGTAAGTCGCTGTGCCGGAACGGGCCTGGTGGATCCAGGTGTCAGGCAGCCAGCCGAGGGCCCGCTTGCTCATCGTGTTGTAGTGGGCTCCGAAGCCGGAACCTCCGCCCATGACATCGAAGCTGTTGCCGTATTCCTGGTTGGCGCCGTCGCTCAGGGCGCTCAAGCCGTTGGTGTTCCAGTAGTTGGCGTGGTTGCGGCCGAGGGAGTGCCCGCATTCGTGGTTCAGGACATCCATGCCGTTCCAGGACACCCAGACGCTGTCTCCGCCGCCCCAGGACACGCCTTCGAGACGGGGGCCGCCCTTGACGCGGACGATGGTGACGTTGTAGCTGCCGGAGTCGTAACCGAGCCGGCGCGCGGCGGACCGGGCGTCGCTGTGGACGAGTCCCAGCCCGTCCACGGCGGTATCCTTGGCCACATACCAGGCCTTGGTGTGGGGGAGCATGACCAGCGGGGTGACGGCGTAGGTGGTGGAGAGTTTGCCGAAGGAGTTTTCGAGGAAGTAGCGGGACATGTTGCGCATGTCGTCGTTGGCGGTCGCCTCGGAGTTGGGGGCGACGGGATCGTCGGGGTAGAGGACGCGGATGTAGAGGGCGCGGAAGTTGCCGATGGCCTCGGAGGAGGTGCCGGGGACGTTTTCCTTGATGAACTGGGCGCCGCCGGGGCCCCCGCTGGCCTGGCGGTAGGAGTCGTCGAGGACCCGCACATGCGAGCCGTTGCAGAGCAGGATGTAGCGGCCTCCCACCTCGACGGCCGGGGTTTCCTCGGCGATGGGTTCCTCCGGGGCGGAGGCGAGGGTGGTGATGGTTCCGGAGACCGGGCAGGTGCTGTCCACGGGCGTCCCTGCGGGGATGATCTCGCCGGCGTCAAGACGCCGCACCGGGCTCTCGGCCACGGCCAGGTCGCGTTCGATGGCGACGCCACGGAGCGCGATGTTTTTGCGGGAAAGGGTGGGGAGCTGGCTGCCGTAAACGTGGGCCCTGTAACTGGATGTTTCGGTTTCGAAATACCGCAGGGTCAGCTCGGTGTCGGCCGGCAGAACGACCCCCTCCTGGGGACGTCCCTGATAGACATTGTAGTCTCCGTAGGTATTGACGTGCTCTTCGAGTTGGGCGATCACCTCCGCCGGAAGCGATTGGCGGGCAACATGGGACACGGACTCCTCCAGGGCGCGCTGGGGATCGGCCTTGATCAGCTTGTGAAATTCCTCCCGGCGGTCGGTGGCCAGACGGACGCCTTCCTCGACCAGGGGGGCGCGCTGGTCGGGGGGTGTGCTCAGCCAGGTCTTCTGCCATTGTCCGTAGGCCTGAATGGGGGCGAGATCGGGAATTCCGGTGGCAGGCCGGGCTGTTTCCGGAAGGCTGTTTGCGGGTGTCGCGTCAGCGCCGCCTTTGGGGTGGGCTGCGACTCCGGCCGCAAGTGGTTTGTTCTTACCCTTCGACGTCGTGGATTGAAGGAGGGTGGGTGAAGTGGCGGGCTTGGTGCTTGAGTAGTGCTCGCAGACAAAGGCCAGCGACACGATGAGACCGAGACAAACCAGAAGACGTTTGGACATGGGGCAGGGGAGCGTAGGGGGAGTCTGTCAAGCATTTCACGGTCAGGAAGCCAAGTCGAGTTTCTTTGCTAAGTGTCTGTTCGGATGCCGCCCCTCCTGCTTTCGCGAGAGGTCCTCCCCGGGGTGCGCCAGAAACCAACTCGGGCTTGCTTGTGATCCACCAAACGCCCAAGCATGGCCTTTCCTACTTACCTTATCCCCATGAATCGCCGTCTTTTTGTCTCAGCGCTTACCCTTGGTTCTGCCGCCTTTGTTTTTAACGGTTGCAAGAAGGAAACTGCGGCACCTTCGGGCGGCTCCGCCTCCGCTTCCGTGATCAAACTGGCCGTGATTCCCAAGGGGACCACCCATGTTTTTTGGAAAACCGTCGAGGCCGGAGCCAAAAAAGCCGCGGCGGATCTGAAGGTTGAGATCTTGTGGAAGTCGGGACAGAAGGAGGACGACCGGGCCGACCAGATCAAGATCATTGACAACATGCGCATCACCGGGGTGCAGGGGATCGCGGTGGCCCCGACCGATGCCGAGGCCCTGCGCAAACCCTGCGAGGCCGCCACCAAGGCGGGCATTCCGGTCCTGATTTTTGACTCCCCGCTGGCCCAGGCCGAGGGGGCCGCCTTTTCCTATGTGGGCACGAACAACCGTTCCGCCGGGCGGCTGGCCGGAGAACAGTTGGCCAAGATCCTGGGTGGCAAGGGGCGGGTGATGATGCTGCGTTACCAGCAGGGGTCGGCCTCGACCCAGGAGCGGGAGGACGGCTTTTTGGAGGAGATCAAAAAGTCGCCGGGCATCGTGCTCGCCAGTGTTGAGCAGTATGGCGGGGCGACCGATGCGGAGTCGCTCAGCGCCGCCAAAAACCTTTTGCTCCGCTTCTCGGGGGAAAACGCTGTGGACGGGATCTACTGCCCCAACCAGTCAACGACTTATGGAATGCTGCAGGCCCTGCGGCAGAACGGCCTGGCCGGCAGGGTCAAGTTTGTCGGCTTTGACCCCAGCGCCCCGTTGCTGGAGGCCCTGGACAAGGGCGAGATCAACGGTCTCGTCTCCCAAAATCCCTTCAAGATGGGATATCTCTCGGTGGAAACCCTGGTGAAGAAACTCAAGGGCGAAACCGTATCTTCCAGCGTGGACACCGGCACGGCCTTTGTGACGAAAGACAATGTGCAGAGCGCCGAGGTCCAGGCTGTCATCAGTCCCAAGCTCTGAGGCCTGCCGTGGCCGACCCAGCCGCCATTGTGCCGCCCCGTCTGGAAATGCGGGGCATCAGGAAAACCTTCGGGGCGACCGTCGCCCTGGGGCGGGTTGAGTTGGAGGTGAAACCCGGCGAGGTGCATGCCTTGGTGGGGGAGAACGGCGCCGGTAAAAGCACCCTGATGAAGGTGCTGTCCGGAGCCCATCAACCTGACGAGGGGGAGATGTTTCTGGACGGACGGCGCTATGCCCCCCGGAACCCGCTGGAGGCCCGGTCGCGCGGGGTTGGCATGATCTATCAGGAGCTGTCCCTGGCACCGCACCTCAGCGTCGAGGAAAACATCGTTCTCGGACTTGAGCCCCGCAAAGCCGGAGGGCGGGTGGACCGGGCTGAAATGCGCCGCCGGGCCCTGGAGGTGCTTCGGCAGTTTGACCATCCGGGCCTCCGGCCGGAGGCCCGGGCGGGAGACCTTTCCGTCTCCGAGCAGCAGTTGGTTGAAATCGGCCGCTCCCTCGCCATGGGATGCCGTGTCCTGGTTTTTGACGAACCTACCAGTTCGTTGACGCAGAAGGATATCGCGCGCCTTTTTGCCCTGATTGACCGTCTGCGCTCGCAGGGGATTTCGATCATCTACATCTCGCATTTTCTGGAGGAGGTCCGACGGTTGTCCTCCCGTCTTACCGTGCTGCGTGACGGCACGGCGGTGGGGACTTTTGAGACGGCCCGCGTGACTGATGACGAAATCGTCCGGCACATGGTGGGGCGTGATGTTTCAGACCTTTACCCGCGTTCTCCCCGCTCTCCGCTGGAGGTTTTGCTGGAGGTTTCCAGTCTTGCCGGAGTCCGAAAGCCAAACTCGGCCTCGCTGAAGCTGCACCGGGGCGAAATTGTCGGTCTCTGCGGTTTGGTGGGCTCGGGCCGCACCGAGTTGTTGCGCTGCATCTTTGGACTGGATGCGGTCACGTCCGGCAAGGTGACGGTGGGGGCGGCCGCGGGAGGTTCGACGCCCGCCCAGAGCTGGTCGCGGGGGATGGGTTTTCTCAGTGAAAACCGCAAGGAGGAGGGGCTGGCCCTGGGCCTGAGCATCGCGGACAATGTCACTCTCAGCAGTCTGGGACGCCTGGCCCGCTGCGGTGTCTTTTCCCCCCGCAGGCAGTCCGAAAAGACAAGGATGTGGATCGGGCGTCTTGGCATCAAATGCGCCGGTCCGGGGCAGCCGATCGGAAGTCTTTCCGGCGGAAACCAGCAGAAGGGCGCCCTGGCGCGACTCCTTGAGCATGAGGTGGATGTGCTTCTGCTCGATGAGCCTACCCGTGGGGTGGACATCGGGGCCAAGGCCAACATCTACCACTTGCTGGACCGGCTCGTCACGGACCCGGAGCGGCCCCGCGCCATCCTTGTCGTCTCCAGTTATCTGCCCGAGCTTTTTGGCATCTGCGACCGTATCGCGGTCATGTCCAAGGGGGTTCTCACCGAAGCCAGGCCGGTGGCCGACCTTGATCCGCAACGGCTCATGAAGGTCGCCACCGGGCAGGAGGACTGGCTTTGAACGTCGAACTTTGAACGCTGAACTTTGAACATCGAATGAAAGACACACCACAGGCCGCTGCTCCTTCCGCCGCTGGAAACGCCCCGCGCTTTGACTGGGGCCGGGCCCTTCAGGATCTTGGTCCCATCTTTGCCCTCATCCTGATCTGGGGGATTTTCGCCTATTTCAATCCCGTCATCCTCAAGCTGGGGGCGGTGGAGCAGATCGTCCAGCAGACGGTGATCGTGGGTATCGCCGCCATAGGCATGACGCTGATCATCATCAGCGGCGGCATTGACCTGGCGGTTGGTTCGACCATCGCGCTGTGCGCCTGCTCGGGGGCCTACGCCTTGAAACACTGGGGAGGCTCGCCCCTGGTGGTGGTGCTGACGGCCCTGGGAGCCGGGCTGGCCGCCGGCTTCATGCACGGCGTGCTCATTGTCCATGCGCGTTTGATTCCCTTCATCTCCACTCTGGGCACCCTCCTCGTTTACCGGGGCCTGGCCCGTGAAGTGGCTGATTCCCAGCCGATTTCCGTGCAATCCGATTGGCTGCGGTTCTGGCTTTCCTCCCTTCCCGAGAACCTCAAGTGGATGCTGATCCCCCCCGGAGGCTGGCTCATGATCCTGCTCGCCGGCATGGTGGCCTGGGGGCTGCGCTACACGGTGGCGGGCCGCCATGTTTACGCCCTGGGATCCAATGAGCAAACCGCTGTCCTGTGCGGGGTTAACACCAGGCGCGTCAAACTTCTGGTCTATTCGCTGGGTGGTGGTTTCGCGGCTGTTTCCGGACTGATGTCCGTCAGTTATCAGGACCAGGGTGATCCCAACACCGCGCAAGGCCTTGAGCTTGATGTGATTGCGGCGGTTGTCATCGGGGGGGGCAGTCTTTCCGGCGGGGCCGGGTCGGTTTTCGGCTCCCTCGTGGGGGCCCTGATCATGACTGTCATCCGGGTGGGGTGCTCCCTGAATGGCGTCGAGGCCAGCACGACCCAGATCATCACCGGCGCGATTATTCTGGCCGCCGTGGCGGTGGATCGCCTGAGGCATCCGGCCTCCACCTAAGCGGGGCTGTGAAACCTGTGTAAACTGCTTGAATCCCTCGGTTTTGATCTTGTGCCGGAAGCCCTGTTTTAATTCATGTTGCTTGTCTCGATTTGAGACAAACATCATCCACATCCAAAAGAAAGAAAACACCATGCAACTCCGCAACACCAAGGGCTTCACCCTCGTCGAAATCATGATCGTGGTCGTCATCATCGGCCTCCTCGCCGCCATGGCTATCCCGGCCTTCAACCGCGTCCGCCGCGAGGCCCGCGAAACCACCATGGTCAACGATGCCCGTCAACTCGGCAGCGCCGCCCAACAATACTTCCTCACCTCAGGTAAAACTGCCGTCACCATCACCTATGCCTCCACCACCGGTGTCATCAGTGCTGATCTGGCTCCCTGGGTAAACAAAATCGGCACCGGTTATACCCTTCCCGATTCTACGATTGAATCTGGCAGCACCGCCTCCTTCTCTCTCCAAATCGGCGGCGCTTTCGACGGCACCGCCTGCACCTTCAGCGACGAAGGTAAGCGCTAAGATCTGTTAGTTTGCCTCGGCAGACTATTTATTTCCTAACTTCTTCAAGCCGCCGGACCTTCCGGCGGCTTTTTTGTGGGTCTTCCTCGCGAAATTCAACGGATAGTAAAAACTTTTTAATTTTTATCTTGCGCAGTAATCCCTATTTTAGTCTACTTTGTTTGTCTCATTTCGAGACAAACATCATCCACATCCCAAAAAGAAAGAAAACAACATGCAACTCCGTAACTCCAAGGGGTTTACCCTCGTCGAAATCATGATCGTGGTCGTCATCATCGGCCTCCTCGCCGCCATGGCTATCCCGGCCTTCAACCGCGTCCGCCGCGAAGCCCGCGAAACCACCATGGTCAACGATGCCCGTCAACTCGGCAGCGCCGCCCAACAATACTTCCTCACCTCAGGTAAAACTGCCGTCACCATCACCTATGCCTCCACCACTGGTGTCATCAGCGCTGATTTGGCTCCCTGGGTGAACAAGATTGGCACCGGCTACACCCTTCCTGACGGAACGATTGAATCTGGCAGCACCGCCTCCTTCTCGCTCCAAATCGGTGGCGCTTTCGACGGCACCGCCTGCACCTTCAGCGACGAAGGCAAGCGCTGAGATCTGTTAGTTTGCCTCGGCAGACTATCTATTTCTTAATCACTTCAAGCCGCCGGATCTTCCGGCGGCTTTTTTGTGCCTGACTTCGGAGTGACTTTGGGTTGACTGGAAATCATCAAAAATGTGCGTCCTGAGGGCACTTTAGCTGGTGACAACTGTTTTAATATAACTTCCTCCCTCGTCCCTCACATGTCCTCTTGTCACCGCTTGTTCCCTGGTGCGGCTTTTGTCCTGCTTACGCTTAGCTGTCCTGCCGCGGACCGGGCGACTCCGGGAGTCCTCACGGTCAACAAACGTCCCGTCTGGACCTTGGATCCTGAAGATGCGGTGAAACACCAAAAGATGGTTTCTCAATTAAAGGCCTATCTGGCAGACACCTCCCCCAACGGACGTAAACTGACGGTCGCGTATGTGACCCCGGCAGACCTTGAGCCACTTCCCGAGCACCGGGCGCGGATTGATCGCGTGATGAAGGATATCCAAGCCTATTACCGCGATGAAATGACTTACAACGGTTTTGGGCCTCTCACTTTCGATCTGGAATTGGACAACAAAGGCATGGTGGTCATCCACGAGGCGAAAGGCCGGAAAAATCTTGGCGACTACATTAAGGCCCAGGCGGGCCAGGAAACCCGCAACGATGTGCTTCCCGTCCTCAAGGCCGCCGGCATCAATCCCGATCAAGGGCACCTGATGATTTTCTGCCAGATGCCCGATGGCATCAGTCCTTACTACGGTGGGGGGACCTTCCGCAGTGGCACCTGCTGGGCCTGTGATCTGCCCCATCAGGATCCGCTCCGGCTCGCGGACCCGGCGAAGCTCCCGAATGGCCGCACCGTGGGCCAGGATAACACCGTTTACATCGGCGGCACCGCCCACGAGCTGGGCCACTGTTTCGGCTTGCCGCACACCGCCGCGCGTCCCTGGTTCCAAAAAACACGTGGCACCTCCCTCATGGGGGCCGGAAACTATACCTACCGCGAGGAACTGCGTGGCAAAGGCAAGGGAAGTTATCTGGCCGAGTCCGATGCCATCCGTCTGGCCTCTCATCCCCTTTTTAACCGCCGCGACAAGGACCGTGATGTGCGGGCCGAGGCCGACCTTTCCGGCATGGACGCGACATGGAAGGATGGCGTGCTCACCATTTCCGGCAAGGTCACCGCCACCCCCGCGCCGTATGCCGTCATCGCCTATCACGATCCTGCCGGGGGAGATGACTACGACGCCCCGACCTTCACGGCCGCTCCCGATCGCGATGGGCGTTTCTCCCTCAACATCAAAGGGTTCCGAAACAAGACCCACGAGCTGCGCCTCACCGTCTGCCATGTCAACGGCGCCACCACGACACAAAAATGGAGCCACTCGGTGGATGCCAACGGCACCCCCGATCTGGAACCGCTGCGCCTCCGCTGGCTGCTCCAGCCCGTCATGGCCGCCCTCAATGCCAGCCCCGCCAAAGTTCCGGCCTTGCTGGAGGAACTGGCCGCCGCACATCCGGGTGATCCGCTTCTGAAAAAATGGCAGCCCGTCCTCCTCGGTCTCGTTAAACCTACTCCTGGTCCTGCTCCGGCCAGTGTCCCGGCTGAAACAAAGTCGGTTTATCTTTCCGACTGCCAATGGGAAACGGCAAAAACAGGCTACGGTCCCGGCCTGGCCAACCGTGTTTACGGGGAAGGTGGCGAAGTCCTCATCTTCAACCATGGCGAAGTCTTCGCCAAGGGACTCTACGCCCATGCCCCCGCCCGCTATGTCTTCAAACTTGGTGGCACCTGGACCCGCCTGACCGGCCGGGCTGGTCTCCAGGACGGCAAGGCCGGAACGGTGGCGTTCCTCATCAAGTCCGGCGACAAGGAACTCTTCCACAGCCCCACGCTGAAAGACTCCAGTAAGGCGGTCTCCTACGACCTGGACGTCACCGGACTCGACTCCATCGAGCTCCTGGTGGACCCCGCCGGGGACGGCGTTTCCAGTGACTGGGGCGTCTGGCTGGAACCACAGTTAAAGCGCTGATGAGCAGCGTGTAGAGGGTGGCCCCACGTTTTGATGCCGGAGGCATCCCGGCCTGTAGCCGGTGGTTGAGCGAAGCGAC
>JANOBW010000449.1:0-1400 GCA_031411855.1 Opitutia bacterium
CGGGCCGTGGGAGGTCGTGGTGCCGAAACGAATCGGAACAACTCCAAGTGTTTACTGCGAAGGTCACGCCGAGGCCGCGACAGGGTCGCGATGCCTCACAGCTACAACAGGGTTGTAGCTGTCCACGGTGCTTCGCACTCCTAAGGATCAGAAGTTTCCTGCCGCGTTCCCGGGGCTGTGTTCAGCGTTCGCCCTTGCTGAGGATGAGTTTGTCGAGGAGGGCGGTGAACTCGGCGCGGAGGCCGTGGGGATCGTTGCCCTGGGCTCCGGTGGCGAGGGTGCGGGCGTAGCGGAGGGTGGCGTCGCCCAGGCCGGAAGTTTCGCGGAGGAGGGAGGCGGTGAGGGCGACGGAGGTGGCGAAGCGGAAGTCGGCCGGGGAGGCGGTGAGCGGGGGGACGTTTTCCGGGCTGAAGGGGCGGGTGATGAGTTTCGAGGTGTCGCCTTCGGGCTCCTTGTAGCGGAGTTTCACGGTCATCCATTCCTTCGAGTCATTGAGCGTGGCGGGGGCCGGGGTCTTGGGGCCGTATTTGAGCGGGTCCACGACGGCCTTGGCCGGACCGGGGCGGATCTCGTAGAGGGCGGTGACGGTGTGGCCCGCGCCGATGTCGCCGGCGTCCACGCGATCGTTGTTGAAGTCCTCCTTGTTGAGCATGCGGTTGGCGTAGCCGAGGAGGCGGTATTCCGAGACCTGGGCGGGGTTGAACTCGACCTGGACCTTCACGTCCTTCGCGATGGTCATGAGGGTGGCCATCATCTTCTGGAGAAAGACACGGCGGGCCTCATTGAGGCAGTCAATGTAGTGGTAGGTGCCGTTGCCCTTGTTGGTGATGGCCTCGAGCATGCTGTCGTTGAGGTTGCCGGTGCCGAAGCCGAGGACGGTGAGAAACACCTTGGACTTGGCTTCCTGCTCGACGAGGGCGACGAGGCCGCCGTCGCTGGTGTTGCCGACGTTGAAGTCGCCGTCGGTGGCGAGGATGACGCGGTTGATGCCGCCTTCCTTGAAGTTTTTCCGGGCCAGTTTATAGGCCAGGGAGATGCCGGCCCCGCCATTGGTGGAGCCCCCGGCCGAGAGCCGTTTCAGGGCGGCGGCGATCTGTTTGCGCCCGGCGGCGTTGCAGGTGGTGGGAGGCAGGGCGAGGCCCTCGGCCCCGGCATAGACGACGATGGAAAGGGTATCGGTGGCCTTCAACTCCTCCAAGAGGATCTGGAAGGATTCGATGACGAGCGGGAGTTTGTCGGGCTCGTTCATGGAGCCGGAAACATCAATGAGGAAGACCAGGTTGGCCGGGGGCCGCTCCAGGCGGGCGACCTCGCGGCCGTGGAGGGCGACGCGGACGAGGCGCGTCTCGGGGTTCCACGGGGTCACGGCGGCGTCGAGGCCCACGCTGAAGGGCTGGCCG
>JANOBW010000450.1:0-1289 GCA_031411855.1 Opitutia bacterium
TTTCAGATTTCAGAAGGGAGGGCGGAGGCCGGAAAATCGGGTTGGGGATTTCAGATGGGTTTGGTGGTTCGGAATCTGAAATCTGAAATTTGAAATCTGAAATCGTGATTCTCGGCTCCGCTGAGAATCACTCGCGGGTGACGGTTTCGTCGAGGTTGAGGAGGACGTTGCAGGTCACGGCCCAGGCGGCGAGTTCGGCGGGGTCGAGTTTGGCGTCCACGGGGCTGGCCCCGGCGGTGAGAAGTTTTTTGGCGGACTCGGGGTCGGCGCGGAAACGGGCCAGGCGTTTGTCGAGACCGCCGGCGAGGACGGCGAGCTCGTCCGGCCTGCCGGCGCGGCAGGTGACCTCGCGGAAGGCCCAGGCCAGGCGTTCGTCGCGGGTCGAGCCGCCTTCGCGGAGGGTGCGTTCGGCCAGCTGGCGGGCGGCCTCGACGTAGGTGACCTCGTTGAGGAGGGTGAGGGCCTGGAGGGGGGTGTTGGTGCGGGACCGTTTCACCGTGCAGATCTCGCGGGAGGGCGAGTCGAAGAGGAGCATGGTGGGGGGCGCGGCGGTGCGTTTCCAAATGGTGTAGAGGGTGCGGCGGTAGAGGCCCTCGCCGGTGTCGGCCTTGTAGCCGCGCATGTTGCCGTAAACGCTGGTCTCGTCCCAGACGCCGTTCGGCATGTAGGGGCGGACGCTGGGGCCGCCGACCCTGGGGGCGAGGAGGCCGCTGACGGCCAGGGCCTGGTCGCGGATGAGCTCGGCCTGGAGGCGGAACCGCGGTCCGCGGCCGAGCCAGCGGTTGTCGGGGTCCTTTTCCAACTGTTCGGGCGAGACCTGGGCGGACTGGCGGTAGGCCGCGCTCATCATGATGAGCTTCTGCATGGCCTTCATGTCCCAGCCGCGTTTGACGAACTCGACGGAGAGCCAGTCGAGCATCTCCGGGTGGCTGGGCCATTCGGACTGGGAGCCGAAGTTTTCCGAGGTCTTGACCAGGCCGTTGCCGAAGAACTTTTCCCAGGTGCGGTTGATCCAGACGCGGGCGGTCAGGGGATGGCTGCCGGAGACGAGCCAGCGGGCCAGGCCGAGGCGGTTGTTGGGCTCGCCGGCGGGCATGGGGGGAAGGAAGGCGGGCAGCTTGCGCTCCACCTTGTCGCCGGGCTGGTCATACTGGCCGCGCTTGAGGAGGAAGGCGTCGCGGGGCGTATCCATCTCCTTCATCACCATGGTGTTGACTCCCATGTCTTTGGCCGCGTCGCGGGCCTTGCGGGCGGCGGTGACGGCGGCCATGGCCTTCTGGCGGGGGTGG
>JANOBW010000451.1:0-16946 GCA_031411855.1 Opitutia bacterium
CCCCCTTAGCGGTCAGCTCCTGGTTGGCCTCGATGAGGGTGGACTCGTAGTTGACCATGGCGTCGAAGAGTCCGGGGCTGCCCACATAGAGGTCCTTGAGCCAGCCGCTGGAGGCGCTGGTGCGGTCCACGGCGGCGAGAAAGTCCTGGATGCCGCTGGCCACGGCGGGATTTTCGAGGTCCGCCTGGGTGATGGCCTCCTCGCGTCCGGCCAGGGCGTGGAGGCAGCCCAGGTAGGCCATGGCCCCGGAGTTGGACTGGGTGGGGCTGGTCATCAGGAAACGCAGTTGGCCGGACTTGGTCAGCTCAACGACGCGACTGACCGGGAGCCGCTGGCCGGTGGTGAGGCCCAGTTTGGCCGCCTTGGAGCGCTTGATGCCAAACACGACGGGGCTGCGGGTGATGCTCGCCGCGCCGCGCACCTCCCGGTTGCCCGAAAGATCAATCCACAGGGTGCTGGCGGGCCAGACGGCGTTGAAACCGGCCGCCCCCTGCTGGAGGGTGAGCATGATGTCCACCGATCCCCGGTAAACCATCTCGACCGGGATGCCGCTCTGTTGGGTGAAGTCGGCCAGGGTCGGTTCCAGCGCCTTGTTTTCGGACCCGGCGAGCACGCGCAGCGGGGCGACGCGGGCCGCGACGGCTGGCGGCTTTGCCATCTCTACCCTGGTTTCCGCCGCCGGGGTGGTGACCGGGCTGGTTTCCCGTCCGCAACCGGCCAGGAACAGCCACAAAACCGCCGGCCAAGCTCTGATCCAAAACGTTTTCATGCGGACTCGGTCTAACCAGGTGCACGGCGCGGGCAAGATACTTGCGGTTAGGATTTGGTTAGCATGGGACGGTTGTGGAAAGGAGATTGCCCTGAGGAGGGAGACAGTGCTTTCTGGGATAACAAGTTATGACTTTTAAATCCATCGCCGCCGCCCTTCTCATCGGTGCCTCACCCTTTGCCCACGCGACCGATCTTATCCCGGTGGGTTACACCTATCCGCACCCCTTTGATGGTGGCTATGCCGATTCCACCGGTCAGGAGCTGACGGACGGCATCACTTTCAGCCAGTGCTGGGACGGCGTCTCCATCATCACTTTCGCCACCGTCGCTCCCTTGGTGGGCTGGCAGGTCAACGATCCCTCGATCACCTTTGACTTTGGCACCCCGGTCAACGTGGGTTCGGTCCTCATCTATTTTGCCGACAGCAACGGCGCGGCCGGGGTCGGCATGCCGAGCTTCGTCAACATCAGCACCCCCGGCGGTTTCAACCAGACCTTTCCGGTCATTGACCCGCCCGGCCTGGGCACCACGGTCCCGGTTCTCATCAGCGGACTGAACCTTTCGACCGACACCGTGACCGTGACCGCCAACCGGAACGCTGGTTTCTCCTGGACCATGCTTTCGGAGGTGAGTTTCGCCACCCCGGTCCCCGAGCCTTCCGCCTATGCCCTCGGCTTTGGCGTGGTGGCCCTGGGCGTGATGGCTGTGAGACGCCGCCGTTGAGCGGAGTCATTGGTCCTTAAGGGGATGCAGTTCGCGCCGGCGGGGGAGATCATCCGGCAGTTTGACCTCCCAGGCCAGCCCGAGTCCCTTCAGCAGGCTGATTAACCACCATCCCGGGTCGTGCTGGCCCTGGTCCAGACCCAACCGGGCCGAACCTGGGAAGGCGTGGTGGTTGTTATGCCATCCTTCGCCCATCGAAATCATTCCGACCTTGGGCAGGTTGTAACCCTGCACCGCGTGGCCTTCGAGATGCCAGGTGCGCACCCCGGCATTGTGGGCGAAATACCCGACCATCCAGTGGCCGATGAGCGAGACCGTGACCCGCACGCAGATGCCCCAGACCACCCAGTCGGCGCCACCGAGAAGGTAAAGCAGGACGGCCCAGGGGAGCTGCTGGAGCATCCAGGTGGCCTGCATGAAACGGAACACCCTGTCCTCCAGCACGTCGCGTTCGATGACAAACTCCGGCGGGTGTTTCAGCTCAATCTCGCAGAACAGCTGCCACCAGGCGTCTTTCCACAACGGGTTGCGGTGCATGAAAAACGGATGGCAATCGTGGTGCCGCTGGGCCCAGTCGCGGATCTCGTGCAGATAGATGACCCGGAAGGGCCCGCCCATGCCGACCAAAATCCCGAAGTGGACGTGCAGGTATTCCAGCCACTTGGGGCAGGCAAAGCTGCGGTGGATCAGGAGGCGGTGCAGCCCCACCGAATGGCCGAAACAGAGAGTGAAGACGGTGAAGACCAGCGATACCGCCACCGCATCCCAGGAGAAGGTCAGCCAGCCCCCGACAAGGGCGGTGAGGGCCATGCCGGCAAACCAGGCTGACTTGACGGGGCCGAAGTGGACTCGCCCCTCGACAGGGTTCGTCGCATCATTCCTGGCTCTCATGCGGTGGACTTCCTTCATTTCAGTTTTCATGGTGATCGTGAAAACGGGCGGGGCGGCGGAGGTGCCGCTGGTGGCTTGAGTTTTCAAGTTTCAGAAGTTTCTGAAAATAAAACATAAGTCAAGCGTCATCCCTCTTGCGCCATCCGCCGCAGGATCCGGGCAAAAAAACGGCGGCCCGATGTGGGGCCGCCGTGGTGGGGAAGGGTCTGGGTCAGCGTTCAGCCGCCGTTGGCCTTCAGGCTGCCGAGGTATTCGACCAGGCTGGTGAAGTCCTGGACGGTGAGGCCGAGGGCCAGGCCGGTGGGCATCATGGAGTTGGTCAGGTGTTCCTCCTTGGAGACGTTGTCCCGCTTGAGTTTGGTGACCTTGCCGGTGATGTCGCGGAGCTCAACGACGCCGTCGGCCTCGCCGGTGACGAAGCCGAGGATGGTGGAGCCGTCCTTCAGGGTGAAGGAGGAGGTCTGGAAGCCCTGGGCCACGACCTTGTTGGGCTCAAGGACGGAGTCTATGAGGTAGTCGCGGGTGAACTTCGCGCCGGCCGCCCCCAGGTAGGGGCCTTTCTGTTCGGCGGAGAGATCGGTGGAGTGGCAGGCGATGCAGCCCTGGGCGGTGAAGAGGCGTTTGCCGGTGGCGATGTCGCCCTTGCCTTTCATGGCGGCGGCGGCGACCTCGGGGAGGGGAAGCTCGGCCACGCGTTTGCCGGTGGAGGCGTTGGAGGAGGCGGCCTTTTTGACGGCCTCGGCGGCGGCCACGAGCTCATGGTTGTTGGTGGCGATGGCGGCCTCGATCTGTTTCTCGAAACCGGCCAGCTTGAGATCGCCCAGGGCGAGGAAGAAGCCGACCTCGCGGGGGTTGGCGTCCACCATCTTTTTGACGGACTGCTTCCACGGGTCTTTGGCCAGGGGGCTGTTCATGACCGTGAGGAGGGCTTTCCAGGCGATGCGGCTGACGGCGTCGCCCTGCTCCTTGGCGATCTTGCGGAGGGCGTCTATCTCGAGGCCGCGCTGGGTTTCGTTGACGAAGTCGTCAATATGCTGGGGGGCGTCGGCCGGGGCCTTGGAGTCGGCCGACCAGGCGGCGAGGACGTCGAGTCGGGCGTTCATGGCCTCCTTTTCGTCGGCGCGGAAGAGGGCGCGGTAGCACTCCACGCGCTGGCTGGCCGGGCGGGCGGAGTCCTTGGCGGCGGCGGCGAGGAGGGCGATCTTGGCCTTGTCGAGCTGGGCCGAGCCGAGGGCGGCCATGGCGGGATCGAGGCCGGAGAGTTTGTATTCGGCGACGGGGATGCGGTTTTGGGCCAGGGCGGTGAGGAAGGCGCCTTTGCGTTCCTCCGGGAGGGAGGGGAAGTTCTTTTCGATGGCGGCCTTGATCGAGGCGGAGGCCTCCCAGGCGACGGGATCGAAGTAGGGGCCGCGGTCGTCGGGCTTGGTGTTCCACCAGGATTTGAGGTCCCATTCCTTCTCCTTGAAGTTGAGGCGGGCGAGGGCGAGGAGGCCGTCATAGCGCAGGCCGGGGTCGGAAGCTCCGGCGTCGTTCGGGGTCGAGACCAGGGAGATCAGGCCTTGGATGACCTCGGGGTTGTGCATGCGCTCAAGGGAGCGGAGGGCGATGCCGCGGGTGGCGGGGTTTTTCGCGGCGGAGAGGAGGGCGTCGGAGTTGCCGAGGCGGATGAGCGCCTCGGAGGCGGTGTGGGCCAGGCGGGGGGAGACGCCGCCGTCCTTCCAGCCGGCGGAGGCGGCGAGGATGGCGGGGGCGGCGTCCTTGGCTTTCAGGCGCTGGAGGCCGATGAGGGCCTGGAGGACGACGCGGGGGTTGGGGTCCTTGAGGGCGTCCACGTAGGGTTTGACCGGGACGTTGTCGAGTTCGCCCAGGCGGTCGGCCATGGCGCGGAGCACAAACTCGCGGATGGCGTCGTCCGAGACGAGTTCGGCCAGGGGTTTGTTGGCGTTTTTGCCGTAGGCCTGCTTCATTGTGAAGATGGCGGCGACGCGGGCGCTGACCGGAAGTTTGGAGTCCTTGCAGGCGGCGAGGAGGGGCTGGGCGAAGACGGGCTTGTTGCGTTTGATGATTTCCCGCTGGGCCTCCATGCGCTGGACAGTGCTGCGGGAGGTGACGAGGGAGACGAGTTGGTCGTCGGGGGCTTTGGTCACCTCCACATATTTGGCGGGGGTCTCGCCGGGGAAGGTGACCTGGTGGATCATGCCCACGGGGGTGGGCTTCTTGTCGTGGCTGAAGCCGCCGTTGCGCCAGTCGGCGAGGTAAAGGCGGGAGAAGCCGTCCACGTCTATGTCAATGGCGTGGGGGAGTTTCTCAAAGGTCTCCTGGCCGACGGAGAAGCTGGCGAACTCGCGGGTGACGGGGTTGTGGTAAATGTTTCCCGTGGTCCAGTCGCAGGAGAAAAGGGTGTTGTTGTAGGGGGCGGGGAAGCCGGGTTCCTGGAGCCAGAGGGCGCCGGTGCCGGAGCCGCCGCCGAAGTCCTTGAGGGGGACAATCGCTTCGTCAGCGAAGTTTTTGTAGAGGCGGGGGTAGCCGTGGTCGCCGAGTTCGGTGAAGTGGTGGAAGCGGGTGTTCCAGCCCTTGCCGTCATTGGTGTTGTCGCGGCTGAAGAGGTCGAGTTCGGGCGAGATGGCGATATCCACGATGTTTCTGACCATCAAGGCGTAGGGCTCGAGCTCGCTGCCGTCGGGGCGGATGCGGGCGACACCGCCGCCCTGGAGGATGTAGCGTTTGCCGTCGGTGCCCTTGGAGTTTTTCATCCCGAAATCGCCCACCGCGATGTAGAGCCAGCCGTCAATGCCCATGCGGACGGAGTTGGTGGTGTGGTCGGCCCCGCGGGGGTGCTCGATGCCGCCGCCGAGTCCGTCGAGGAGGAGTTTGGTCTCCTCGGGTTTGTCGGCCTTGCCGTCGCCGTTGAGGTCGGTGTAGGAGCTGAGGTAGGGCGGGTGGATGAGGTAAAACGTGCCGCCGACCATGTGGCCGCCGCGGGGGCTGTTGACGTCGGGGACGAAGTCGAGGAACTGGTCGGCCTTGCCGTCGCCGTTGGTGTCGCGGGCGCGGATGATCTTGCCCATGTGTTCCGAGTGTCCGAGCGAGCCGTTCTGGTCGGAGGAGATGTAAACATCCCCGTTGGCGGCGGCGCTGAGGGCGGTGGGCCAGCTGACCTGGGGCGGGCTGGCGAACTCGACGATCTTGAAACCGGCGGGCACGGCGTGGGCCGGGACCGCGAGGAAGGCGGGCACGGCGGCCAGGAACAGGGAGCGGGAGGGGAGTTTCATGGGAAAGGGTTGGGTGAGAAAGCCTGGGAGAGCACAAAAACTTAGTCGAATGCCAAAAATCCACCTCGGACAAGCGCGGGCGGGAAGATGTTCGCCGGTAATCTGGAAGGGCTGCGTTCTGATCAAAACCAAGGCAATTTTAGCCGCAAAAGAACGCAGAGAGCACAAAGATTGAGACAGGAAGGTGTTGATCCGCGTTATAGCCTACTAAACGCGACATGGGGCGGATGTTTTCGAGACAGATGGAGGTCAACCGATTACCCCCATGCCTTTTCTTTGCGTTTTTACGTTCTTTCGCGGCAAAAACTGGTTCGAGAAGGCTTCCGGCATTATTGGCTTTCCCCGGTGCCGCGACCGCTCCTTTGCTTGGTTGTATGTCACCCTGCGAACTCAAGACCACCCTTTCCTCCGGCCTGCTTTCCTTCCCGATCACGGATTTCGAAGCCAACGGTGATTTCCGGGCCGACACCTACGCGAAACGCCTGGAATGGCTGGCCCCTTACGGCGCGACGGTGCTCTTCGCGGCGGGTGGCACGGGCGAGTTTTTTTCCCTCGAACCGAAGGAGTATTCCCAGATCATCAAAACCGCGGTGGATACCTGCGACGGGCTCGTCCCGATTCTGGCCGGCGCCGGTGGCCCGACCCGGGTTGCCATCCAATATGCCCGGGAGGCCGAACGCCTGGGGGCCAAGGGCATCCTGCTGCTGCCCCACTACCTGTCCGAAGCCAGCCAGGATGGCGTGGCCGCCCATGTCGAGCAGGTCTGCCGGTCGGTCAGCATCGGGGTGGTGGTTTACAACCGCAACGTCTGCCGCCTCCTGCCCCATCATTTGGAAAAACTGGCCGCCTCCTGCCCCAACCTTATCGGCTACAAGGACGGCCTGGGCGACATCGAGCTGATGGTCTCGATCCGGCGCCGCCTGGGTGATCGTTTCAGCTATCTGGGCGGGCTGCCCACCGCCGAGGTTTACGCGGCGGCCTACAAGGCCATGGGCGTGCCGGTTTACTCCTCCGCCGTCTTCAACTTCATCCCCCGGACCGCGATGGAGTTCTACCACGCGGTCGCGAAGGACGACCACGCCACGGTCAACCGCCTGCTCGACACGTTTTTCCTGCCCTATCTGGAGATCCGCAACAAGGGCGCGGGCTATGCCGTCAGCATCATCAAGGCCGGCGCCAGACTGGTCGGCCGCGACGCCGGGCCGGTCCGCCCCCCGCTGCTTGATCTCAAGGCCGCCGAGGTGGAGCAGCTGGCCGCTCTCGTGGCCAAACTCGGACCCCAGTAAGGCCGCGCCGTGACCGCCGCCGACCCCATCCTGGCCCGGGCTGTCGCCAAGGTGAAGTGGCATGTCATCCCGCTGTTCGTGGTGATGTTCATCATGAACTACCTCGACCGGGTGAACATCGGGTTCGTCAAAAAGCACCTTCAGGCGGACCTCGGCCTCGGCCCGGCCGCGTTTGGGCTGGGAGCGGGACTGTTTTTTGTTGGCTACGCCCTTTTCGAAGTCCCCTCCAATCTCATTCTCCAGAAGGTGGGTGCCCGCGTCTGGCTGACCCGCATCATGGCGACCTGGGGGGTGGTCGCGGCGGGCATGGCCTTTGTCCCGAATGAGATGTGGTTCCATATCATGAGGTTCCTGCTGGGCGCGGCCGAGGCCGGCTTTTTCCCCGGTGTGATCTACTACTTCACCCGCTGGCTTCCTGCCGCCGAACGCGGCAAGGCCATCGCGTTGTTCCTCAGCGGTTCGGCCATCGCCTCCATCCTCTCGGGACCGGTTTCCGGAGCGCTGTTGCAGATCAACGGTTTCGGGCTGCACGGCTGGCAGTGGATGTTTCTCATCGAGGGTCTGGCCTCCGTCGTGCTCTGCGGGGTGACCTGGTTCTGGCTCGACTCGCTGCCCCGCGACGCGAAGTGGCTGAGCGAGGAGGAAAAAAACTCCCTGACCTCCACCATCGAGCGCGAACAGGCCGAGCGCGAGGCCGCCCGGGGCGTCCGTCCCGGCCTGGGGAAACTTCTGGCCGATCCGCAGCTCATCCTCTTCTGTGTCATCTACTTCGCCATCCAGCTTACCATCTACGCCGCCACCTTCTGGCTCCCGAGCATCATCGGCAAGATGGGTGATTTCAGCGAGTTTGAGGTCGGCTGTTTCAACTCCCTGCCGTGGATCATCTCGATGGTGGGCATGTATCTGGCCGCCGCCGGTTCGGCCCGTTGGAAACACCAGAGGGCTTGGGTCTCCGCCGCCCTGCTCATCGCCGCGCTGGGCATGTTTCTTTCCACGTCTGGCGGTCCGGTTTTCGCCTTTGTCGCGATCTGCTTCGCGGCGCTCGGCTTCAAATCGGCTTCCTCCCTGTTCTGGCCCATCCCCCAGGGTTACCTGGACGCCCGGGTGGCCGCCGCCGTCATCGCCCTGATCAACTCCGTCGGCAACCTCGGCGGCTTCGTCGCCCCCAGTGTCTTTGGTTACCTGGAGGAGAAGACCGGGTCCATTCAGGGAGGCCTCTACGGACTGGCCGCCTCCTCCGCCCTGACCGCCTTTCTTGTCTTCCTGGTCCGCACCAAACCCAAGTCCTCCAACACGTTCCACCTTCCACGCTCATGACCGCCTCCGTCCCCCTTTCCGGGCAGATCCTCACCGGCACTCCCACCGTCACCGGCGTCCGCGTCGTCCCCGTTGCCGGCCAGGACAGCATGCTGCTCAACCTCAGCGGCGCGCATGGGCCGTATTTCACCCGCAACATCGTTCTCATCACCGACAGTTCCGGACACACCGGGGTGGGGGAGGTCCCGGGGGGCGAGAAAATCCGCCAGACCGTCGAGGATGCCGCCCCGCTGCTGCTGGGGAAACCCATCGGCGGGCACGCGGCGCTGCTGGCGGACGTCGGCGCGGCCTTCTCCGACCGCGACTCCGGCGGACGCGGCCTCCAGACTTTCGACCTGCGCATCACCATCCACGCCGTCACCGCCATCGAGTCGGCCCTGCTCGATCTCCTCGGCCAGCACTTGGGCGTGCCTGTCGCGGCCCTCCTGGGAGCCGGGCAGCAACGCACCGAGGTCGAGATGCTCGGCTACCTTTTCTATATCGCCGACCGCCGCCAAACGAACCTGCCCTACCGCGACGAGTCCGCCTCGCCGCACGTCTGGCACCGTCTCCGCAACGAGGAGGCCCTCACGGCGGAAAGCATTGTGCGCCAGGCGGAAGCGGCGCAGGAGCGTTTCGGCTTCGACGATTTCAAGCTCAAGGGCGGCGTGCTTTCCGGCGCGCAGGAAACCGAGGCCGTCCGGGCCCTGGCGAAACGTTTCCCGCAGTCCCGCATCACCCTCGATCCGAACGGGGCCTGGCTGCTCAAGGACGCCGTCGAACTCTGCCGCGACCTCCACGGCGTGCTGGCCTACGCCGAGGACCCCTGCGGCGCGGAGGGAGGTTTCTCCGGGCGCGAGATCATGGCCGAATTCCGCCAGGCCACGGGCCTTCGCACCGCCACCAACATGGTCGCGACGGACTGGCGTCAGCTAGGCCACGCCCTGAAACTCCAGGCCGTGGACATCCCCCTGGCCGACCCTCACTTCTGGACCATGCAGGGTTCGGTCAAGGTCGCACAAATTTGTAAAGATCAGGGACTTACCTGGGGATCGCACTCCAACAACCACTTCGACATCTCCCTGGCCATGTTCACCCATGTCGGCGCGGCCGCGCCCGGCGATGTCACCGCCATGGACACCCACTGGATCTGGCAGGAGGGTCAGCGCCTGACGAAGGAGCCGCTTCAGATCAAAGGCGGCAAAATCGCCGTCCCCCAGAAACCCGGCCTGGGCGTTGAGATAGACCCGGTGCAGCTCGAAGCGGCGAACAAACTCTACCACGCCTTGCCGCATGGCTCCCGCGATGACGCCGTAGGCATGCAATTTCTCATCCCCGGCTGGAAGTTCGATCCGAAGAAACCATGCCTCGTGCGGTAGTCGTGGGCGGGCCAGGACAAGGCATTTTTACACCGCAGATGACCGCAGATTATCGAGGCAGATTTTTGTCCACGAATCCCACGAATCACCACGAATGCAGGTGGAGACCCTCTTGTCTCTATCTCTTTGTGTCTTCGTGACTTCGTGCGAGAACTTGCCTCGGATATTTTCGAAACAAGTTGTCTCGCGAAGGAAGAAAAGAGGGCGAAGGCCGCGATTTCTTCCACCTTTTGTCTTTTCCTTCGCTTCCTTCCCATCCTTCGCGAGACAAACTGCCTTGGTGAAACGTCCGCTCACGCCTCCCAACTCTGCCCGCGCGTCAGCTCGTAGAGTGCCACTGAGGCCGCGATGGAGAGGTTGAGGGAATCTATGGCGCGGGAGTGGGCGATGCGGACGGCCTGGCATTGCGCCACGACCTCCTCGGGCAGGCCGGTGGCCTCGGGGCCGAAGACGAGCGAGCAGAGCTTCGGAAACTCCACCTGCCCAAGAAGTTGCGACTCGCGGGTCAGGGCGAAGGCGAAGCAGGGCCGGGCATGGGCGGCGGCGTAGTCGTCGAAACTGGCAAACGCCTCCTGGCGGACGGAGAAGGCCGCGCCCATGGCGGAGCGCAGGACGGAGGGCTGCCAGCGGTCGGCCGCCGGGGTGATGATGGCGACATCGGTCACGCCAAAGCCGAGGGCGGTGCGGAGGATGGTGCCGAGGTTTCCGGGGTTGGAGGGCTGGTGGAGGACGAGGTGCCGCCGGGCCGGATCAACCGGTGCCCCGGGCTCGATGCGGACGATGGCGAGGGCGTGGCAGTTCTCCTTGGGCGAGAGGGAGTCCATCTGGCGCTCATCCACCCGGCAGGGGATGTTCGAGCGCGCGCAGAGTTCCTCCAGAATGCGGGCCGAGGGGGAGCCGGCGGCGTCGGGCGAAAGATAGACGGCCTCGACCAGTTCCGGCCTTTGCTCCAGCACCTCGCGGGTGGGATAGGTGCCCAGGGTGTAGGTGTGGGGCAGGCCCTTCTGGTAACGCTTATACTTGAGCGCCATGAGTTTGCGTCAAACGGACCGTGGGCTCAGATGTAATACATGGCCGGGCCGTCGCCGCGGGCCACGTCTTCCAGGGTGGTCTGGCGGGCAAACTCGCGCAGGCGGCTGGCCAGCCGGCGCCAGAGGTCGGCGGTGCGGGCTCCGGACTCGCCGGGTTTGGCCGAGGGGGGTTCCAGGAAGGGACCTTCGACGGCGAGGAGGATGTCCTCCAGGGTGATGGAGCGGGGGGCGCGGGCCAGGGCGAAGCCTCCCAGCTTGCCGCGGCGGCTCACGACGAGGCCGGCGTTGCGGAGATCGTTCAGCACCTGGACCAGGTAGGTGGGGGAGACGGCCTCGCGGTCGGCGAGGTCCTCGATGCGGGCGACCTCATCGGTGCCGTGGGTGGGGATGAGCTGGATCAGCACCCGGCAGGCGTAGTCAAGTTTCAGAGGTATTTTCACGCGGAGGGAATCAAAGGGGCTTTACCGTGCCGGAGCGGCCGGGGTGGCGGGAGTGGCGGGTTTGCGGTCCACGCCGGAGGAGGGAAGGGATTGGGCGCCGGGCTGGATGGCGGAGGACTTGGGGGCATCGTCAAAGAAACCGTTGCCGGGGGCGACGGTTTCGGGGCCGCGCAGGCCGCCCTGGGAGCCGAAGGCCTGGAGGTCCTGCTTGTTGACAATGGCCGGCTTGGAGTATTCCCGGCGCTTGATGTCGTTGAAGCTGGTGCGGCTCATGGCCTCGTGGGCGTCCGTGTTCAACGTCTTCTTGTCGAACAGGTTGAAGATGGGGGCGTCGTTGTAGCCCGCCGCCGCCTTCCGCTCCTGATGGACGTCGAAGTTGGTGATCTCGGCCTTTTTTCCCGTCCAGGGATTGGTCTGGGGGGCCTTGGGGTCGCCGGCGGCGTAGGGGTTGGCCTGGGTGGACCAGGGCGACGTCTTGCCGTTTTCGAAGATTTTGCGCCAGCCTTCGGCCCGTTTGTCCATGAGCTGGCTGTAGGTGCGCTCGTAACTTTTCATCCCGAACCGGGCGTCCTGCAGGGGGCTGGTCTGTTTGAAACGGTCGTTCACCGTGGTGTTGAACGTCTTGTTGAACTGGGTGGAACCGGTGGGCCGGGTCAGGCTGGAAAGGGCCGAGGGTGGTGTGGCGTTGGTGGCCTTGGGAAGCACCGGGGAGGCGGTCTGGGCGCGTCCGGGCGGTCCGGCGAGAAGCAGGACGGCAAGGGCGAGGGGCGCGGGTGAGAACCGTGGCATGCCGGGCAAGTTGGCCGGTCAATCCGCCCGGCGCAAGCCCCGCCGCTTGACCTTGAGCCGGTCCCCCCTGAACGTGGCCTCATGGATTCGAGCGACACCGTCCTCACCTTGGAAACCCTCGGGCAGACCGCCCTTCCGGAAACGCCCCTGGCCGTTTTGGGCCATCCCGTGGCCCACAGCCTCAGCCCGGCCATGCACAACGCCGCGCTGGCCCGCATGGCGGTGAAAACCCCGCGCCTGGCCCGGGCTCGTTATCTGAAGTTTGACGTCCCGCCGGAGCGCCTTGCCGAGGCCTTGGAGCGCCTCCACGCGGCCGGTTTCGCCGGGCTCAACCTCACCATCCCGCACAAGGTCCTGGCCGCCTCGCTCCCGGTCGTCCGGGCCGGTGCCGCCGCCGCCGAACTGGGCGCGGTCAACACCCTGAAACGCGCCGCCGACGGATGCTGGGACGGTTTCAACACCGACGGTTACGGGTTGGAAACCGCGCTCCGCCAGGAACTTGACGATGGTTTTGCCGGACGCGATGTCGTCCTCCTCGGGGCCGGCGGGGCCGCCCGCGCCGCCGCCGTCCAGGCCCTCCGCGCCGGCTGCCGCACCCTTTTCCTCGGCAACCGCGACCCCGGCCGGCTCGGCGAACTGCTGGACCTGCTCCGTTCCCTTGGTCTGGACGGCCGTGTCCATGCCTTCGCGCTGGCCCAGCCGCCCGTGTTCCCGGTGGGAGCCCTGGTGGTCAACGCCACCTCGGCGGGACTGAAGCCGGGCGATCCTTCCGCTATGGCCGCCAACGACTTGCCGGAAGACGCCAGGGTTTACGACATGATCTACAACCCGGCGGAAACCCCGCTGATGAAGGCCGCCCGGTCCCGGGGGCTCCGCTGCGCCAACGGCCTGGGCATGCTGGTCTGGCAGGGGGCGAAGGCGCTGGAAATCTGGACCGGCGAGGCCGTGCCGGCCGACGCCATGCGCGAGGCGGCGGACCGCGCTCTTGGACGGGTCTGACCCTCGAAATCGCTTTCTCCCATGAGTTTGCCCACACCTCCCGTCCTGATCGTGGTGGATGTCCAGAACTACTACCTGGACCCGGCCGCCGACTATGTCCGTTTTCACGAGTCGCGGCATCCCGGGGCGTTGGACTACATCGCGAAACGCGCCGCCGCCGAGCTCCTGCCCAACACCGCCCGTCTGCTCGGCCTCTTCCGGGGCCGCGGCTGGCCGGTGGTGTTTCTCCGTCTCTGCGGGACCGCCACGGACCGTTCGGACCTGCTGCCCGCCTTCCGCCGTTCCTGGCAGCGAGGGGTGGCGGCCGGTTTTCCCTCTGTTTACCCGCTGGCCCATGAGCCCGCCGCCGGGGTCCATCCCGCCATCGCGCCGGTGCCGGGCGAGACGGTTTTGGACAAGACGACCTTCAGCGGCTTCACCTCCTCGCCGCTGGAGGCCGCTCTGCGGGACCAGGGCGCCGAAGTCCTTGTTTTTTGCGGACTTGCCACCAGCCAGTGTGTCGAGACCACGGCCCGCGACGCCGCCGACCGGGGTTACGCCACGGTCCTGGTCGAGGACGCCCTGGCGGATTATGAGGAGCAGACCCACGATGCCTCCCTTTTCGCGTCGCAGGGAGTCTGCGGCGGGATCGTGGTGGAAACCGCGACCGTGCTTGCGCAAACCGAGGCGGTGCTGCGCGCGGCCCGGACCCGGTAAGCGGGGCTTGCGCCTGCCGCCCTCCCGCCTTTCCTTCCTCCCATGCGCAAGTGGCTCGTCATCTCCTCCTTCACCGTCCTCGGGGTCGCCTCGGCCTTCCAGGTCTTCACCGCCACCGCGTTCCGCCACGAATCCAGCCTGAAGGGCAAAAAACTCGCCGACCTGCTGCCGGGCAAGGACTCCGGCTGGACGTTCAAGGAAGGGGCCATGGGGGCTTCCGAGGCCGCCGAGGGCCGCGTGCAGGACATTCTCAAGTATGACGACGCGGTGGTCAGGACCTATGAGAAGGACGGTCTGAAAATTTCCGTTTACGCCGCCTATTGGGCTCCGGCCAAAGTGCCTTATTCCGTCTGCGGCGTGCACAACCCGGACAGTTGCTGGGTGCTCAACGGCATGAAACGCGAGGACCGGCAATACGCTGTTTCCAAGAAGGCCGGCCCGCTGGCCCTCAAACCTTTCGAATACGGCAAATACTCCAAGGACGGACGGAATACGGAAACGATCTGGTGGCACCTCGTCGGAGGCGAACCCAACCGCTACGAGCAGCAGTCCGCCGGCTGGGTTTACGGGCTGGCCGGAAAGGTTGAGCGCACCGGCCTGCTGGTCCGCGATCTCGGCAAACACGGGCTCGACGGCCAGAAGGAGCAGTTTTTCGTCCGCCTCACCCCGGAGTCGCCCATCCCCTTCGGCGAGCTCTGGGACGACCCGCGTTTCCAAGACCTGTTGAAACGCCTGGAGCCGCTGGGCATCCTGGCGAAGTGAGGAGGCGGGCGAGGCCGGAAAACAAGTGACGGGTTCGAAGTGATCAGTTGTTAGTTTCGAGGCAAAACCAAGCTCCGCGTGAATTGGAGGTCCTCTGATTGGGAGGCCGTCTGTAACTCATCACTCATCACTTATAACTCTTCACTTGTCTCGCTTCTTACCTGTTTCCCCTGCCTTGGGGGGCTCTTCCCGCCGTTTTCGCTTGGCCCGGCCCGGCCCGGCTGTTTGACACTCCAACCCTGTCGGCTCCCGCCGATCCGCGGTGCCCCCACCGCGTCCCTTTTCCTTCTTTTCCACCAATCTTCCCCCCCGCGTTGCCCGAACCTTTCGGCATTCGCACAATCTCTTTAGCATCATGGACATAGCCATTGTCACCGGCGCCGCCAGCGGCGTCGGTCTGGCCATTGCCCGCAAACTTGTGGACCTCGGATACCGGGTCTATGGGTTGGGCGGCAATTACCAGGACCTTTCCTTCACGCATGCCGATTTCCGCGGCATCCCCTGCGATCTGACCAACCCGTCGGACCTCGTCGAGCAGACCGAGCGCATCCTGCGCCAGGAGGGCAACATCTCGATCCTGGTGAACAACGCGAAGTTCTTCACCTTCAAACCCTTCGAGGAATCCCAGCCGGCCGATTTCGACACCGCCCTGACGGTCAACCTCCTCTGCCCGATGATTCTGGCGCGGGTGGCCCTGCCCTCGCTCACGCGCCTCGGCGGCCATATCATCAACATCGCGCCGCATTCGGTGGACCAAAGCCGGGGCGGCCCCGCCGCCGCCGCCGCCGCCGGCGGGCTCGACTGGCTGGGTGAGTCGCTCTTTGAGGAGCTCCGCGACCATGGCGTGCGCGTGACCACCCTTTACCCGCAGGCCAACCGGACCAAGGCCGAGGGCCCGCCGCCCTCCGGCAAACATCCGCCCCGCGCCCAGATCAACACCGACGCCATCGCCGAGGCCATCGAGGCGATCCTGTCCGTCAAACACGGCAACTTCCTTTCCCGCGTGGTCCTGCGCCCCGAGCGCTCCCGTGAACCCCAGGTCCTGCCCGTCTTCCGCGTCCCGAATCCCAAGCCCATCGAGGATTATCCCCGCATCAAGGAGCCGCCGTCCGAGGAGGAGCTGGCTGAGGAATCCGGCCGCCGCCACCGCGAGCGCGAACGTTCCCGCGAGGAGGAGCGCAAACTCCGACGCGCCGAGGAGGAACGCGTTTACCGCGAGCGCCTGGCCGGCAACGCCCAGCTGGCCCGCGACGAGATGGAGGACCCCGACGCCGCCCCGCTGCCCCCGCACGATCCGGCCGACGAGTCCGAATTCGAGGATGACGAGGGTGACCTGGAGATCGCCGAGCGCGTCAACCTCGACCAGCGCCAGTCGGCCGAGGCCAGCCGCAGCCCCCGCCAGGGCGGCCGTCCCGAACGCAACGAGCGCCGCGACCTGCGCCCTTCCCGCGACCAGCAGCCGCAAACGTCCCGCGAGCCCCTGCCTCCCCGCGAACCCCGCCCGCCGCGGGAACCCCGTCCGCCCCGCGAGCAGCGCCCGCCGCGCGACCCAAATCAGCCTTCCCGCGACCAGCGTCAGCCCCAGGCCCAGTCCGAGGCTGCGTCCCCGGGAGCCGAAACTCATCCTGCCGGGGAAACTCCGGTGCCTGCGGCTGTTGCCCCCGAGGGCGTTCCCGCCGAAACCGTGGTTTCCGCCGAAGGCCAGCCCGTCGCAGCACCCGCACCCGCCGTCCCCGAGGAGGTCAAACCCAAGAAGCTCGACCTTCAGGAGATGATCCGTGAGCAGATCCGCCGCAAGAAGGAGGCCGAGGCCGCCGCCGTGGGAGCTCCTGCCCCGGAAACCGCCCCCGCCGCCCCTGCTGAGGTTCCCGCCCCTGCGGAAATTCCGGCCCCCGCCGCCGAGTCTTCGGCTGTTGCTGAGGCCTCTGAGATTCCGGCGTCCGCTCCGGCCCCGAAACGCCCGGACCTGCGCGACTCACTCCGCCAGCCGCGCCCGCCCCGTCCGGAACCCGAGGTGCCCCGTCCCGTCGCCGAAGTCCCCCCCGCTCCCGTCCCGGCCGCGCCCGCCCCGGTGCGCGAGGCCGTTCCCGGAGCTCCCCTGCATTTCGCCCCCAACACCGGTGCCAAGGCCTCGTTTGCGCCCGGTGGCACGGGCGGCTCGTTCCGCCCCGGTGGCGGTCTGGGCGGGCTCCAAAGCCGCCTGCGCCGCGGCGGTGTCCGTCATGCCTCGACGGCGGTCCCGAGCGCTCCCTCCGGGCCGGAAACCCCGGTTCCTCCGCCCGCGGCCGAACCGGCTCCTTCCGAGGAAACCGTCCCGACTCCCGCCGTCGCCCCCGAAGCCACCTCGGCTCTCCCCGGCGCTCCCGCGTCCCGCGAGGAGACTTCCGGCCAGGCCCGACGTGGTTTCACCGCCCTCAAGGAACGGTGGAAAAAACGCGGCGAGCGCCGTCCGTCCGCCGCGGACCCCTCCGCCCCGGAACAGCCTGAATTGATTTCCGAATCCGCCCCGGACGAGGAAACGGCCGCGCCCGAAGGCGTGGATGCGGCCGAGTCCGCCGGTGCCGAAGCCGAAGGCGACACCTCCGGCGCGCCCCGCAAGGCCGCCCGCAAG
>JANOBW010000452.1:0-3615 GCA_031411855.1 Opitutia bacterium
TACCTCGTCTCGGGCGGAAACGCCAAACACAAGGCCTTCGCCAAACCATGAGCCCAACCCGATTTACTTGATTCGTAAACGAAACACTTTTCCCCTCCCATGAAACCTTATCTGACGACCGTCTGCACCCTGATCCTCAGCCTCGCGTCCGCCGGGATGGCGGCGGACGCGGTGAAACCCGCCCAGCCGGATTTCACCAAAGGCGACACCATTCCGACCAAGGCCAAACACGACTGGAACCTCGGCCCCACCGGCCTCCGCGGCTGGATCTTCAGCGACAAACTGGTGACCAGCGACGCGCGGCAAATCTCCGTGACCAAGGTGGACAAGGGCTCGCCCGCGGATGGCGTCATCGCGGCGGGCGATGTCATCCTCGGTGTGGCCGGGAAACCCTTCTCCTACGACCCCAGGACAGAAATGGCGAAGGCCATCACCGTCGCGGAAACCCAGGCGGTCGGCGGCAAACTTGCCCTCACCCGCTGGCGGGCCGGGAAGATCGAGGAGGTCGTCCTCAACCTCCCGACCCTCGGCAGCTACAGCGCCACGGCTCCGTTCGCCTGCGAGAAGTCGAAACGCATCCTCGAGCAGGGCTGCAGGGCGCTGGCCGCAAAAATCGCCCAGACTCCCAACAAGGATTCCCCGATTGTCCGTTCGCTCAACGCCCTGGCCCTCCTGGCGAGTGGCGACGCCTCCTATCTTCCCCTCGTGAAACGTGAAGCGGAATGGGCGGCCGGTTTTTCCGCCACCTCGATGCAGACCTGGCACTACGGCTATGTGATGATGCTGCTCTCGGAATACATCCTGGCCACCGGGGACCAGTCCGTGCTTCCCGGCCTGCGGCGGCTCGCGCTGGAGTCGGCCAACGGGCAGAGCGCGGTGGGTTCCTGGGGGCACGGCTTCGCCATTCCGGACGGAAGGCTCGGCGGCTACGGCATGATGAACTCGCCGGGCGTGCCCCTCACCATCTCGCTCGCGATGGCAAGGGCGGCGGGCGTGAAGGATCCGGCCGTGGACCTCGCCATTGAGCGCAGCGCGAAGCTCCTGCGCTTCTACACGGGCAAGGGGGCCATCCCCTACGGCGACCACCACCCCTGGATCGAAAACCATGATGACAACGGCAAGTGCGGCATGGCGGCGGTTCTTTTCAACCTACTGGGCGAGGCATCTGCCGCCGAGTTTTTCTCGCGCATGAGTGTGGCCTCCCACGGACCGGAGCGCGACTGCGGGCATACCGGAAACTTTTTCAACATCCTCTGGGCCATGCCCGGCGTGGCACTCTCCGGTCCGCAGGCCTCCGGGGCCTGGATGCAGGAGTTTGGCGGTTGGAACTTCGACCTCGCGCGGCGCTGGGACGGCACCTTCCTCCACCAGGGCCCGCCCGAACCTGATCCGGACAGCTACAACGGCTGGGACGCGACCGGCTGCCACCTTCTGGCCTACGCCATGCCGCTGAAGAAAATCTACCTCACCGGCAAACGCCCCGGCATCGTGCCCCAGGTGGACGCCGCGTCGGCCCGGTCACTTATCAGCGACGGGCGGGGATGGAACAACAAGGACCGGGTCAGCGCCTACGACGGGCTGACCGACGAGCAGCTCCTGGGGCGTCTGGGAAGTTGGTCGCCGGTGGTCCGCGAGCGGGCCGCGATGGCGCTGGGCCGGCGCAAAAACCCGCCTGTCCCGGCCGTGGTGAAGCTGCTGGAGTCATCCCAGCTGGAGTCGCGCCTGGGCGCCTGCCAGGCCCTCGCCGAGCTTCGCAAACGCGGCGCCCCGGCGGTGGGCCTGCTGCGGAAAGCGCTGGAAGACAAGGACCTGTGGTTGCGCGTGAAGGCCGCCGACGCCCTGGCCGCCATCGGGGCCCCCGCCATGCAGGCCGTGCCCCAACTCCTCGAACTGCTGGCCCAATCGGACCCCATGAAAGACCCGCGCGGGATGCAGCAGCGCTATCTCACCTTCGCCCTCTTTGACCGCGAGGGCCTCCTCAGCCGCTCGCTTGAGGGCGTGGACCGCGCGGCCCTCTACAACGCCGTGCGGGTTGGTCTGAAAAACCAGGACGGCCGGGCGCGGGGCAGCATCGGCTCCGTTTACCACAATCTTTCCTTCGAGGAGATCAAACCCCTCCTGCCCGCCATTTACCAGGCGGTGGTCGAGCCCGCCCCGAGCGGCGAGATGTTCGCGGACACGATCCGCGTGGAAGGCCTGCGCCTGCTGGCCAAACACGGGATCGAGGAGGGCATGGCCGCCTGCGTGAAATACACCCGTGAGCAGAACCCGTGGGCCAGCCAGGAGCGCACCCCGGAACTGATGCAAATCCTTCTCAGCTACGGCACCCACGCCAAGGCCTTCATCCCTGAACTGACGAAGCTCGGTGACTACTTTGAAAAGGACGAAAAGAACTTTCCCAAGCACCTGATGGTCGTGAAAGCGAAGTCGGTGCGGGAAACCATCGCGGCGATCGAATCCTCCACCGAAACGCCCAAGCTCATCCGCCTCAAATAGCATGAAACACCTCCTCCTCCTTCTCACCCTCCTCCTGTCCCTCAACGTCCCGGCTGCCGCGGCCGACGGATTGGTGGTCTGTCCCACCGTGCCCGGACTCGCCCCTTCGGAACATTACCAGGTGCGGGTGCGGCCGGCCTCGCAGGAGTCCGCCTGGCAGAGCGCCTTCGCCTGGGAAACTTCCTGCAAAAAAATCGAGAAGAACACCGACGCCTATTTCGACTCGTTGGCGGGCTGGACCCACACCTACGTGAACTTCGAAACCGAAGGACCCGTGGAGGTGGAAATCTCCCGCGTCAATGGGCAGCCCATCCGTTCCGCCGCGGCCCACCCGCAACGCCAGGCCTCCGCCTGTTCCGTCACGGACGGCAAGGTTCTGGTCCGTCTCGATCATCCCTGCCTCGTCGCCGTGGATGTTGACGGCCAGATGGACGCGCAGGACACAGGCAAGGGCTACCAAGGCCCCCCCCTCCACACCATCTCCCTCTTCGCCAACCCGCCCGTGGCCGGCAAACCCAGGCCGGGCGATCCCGGCGTGCTGACGGTCAAACCGGGCGAGATGCCACCCAGCGACGGACCCTGGACCACCCTCTATTTCCTCCCCGGCGTCCACGATGTCGGTCTGGCCTTCCCCCTGCGCGCCAACCGCAACTATTACCTTCCCGGAGACGCCCTAGTTTACGGCACGTTCTCCAACACGAAGTGGGGCGACGGCCACCACATCCGCATCTTCGGCCTCGGCACCCTCTCCGGGGCGCGGCTGAAACACCCGAAGTATGCCGAGCCGCCGGCCGGGGAGAAAGATCACGGGCGCTACCGTCCGATCGAACTCGTCGGCACCACTGACACCCGCGTGGAAGGCATCACCATCGCCGACTCCGCGACGCACTCGCTCATGCTCATCCACCCTTACCAGGAGGGACACCCCAACGAGGTCCGGTGGACCAAGATCTTCACCTGGCGCGCGAACGGCGACGGCATCAACCCCTTTGGCAACACCCTGGTCGAGGACTGCTTCCTCCGCACCCAGGACGATTCCCTTTACGTGAGCGGCCTGGGCATCCGCCGCACCGTGATTTGGAATGACGCCAACGGCTCCTCCTTCGTCCTCAGCAGCCT
>JANOBW010000453.1:0-4947 GCA_031411855.1 Opitutia bacterium
GCTTCCTTCCGATCCTTCCCGAGACAGCCTGATTTGAAAACATCAGAGGCTGTGTTTCACACCAAGTCACGAATCAACAAAGAGATGCAGCCGAATCACTCCTGTTTTGATTCGTGACTTGGTGTGAAACACAGCCTCTGATGTTTTCAAATCAGGCTGTCTCGGGAAGGATCGGAAGGAAGCGAAGGCAAAACCGAGGTTTCGCACGAAGGCACGAAAACACGAAGGTCATCCACGGCGCTTTCTGTTTTCATTCGTTGGCATTCATGTGATTCGTGGACCAAAAACGCCTTGCGCTACCAATAGCGTTAAGCTTTTATTCTTTACGATGTGTCCCGAATCGGTCATGTTTTGCGCGTATGAGAACACTTCCTCCGCTTGGCTCTGAACTGGTGAAGGAAATTGATCTGGCCTAGGAGCAGCCGCAGGCGGACTGGGCGCGCAAACGCCTCCTCGTCGTGCGCCTCATCGCCAGGCATGAGTTGAACGCCGATCAGATCGCCGAAGTCGCCGGGGTCAGCCGCCCCAGCGTTTTCAACTACCGGGACAAAGTCGTGCAAGAGGGCGTCACAGGCCTGCTCACCCGCAAATGGGCCGGTGCCCGCAAGCCGCTGGTCAGCGGGGCGCTGGCATGTGAGGCAGAACACTCTGGGCACACTTTGGGCGCACTAATGAAGGCTGGCGTTTTCTTTGTTCACTTTAACTCATTAACTTTCAACGCTTTATAAAAATGGTGGGACCACCGAGACTCGAACTCGGATCTACGGCTTCGGAGGCCGACGCTCTATCCATTGAACTATGGTCCCAAGAGAGGTGGTTTGCTATGGGGCGGAGCGGGCCGACGTCAACCGCCGATTGTGGAGGTTTGACACAGGTGCGCACTCCTGCATCACGTAAGTTTTTAGTCTTCCATGAAACATAAGGCATTTCACATCTTGTTTTGGGGCTTATCCAGCCCTGTGTTCCTCAACTGCGCGCAAGGCGCCGGTTCTGACTCCTGGGCCATCACTGTGACGCATGAGAACGACCTGTTCTTCAACACCGACCGTGATTACACGGCCGGTCAGGAACTCGCCGTCCTGTCGCCCTTGGCAACCGGCGGACCTTTCGACCAGCACCGCTGGGGGTTCAATATCGGCCAGCAGATTTACACCCCCAAGGATTACCTTTCTTTCGCCCCGATTCTGAATGACCGCCCCTTTGCCGGCTATCTCTACGGATCGCTGGAGTTTCATGGGGTTTCCCCGGCCTCCTCTCCCGACGGCTGGTCGCTGCTCCACAGCTTTGAATTGCAACTTGGCATCATCGGTGAGTCCTCGCTGGCGAAAGAGGCTCAGGATGCCATCCATGATTGGCGTGATTTCGCAAAATTCAATGGCTGGGGAAACCAGTTGAGGGACGAACCCGCTGTCCTGGCCGCCTACGAGGTTACCGCCCGCAAGCTGTTCTGGCAGGGAGACTCCTATCAGAGTGATTTCCTTCCCTACGCCGTTGTCAGAGGGGGGAACGTGGCTGTGAATGCCGCGGCGGGAGGCATCATCCGCTGGGGACGGAACCTTCCCGACACCTTTGGAAACCGAGGCATCCGGGCGGGCGCGCCCCATGAGTTTGCCTACAACCAGCCCGGTTCGACCCACCGCGAGGGACGATGGTCCTGGCATCTTTTCACCGGCCTTGAGGCAAAATATGCCGCCCAGGACATCTTTCTTGACGGGAACACGTCCAAGACATCGCAAGATATTGGCAAACAACCGTTTGTCGGTGAACTTGCCGCCGGGGCCGTGGTCGGATTCCCCGGCGGGGCCAATCTTTCCTTCACGGGTTATTTCAGGACCCGGGAGCACGACGCGCGCAGTCATCACATGTTTGGAGCGCTCGCGTTGGGCTTCCCTTTGTGAGTTTATTGAAAAATCACTTGATTCCGAGTCGCAGTCTGTCTTTCTAGACCCTTTTACATTTACCAGCCATGTCTCTGCATCCTTCCTTCAACTCCACCGGTGGCGGTGGCTCCTCCAAGAAGCGCAACGTCCTGAAGCGTTTTGAGCGCGTCGAACTGCTCAAAAAGCGCGGCCAATGGAAAGAAGGCGACCGCGTCCAAGGTCTGCGCAAGACCAAAGCCGCTGAATAAGCCTTTGGAGATCAAGACCCACAACCTTCACCCTTTCCCCTGTGGAAAGGGTTTTTTGTGCCCTTTTCCATGCGTTTTTGGATACTGACCCGGCAGGAAACCAAGGCACTCGCCGTGGTCATGGGGCTGGCTGTCGCGGGAGCCCTGGGCTGGGCCTTTCTGCCGCCTGCCCCCCGGGCGGTCCCTCAGAGGCTTGCTCCTTTTGAGCCTCCGGCCAAAAAGGCGCCTTCCAAGTCGGTTTCCGGGCGAAAGTGAGGCCAGGGTATTCTGGGAGTGCGGACGCTTGGCTCCGCCGCCCGGGTAACTATCCGCTTTGGTAACGTTATCTTGGCTGCCACGTCATGACTGTTGGGTGTGGCCGTGGCTTTTAAGCGCCACCGCGAATCAATGATTCATCAGTGTCGCGTAGCGACACTGGACGGGGGTAGGGGACACACGTTCAGGCGCCGCGACGCGATTCGCAAGGACATGTCCAAAGGGGTTGGTTGTCTGGTCATGCCACCTCAAACGGGGTGCGGTGCCGAAACACGGAGAACGCCTCCGGAGGTCTTGTTCCAACGGCCTCCGGAGGCGTTAAAGTCCTCTTTCCACCGCCTCCGAAAAAGGGCCTTTTCCCGCATGATTTCCATTGCCCTGGCCCATACCGGAAAGCTATTGCTTAATGCGCGTTTTCCTGAACCTTCGAACCCGTCCACCATGGTGTTCTAAGTCCCTCTCCTTCAGTAAGTTATGAGGGGTCGGAAAATCCCGCCGCAACCTTACCTTTTCCCGAAATTTTCACATGACCGACGACGCCGTTCCGCCCGTTCCGCAAAACGTTCCCGAGCCACCCTCTTTCGACACCGCCGTTTCCGGTGAATACGGTTCCGCCCAGCTGGGCAAACTCGAGGGGCTTGAGGCCGTCCGCAAGAAGCCCGGCATGTATATCGGGGGCACCGACGAGCGCGCCCTCCACCACTGCGTTTCCGAGGTGCTGGACAACTCCGTGGACGAGCACCTGGCGAAACACTGCACCCGGATTGATGTGGTCATCCACGGCGACGGCTCCCTCTCCATTCGCGACAACGGCCGGGGCATCCCGGTGGACATCCACCCGAAATACGGCATCCCCGGCGTCGAGATGGTGCTGACCACCCTGCACTCCGGCGGTAAATACGGCCAGGGCGGCTACAAGTTCTCCGGCGGCACGCACGGGGTCGGCGCGAAGTGCGTCAACGCCGTCTCCGAATGGTTCGAGGTCGAAGTGTATCGCAACGGCCACGCCTACCACATGGAGTTTGAGCGCGGCAAAACCGTCAAGAAGCTCGAAATCATCGGCACGGCCACCGGCACAGGCACGCTCATCACCTTCAAGCCCGATCCCGAGATCTTCCGCGACACGGTCGAGTTTAAGTCGGACCGCATCATGCAGCGTCTGCGCGAGCTGGCTTTCCTGAACTCCGGCCTGGAAATCACCTTCCTCGACGAGCGCGTTCCGGACGCCAAGCAGGAGAAGCTGTTCTACCGCGATGGGGTGGTGGAGTTCGTCACGCAGCTCAACCGCAACAAGAACGTCGTCCACGCCAAGCCGATCAGTTTCCGCAAGGAGATGCGCATCGCCAATTCCGAGAAGGAGGTCGAGGTCCACGTGGAGATCGTTCTGCAATACAACGATTCCTACAACGAGCAGGCCCTCTGCTACACCAACACGATCCACAACCCGGACGGCGGCACCCACCTGAGCGGCTTCCGCTCGGCCCTGACGCGCTCCATCAACCAATACGCCAAGGCCAACAACCTGTTGAAGAACAACGAGGCCCAGATCACGGGTGACGATGTTCGCGAGGGCCTGGCGGCGGTCATTTCCGTCAAGCACAGCGACCCCAAGTTCGAGTCCCAGACCAAGGTCAAACTCATCTCCCCCGAGGTGGACGGCGTGGTCTCGTCCGTGACCTACGACGGGCTGATGCAGCACTTCGACTCCAACCCCACGGTGGCTCGGGCCATTTTCGAAAAATCCCTCAACGCCGCCCGCGCCCGCGAGGCCGCCCGCAAGGCCCGCGAGGCCGTCCGCAAGACCGCCCTCGTCGGCGGTGGTTTACCCGGCAAACTGGCCGACTGCTCCGAGCGCGATCCCTCCAAATGCGAGCTCTACATCGTCGAAGGCGACTCCGCCGGCGGCTCCGCCAAACAGGGCCGCGACCGCAAGTTCCAGGCCATCCTCCCCATCCGCGGAAAGCTCATCAACGTGGAGAAGGCCCGTCTCGACAAAGTGTTGGGCAACAATGAAATCCGCACGATGATCACCGCCATCGGCGCGGGCATCGGCGACCATCCCGGCGAGGGCTCCTTCGACTCTTCCAAGGTCCGCTACCACAAGATTGTCATCATGACGGACGCCGACGTGGACGGCTCCCACATCCGGACGCTCCTGCTCACCTTTTTCTACCGCCAGATGCGGGGCCTGATTGACAAGGGCTACGTTTACATCGCCCAGCCGCCGCTCTACCGGATCAAACGCAAGAAGCGCGAGCAATACATCCAGGACGACCAGGAGATGAATCGCATCCTCCTGCAACTCGGAGCTGAGGATGTCTCGCTCGTCCGCCTCTCCGACAAGGTCTCCTTCACCGGCGAGGCCCTGACCAAACTCGTGACCCCGCTGACCCGCCTTGAGCTCATCGGCGGCGGTGTCACCCGTCATGGCTGCCCCTTGGAAACTTTCCTCGACCAACGCTCCCCTGATGGCGAACTGCCCCGCTGGCTTGTCCGCCTCCGCACCGGCAACAAGGAGGAGTTCCGCTACCTCGCCGACGACCCCGCCCGCGCCGCCTTCGCGG
>JANOBW010000454.1:0-11391 GCA_031411855.1 Opitutia bacterium
CCCTGTCGCAGGTGTTCCCCCCCGCCATGATCGGCGGCTCGGCCCACGCGGGATCCCACTGGACCCTCAATCCCCTTTGCAACCTGCTGGCCCCCTCGGTGGCCCTCAGCCGGGTGCGGACGGAACTCGCCCTGCACGAGCACTACGGGTGGCTCAGCTCCGGGGCGCCCGGGTTGGAATACGTGGGTTATTCCGGGGAGACCGGCGCCCTGCCGATGCTGGCGTCCGCCAAGCTGGCGGGAGTCAAAGGCTTCAATGCGGAGGCGGCCTGGAAGGCCTCCCTGGAGCTGCTCACCACCCCTCCCAGGATGGTGCCGGGCCTGGGGATGGTCGGGCTCAGGGACGGGCCGGTCTTTCTCAGGCACGAATACGTGCCCTCGGACCTGGGCGCCGCCTCGAACACCCTGGCCTACGGGTATGCCGCGTGGTCCGTCGCGCAGCTGGGCGAATCCCTCGGGCACAAGGTGGAGGCCGCGCCGGCCCGAAGGCTGTCCGGCGCCTGGCAAAAGGTCTTTGATCCCGGGACGGGCCGGACCCGTCCCAAACTTGGCACCGGCGCCTGGGTGACTCCTTTCGACCCGATTTACACCAAGGGTTATGTGGAGGCCAATCCCGCCCAATACACCTGGTTTGTCCCCCACGACATCCCCGGCCTTATGAAAGCCATGGGGAGGGAACGTTTTGTGGAGACGCTCAATTCCGCCTTCGTGACCGCCTCCGCCACGCGTTTTGCCGCTCCCGGCGAGCAGTTTTCCCTGCTGCCCCTCACCTTTGGCAACGAGACCGCCCTGCACGCCCCGTGGCTCTTCAACTGGGCCGGCCAACCCCAGCTGACCCAGAAATGGACGCGGGCCGTCCTGGACCGTTTTTACGGTCACTCCGCCCAGGACGGCTATCTGGGCGAGGAGGATGAAGGCCAGCTTTCGTCCTGGTTTGTCCTGGCCTCGCTCGGACTGTTTCAAACCGACGGCGGCTGCCGCCAGAAACCGGTGTGGGAACTCACCGCCCCGCGCCACGCCTCGGCCACGCTTCATTTTGACCCGGCCCATTACCCCGCCACCACCTTCACCATCGAGGTGAGAAACTTCAACCCCAACCATGCCTACATCCAGAAGGCCTGGCTCAACGGCCTCCCCCTGGCCCGCTGGTGGATCACCCACGAGGAGCTTCTCCAGGGTGGCAGCCTTCTCTATGAGCTCGGCCCCGCGCCCAACGCGAGCTGGGGGGCGTTTTCCAACCTGCCGCCCCCCTGAGCGGAGGCCGCCGCCCCGGCACGCCCCGTGCTGACGATGGGGCTTGATGGGGAAGCCTTCTTCCCGTCTCTGGGCAGCTTCCTTTCGCCTCCCCAACTCCGCCGCCTCCCGTCCGACACCCATGAAACGAGTGCATCCGCAAGACTCCTGGCCCGACTCCTGGAAGTATTCCTATCCCTATGATTTGGAGGAAATTTACGGGGAAATCACCAACCGCGGCTACGCCTACGCCTACGAATCCCGCCGCCGGGAGACCCTCCGGCTGCTGGCCCGGGTCCTCAAGCCCGGCTCGCGGGTCCTGGACATCGCCGCCGCCCAGGGAAACTTCTCCCTCTCGCTGGCCGAGATGGGCTATGATGTGACCTGGAACGATCTCCGGGCCGACCTGGCCGACTATGTCCGGCTGAAACACGAGCGCGGCACCATCAGTTATGCCCCCGGCAACGCCTTCGAACTGGGTTTCCCTTCTCTTTTTGACGGCGTGCTGATCACGGAAATCATTGAGCATGTGGCCCATCCCGACGATTTTTTGAAGAAGACCGCCCAGTTGGTGAAACCGGGCGGACACATTGTCATGACGACGCCGAACGGGGCCTATTTCCGCAACGACCTGCCCAAGTTCTCGGACTGCGCCGACCCCTCGGTGTATGAGTCCGTCCAGTTCAAGCCCAACTCCGACGGCCATATTTTCCTGCTTCATCCCGACGAAATCGCGCCCCTGGCGGAACGCGCCGGCCTGGTGGTGGAGGAACTCGCGCTTTTCACCAACCCGTTGACCAACGGGCACATGAAGATGGAAACCCTGCTGCGCCTGCTGCCACGCGGGCTGATCGGGTCGGTGGAGTCCGCCACCCGCCGCCTGCCCTTTGGTCTGGGCCGCAAACTCATGCTCCAGATGGGCGTGTGTTTCCGCAAACCGGAGTGACCGGACCTGCGGCGTTTCGGACGCGGCTTTCTCAGAGCCCTGTCGCGGTGAGGCCGTCGGTCAGGCGGAGAAGGGTTTCCCGGGCCACGGTTTGCCCCTGGAAGCGGGCGAGGTGTGCCTCGGCGTGGCCCCGGAGCCCGGCCAGGCGGCTATGATCGGCCAGAAGTCTCTCCACGGCAAGGGCCAGCGAGGAGGCGGAGTTGCGGGTGAAGGAAACGCCGGCGGCACCCACGGCGAAGGGCAGGCCGCCCCCGTCGCTGACCACGGGCACGCAGCCGCAGGCCATGCCTTCGAGGGCGACAATGCCAAAGGGCTCGGGCCAGCGGGAGGGGACGACGAGGATCTCGTGGCGGCGGAGAAGCCCGGCCAGGGCCTCTCCCTGGACGATTCCCGTGAAGGTGACTTGTTCGGAGAGTCCGAGGGCCGCGGCCTGTTCGATGAGCCGGGGGCGTTCCGGGCCGTCGCCGACGAGCGAAAGCCGGGGGCGCAGCCCCCGTCCGGCGAGGAGTCCCAGAGCCTCGATGAGGAGGTCCGCCCCCTTGTCCGAGACGAGGCGGCCCAGAAACACAAGCTCCCGGTCGCGCAGGATGGTCTGATCCGGATAAAACACCCGGTGGTCGTAGGCGTTGCCCTGGAGTTGCGAGGGGGCTTTGAGCGCCTCCGCCACGGCCGGGCTGATGGCGAGGCGGGCATGGGCGAGGAAGAGCGCGGCCTGTTTGGCCAGCCCGGCCGGCCCGGGCGGCGCGCCGTAGGCCTGGAGCCAGGTCTGGAGGATGACGCCCCAGGGGACGGGAGTGAGCAGGAGGTGGGCCGCGGCCTGGAGGCTGATGTGATTGTGGACGCACAGGTCACTCTCCCTTAACAGGTTGCGCCAGGCGGAGCGGGTGGGATTGCGGACGACGCGGTAGGGGTATGAATCCATCCCGGCGTGGGTCGTGAAGGTCACCACCGTCACCCGGTGTCCGTCCCGGGTCCACTCCTCGGCCAGGAGGCGGGAATGGCTTTCGATGCCGCCCACGCTGGGGGCGAAGTGGTGGCTGAAGAGCAGGAGGCGCATGGGCGGGAGCAGCGGGGCGACGAGGCGGGCGAGAGAAGCGGGGGGCGAGGCTGCGTTGTTTTCTGCTTATGCCGTGACGTGATGTTTTTGGGCCTGGAGAAACGCCTCCTCGGTGAGTTTTCCGGCTTTGTCCCACGTCCAGCGCGAAGCCGTTTCCCGGGCCAGAAGGCGGGCGGCGGGGAGGCGTTCGGGATGGGAGAGAAACTGTTCGGCCAGCCCGCCGAGCGCGGCCCAATCCCCCCGGGGGACGAGCCATTCGCGGGGGAGCAGATCGCCCGGGCCGGGCACATCATAGGCCAGGACCGGGAGTCCGGCGGCCATTTTTTCCAGCACGGAAAACCCGAAGCTTTCCAGATGGGAGGGGAAGATCCCGAGGGTGCAGTCCGAGAGGAGGGCGGGCAGATCGGCGCGTTCGAAGCGGGGGAAAATCTCCAGGGCGGGGCGGAGGGCGCGGGGAAAAAAGGCGGCCACCTCGCCGGCGGTGGGATACAGTCCGGCCGTGCCGAGAAGGCGGAGGCGGAAGCCGGGGTGCCGCTTTCTCAGGGCGGTGAAAATGCGGGGCAATTCGGCTCCTCCCTTCCGCGCGTCAAACGTCCCGAGGAACACGGCCCGCGGAGGCGGCGTGTCATGGGCGGGGACGGCGGCGAGACGTTCGAAGTCGCTGATGTCGAGGCCATAGGGAAGGACGGCGACCTTCTCCCGGGGCATCCCGAGGGACACCAGTTTGGCGAGGTCGCGCGGACCCGCCACGCTGACCAGGTCGGCGGACCGCATGGTGGCGTCGCAGCGGGCGATGTGGTCGGGCAGGTTCCATCCCGGGCGGCGGCCGGGGAGCTTGCCGCGGAGAAGGGAGGCGAGGCGCCGGGGGCCCTTGAGCAGGGAGGGAAGCGTGATGTCCCGCAGGTGGTGGTCGAGGAGGACGGAGCAGGCCACAAACACGGGGGTGGCGGGAAAATCGCCGCGTGGAAAGGGCAGGGTGGAGTAGTCGTATTCGACGAAATCGTAGCCGCCCGCGACGGCCTGGAGCCGTTCCCGCAGGGCCTGCCGGTAGGTTTCCTCCAGAATGCCGACGGAGAGGCCCAGATCCGCCGGCGACAGATAGTCCACCTGCCAGCCGCGGCGGCGGAGGGCGTCGCAGGAGCCGGTGTAAACGCGGCTGATCCCGAGGGAACCGCTCAGGTTGGGGACGCAGGCCAGAAGACGTTTGGGGTGGTCGGATTTCAAGTTGCGGAAGAGGCGGGTGTTTCGGGGGGAGGGAGCGGGGGAAAGGTTGGTTGGCGAGGCGGGTGATTCAACGGCGATGTTCACCGTTCGGCATAGGCCCTGAGGTGCAGGCGGGCCACCTCCTCCCAGGAAAACCGGGCGCAGAAGGGCCGGGCCGCGGCGGACAGCGAGGGCCAGCGGGCCGGATCGCAGACCTGGGCAAAGGCCTCCGCGAGACTTTCGGGGGAGTTTTGCCGGGCCACCCGGCCGGTGACGCCATCGTTGACAAACTCCGGCATCGCCCCGGCATCGGTGCAAATGGCCGGGGTGGCGCAGGACTGTGATTCCAGGAGGGTGAAGCCCATTTGCTCCGGGGCATGATAATAGACGCCCCGGCAGTCCGTGAAGACACTGGGGAGAATCGTGGCCCGGGCGCTGCGGTATTCATGCAGGAGGGCCTCGTCGCTGGCGTTCTGGATGAAGTCCACCGCCAAGCCCTCGGAGAGCCGTTTCAGATCGTTGAAGTAAGGCTCGTCGTAAACCCTGCCCACCAAACGGAGGCGCCAGCCTGGCCGGGCCCAGAGGCGGAAGGCTTTCACCAGGTAGTCCACCCCTTTGTGAGGAAGCAGCCGGCCGACATAAAGAAGATGGTTTTGCCGGGGGACGGACGGGTCCGGACAAAAGACGGACTGGTTGATGCCGCCTTTGATCAGGAGTGTCTTGTCCCTGAGTTCACGCGCCTGCCCCGCGATCATGAAGTCCGAGTAGCAGATCGCGGCCCGGTAGGTCTGCAGAAGCGGCAGGCGGCGGTTCAAGACCCGGGCGGCGCCCCCTCCGTGGTCGGTCACAAAGGCTTTTTTTCCGAGCAGGGCCGCGCCCAGGCAGGCCAGGTCCGAAACCATCGTGAAAGCCTGGTGCGTGTGGATGATGTCCGCGCCCCCCAGCAGTTGCAAAAAGCTGAAGGAAAGGGGGTTGAGTCTGTTCCCTCCCAGCAGGACCGTGACGGGGAAGACCTCGAGGCGGAAAGCGCCCAGGTTGCGGGTCATCCGCATCTTGGAGAAACTGACCAGGGTGGTCTCGACCCGGCTGGAAAGGGCCCGGGCCAGCTCCATCGGGTATCGCTCACCCCCTCCCACCACCGAGGAGGGATCGAAAAACGTCGGGCTGACAATCAGAACTCGCATCAGACACTGGGAGAAATGGCCCTGGGCAGGTCGGCTGGGACGGTTGCGGAAAGCGGGCCCGAGGCGGCGCTCACGGGGAGCCGCCTTCCCCGAGTTGGGCCAGTTCGGCTTCGACCATGGCGCGGACGGTGCCCTTGAAATCCCGGGTCGGAGCCCAGCCGAGCATCTCGCGGGCCAGGGTGGCGTCCCCGCGCATCTCGGGGATGTCCGTGGGCCGGAGAAAGGCAGGGTCGGTGCGGACGTGGTTTTTCCAATCCAGCCCGACGCAGGTGAAACAGGCCTCGGCCCATTCCTCGACCGAATGGGAGACTCCGGTGGCAAAGATGAAGTCCCGGGAAGGGATATCGCCTGTCAGGGCCAGCACGCAGCCGTGGGCGTAATCGGGAGCCCAGCCCCAGTCGCGCCGGGCGTTGAGATCGCCCAGAAAAACCTCCGTGCCGATCCCCCTGCTGATACGGGCGGCGGCCCGGGCCAGTTTGCTGGTGACGAAGTTTGGGCCGCGCCGGGGCGATTCATGCGAAAGCAGGATGGCGTTGCAGGCGGGCAGGCCATGGCAGCGGCGATAAAACTGGACCAGCTGATGCGCGGCGGCCTTGCTGATCCCGTAGGGTGAAATCGGCTGCAAAAGAGACTTCTCGTTGACGGGCAGCTGCCCCGGGGAACCGAAAATTTCGGCGGAGGAGGCGTGCAAAAACCGGGGGGGGGCCGGCAGGTTCCGGCAGGCTTCCAGCAGCTTGAGGGTCAGGACGGTGTTGGCCGTGAGGGTTTCCACGGGGTTGGCAAAACTTGCTCCCGGGCTGGATTGCGCCGCCAAATGAAACACGTGGGTGGGGGCGGTTTTCAGCAACAGGTCGGGAAGTTTCCCGTGGTCTTCCAAGATATGCGGAAAAAAGGTTCCGGCCTTCCCGCCCGTTCCCCCGCCGCTCGCCGGGGAACGGCTCAGCCCATGGACCTCCCAGCCGTTGCCCAGCAACTCCTCGACCACGTAGGACCCCGTCTGTCCGGAACAGCCGGTGACCAAGGCGACCCGGTTTTTCATGGCGCGGGTTTGGGGCGGATGGCCCCCCGTGGTTTGTATGAGGCGGGCAGAAGGGCCTCCTCAGGCAGTTGGATGGAAAGCTCGCGCCCGAGCATGTCCAGCAGGACGGCAATCCGCCGCGTTCCCGGTATCCGGCTGGACACCACCCCGTGGAGGGAGGAAAACGGCCCTTCCAGAATGGCAACCTCGGTGCCCGGGCAAAGTTCGGGGTCCGGTTCATACAAGAGCCCCTCCGGAAAACGAGCCTGCAATTCCTCAATGACCTTGGGAGGCACCGTGACGCAAGATCCTCCCAGGCGAACCACGCCGCGCACTCCGGGGACGGATTCCATCAAACGTCTTGTATTTTCCAGGGGGGAACTGACAAAAAGATATCCGGGAAAAAGAGCTTCCACAAACCGCACTTTCCCGCGCCTGGTTTTTTTGACAAAACTCAGCCGGGGGCAAAAAACCTCGGCTTCCTTCATCCGCTTGCGCAAGCCGGCCGCCGCAATGTGTTCACGGCGAGGCTGGGTGGTGAGGCAGGACCAGACGGAGCCCTCGGCCATCCCCGTGGCAAAGGATGGCTCCGAGGTCGGTCCAGGTGGCTCGGGAAACATGGTGTCAACGTTGTGAATGACCGGGCTTGTTCAACCAAATTTGAACTTGTCGAGTCGGGTTGAAGGATGAAAACGTCCGTTCTTGCCGGGATGGCCTCCGGTCTGCATATTTCAGTTTTACATCCTAATGCTTTCCAGCCGACTCAAAGGACTTTTGACCCTGACCAATCTTGCTCAGGCGGCTGTTTTAATGCTCTGGTTCCTTATTTCCGCCTGGATGGCCAACCTGTTTGATTTGCAGCCCTACGAGCACGTCAATTTCACCCTGTTTATTTTAGGGACTTTGCTGGCCGCGCTCATTTCCCCGATGACCGATGAGCAGGAACTCCTTTTCACCGGCACGTCCACCGAAAGGTGGAGTGTGGCGATGCGGCAGGGCGGCAGGGATGTGGTGGCCCTGGCCTTGGTTGTTTTCGCCATCGTTTTCGCCACCAAGGACAAGCAGATCAGTCGGCTTTATCTTGGATTGTTTTTGTTTTTGGCCTTGTTTTTGGCCGTGGTGGTGCGGCGTTATGTTTCGGAGGCTTTGGCGAGGATGGCCTTCGCCGGAGGCAACACCCTGGGTTTTGTCCTCGTTGGTTCCTTGGAATCCGCCCAGCGCATGGTCCCGTGGTGCCGCCAGATGGAGTGGCTGGGATTGCGGGTGAAGGGAGTGGTCACTCAGGACGGGAAGGACTCCCCTGGTTTTCCCCTGCCGATCTTGGGCAGCGATAAGGATTTGAGCAGGATTCTCTCCCAAAACAATCTTCAGAAAGTGATCCTTTTGGAAAGTCGCCGGGATGAGGGCTGGGTGAAATCAGTGGCGGCGGAATGTCAAAAGGCCGGTTGCCGATTGCTGATCTACAACCGCTGGGAGGATTATCTGGAACAGCCCCTGGGGGTGGTCAGGCATGGGGATCACACCTTTTTCACTCCCCAGGATGAACCTTTGCAGAACCCGCTGAACCGCGTCCTGAAGCGTTCCCTGGATCTTGCCGTGGCCCTGCCGGTGGTGTTGTTCATCCTGCCTCCCCTTTGCCTGCTGGTGATGCTTTTTCAAAAGTCGCAATCTCCCGGCCCCGTCTTTTTCCGGCAGTTGCGGAGCGGTTACAACCGTGCCGGATTTGAGATTTTGAAGTTCCGCACCATGCACGTGCGCCACACCCAGGCCCAGGATGAGTCGCGCCAGGCCACCAAGGGGGACGCCCGCATCTATCGGTTTGGAGCTTTTCTCCGCCGCAGCAGTTTGGATGAGTTTCCCCAGTTTTGGAACGTGCTTCTGGGCGAAATGAGCGTGGTGGGCCCGCGGCCGCACCTTTTGCAGCATGACGAGGAGTTCAGCCGGCTGGTCGGTGAGTATCACCTTCGCAACTTCGTCAAACCGGGACTGACCGGTTACGCCCAGACACTGGGATTCAGGGGGGAGATCACGGATGACAAGCTGCTGCGTGAAAGGGTGCGCCTTGATTTGGATTACATCAACCGGTGGTCCTTCCGGCGGGATGTCATCCTCATTGCCAAAACCGTGCGGGTGGTGCTCATCCCTCCAAAATCGGCCTATTAAGTTCCCTGTTCCTGCTTGCCAACATCTCGTTCGGGCTTTCTGTGGCTGACTCTGTGTTGGCCCGGGTGGCGGAATCGGCAGACGCGCTGGACTCAAAATCCAGTTCCCTCTAAAGGAGTGTGGGTTCGACCCCCACCTCGGGCACTATGTGGCAAAGCTTTGGCGTGGAGCAGGTTGCCACGGGGCTGGGCCTCCGCAAACCGGGATCACAGCGTTGCCCCCTCCCCGGGCGCAACGGCTTGCGCATGATGGGCCCGCAAAGCGGCGGCGCCTTTTTCCCCGAGATAGCGGACCAGCATTTTGGGGTCGGCCGCGAGCAGGTCCACAACGATGAGCGTGTCGAGGCAGTTGCCGAACGAACGGTCAATATTGCAGGCCACCGCCCGGGCGTTGAGCCTAAGGTAATGTTTGAGAAGGATGGGAAGCCCTGAGTTGTCCGGTTGGATGGCCGCCACCAGGTGGGACAGGTCGGATTCGTCCCGCAGGCAGTTGGCCAGCAGGCCGGCCAGTCCGGTTGGAAGCTTGCGGGTTTGCGAGGGTCTTGTCGGCGATACCAGGCTGGAAAGTTCCGGATCGGCCCAGCGGGAGCCCAGGGCGGCGGTGACCAAGGCCTGGGCGGCCGGCTGATAGTCCGCGCTCATGCTGACCGGACCGATGAAACGGCGGTAGCGGGGATTGCGCAGGACGAATTCCCCCAGTCCGCGCCACAGCAGGTGGAGTGGCTGCGGCTTGCGTTGATATTCGGGGGCGACAAAGGAGCGGCCCAGCTCAAGCGCGGGCCCGGTTTTTTGAAAGAACTCCGGCTGGTAGCGGAACAGGCTGTGCGTGTAGAGGCCGTCCAGCCCAAGACGTCGGGTGATGATGTCGGTGCGGCCCAGGCGGTAGGCGCCGGCGACCGCGTTTCTCTCCGCATCCCACAGGACAAGGTGGAGGTAGGTGCGGTCGTGCCGGTCCAGATCCCGCGCGAGTCCCGAACCCTCGCCCACGAGCCGGAAGGCGCGTTCACGCTCACGGCCAATTTCGTTCAGCACCAAGGGGATACGCCAGGAGGGCGCAAGGATGACCCGGTATCCGCCCTGCTGGACCATGAGATCCCTGGCCGGCAGGTTTGCGATCTCCCCGGCCATGCCTTCGGGAGGCGAGGGCGGAGCGAGCGGGGCCAGAGGGCGCGGGGTGGGGGAGGTGGGTTTGCCGCGCCTCGACGCGGGTGGGACCCGCATCCCGTCATGGGTGAGACACGGGCCGGGCGGGGTGGGCCGGGCGGCCAGCGCATAGGTGGTGGCCCGGAGAAAATCGGCGGCTTTCTGGTCGTCCTCGCCACTGATCTTGGAGGAGGGAAGGGCCTGTCCGATCCGAACCGAAACGACCCGTCCGCAGCGCCGCAGAAACTCACGCGGAAGCAGCGCGGTCCGAAAAGCGGGGCTGAGCAATCCGGCGGCGTGGAAAAGCGGCCCGTTGGAACCGTGGAAAAAGACCGGGACCACCGAGGCGTTGGTCAGCCGGACCAGGCGGGCGGTGTTGGCGTGCCAGGGGCCGTCACAAATGCCCGATTTTCCCCTCAGCGTGGAAACCTCGCCCGCCGGAAAGGTCGCGATGGCCCCGCCGGCTTTCAGGTGCCGAAGGGTGTCGCGCAGTGAGGAAAGGTTTTCCCGGGCCGCCTCGGGGCCGCCGTAGTTGTTGACGGGGAGGATCATGCCGCTCAGCTCGGGGAGGCGCCCCAGATGCTGGTTGGCCAGGAGTTTCAGGTCGCCGCGCCGGCGGGCCAGAAGGCCGCAAAGAATGAGACCGTCCACAAAACCAAAGGGGTGGTTGGCGGTGAGGATGACGGGGCCTTCCGCCGGGATGCCCTCCAGTTCCTTTTCCGAAACCGAATAGTCAAGGTCCCAGCTGGCCAGCAGTGCCGACCAGAACTCGGGGGTCGGCGAGGCGGTCGGCAGGCTTTGCTGGTTGAAGGCATAGCGCCGGTTGAGGCGGCTGATGCCCAGCAGTTTCTCCAGGGAGGGCCCCAGGCCGAGCGGGAGGGCCGATCCAAAACGCTCCTTCCAGGCGGCGGAGAAATCGACGAGGAGCTGGGGGGAGGAGGTGTTCATGGGGGGAGGCAAAGAGTCGGATATGGCCATTGGTTCCGTGTGAGGAAGGGATGATTTTCTGAAGAGAAAGGTCGGTGAAGTGGGCCCGGCTGCTGGCGCGTAACCCCCTGGGAGGGAAGTGAATGTGAAAATAGGCGGGAACCGGTGGATTGTTTGCAGAAAAAATGACGAGTGGTCAATAAAAAACCAAAAGTTTGGCCTTCGGTCAGACCATGTTGGTCGTGCCTGGGGTCCGTGTCTTGCAGACGGATCAGAGGTTGGGGAGATTTTGCGAGGCCGGGCCGGCGTGACCTGGGATTCGCCGAACGTGGCGCGGAAATGGGCTGGGTGATTAACCTATTGGTTAAGAAATGTTTACGAGGGAAGTTTTCCGCGGGCCGCCACCTCGCCGCGTATTTTTCGAAAAACCTCTTGACCTGAGGGGCGAACTTTAGTGTTTTCCGCCCTTCACGCCTTATGGCGCTTTCGGTCAACGCCTGAGTAGCTCAGTTGGTAGAG
>JANOBW010000455.1:0-17112 GCA_031411855.1 Opitutia bacterium
CAAAAAAACTAACCTTAAATTGACTCACCTACGCATAAATCACGCTCAATTGATGTAAAATCAACAGCGCCAAGCTTTTGGATTTTAGGTGATGGGGAAGAGAGAGCCCGGGGTGGCGGCACAAACGCCTGACCCGGGCTAAGCTCAACTGTCCCTCCAGGACAGGTCTCCGGCACACCCCGGCGGGGTGGAGGAAAGTAGCCCCACCAGGGTCAGCCCTGCGGAATGCGCCTTGTGGCAAGGCGATCATTCAAGCTATCTCATTACCCAACAGAAATTTGTGAATGTTTCACTTTTCCCGCTTCCGCTTTTTTAAAAACAGGGCAAGGCCTATCCGAAGGGAAGGCAAAACCTCAGTAAAACACCTGGCGGTCGAGGCTCCGGTATTGGATCGCCTCCATCAGGTGGGGGGACTGGATGGCCTCGGAACCGGCCAGGTCGGCGATGGTGCGGGCCACCTTGAGGATGCGGTCGAAGGCGCGGGCCGAGAGGTTGAGCTGCTCCATGGCCTGCTGGAGCAGCCCGCCGAGATCGGCGCTGATGGCGCAGTGTTTCTGGATGAGGGCGTGGCTCATGCGAGCGTTGCAGTGGACCTTGGCCATGCCCTTGAAACGGCGGCCCTGGTGCTCGCGGCAGGAGCGGACGCGGCCGCGCACGGCGGCGGAGGTTTCCCCGGGTTTGGCGGTGCGCAACTCCTCGATGGAGACGGCCGGGGCCTCGATGTGGATGTCAATACGGTCGAGGAGCGGGCCGCTCAGACGGGAGCGGTAGCGCTGGACCTGCGGGGGCGAGCAGCGGCACTCGCGGCGGGGGTCGCCCAAATACCCGCAAGGACAGGGGTTCATCGCGGCCACCAGCATGAACGAGGCCGGCAGGGTGATCTTGCCCGCGCTGCGCGAGATGGACACGTCGCCGTCCTCCAAAGGCTGGCGCATGACCTCGAGGGCGGAGCGTTTGAACTCGGGCAGCTCGTCGAGAAACAGCACGCCGTTGTGGGCCAGCGAGATCTCGCCCGGCCCGGGGATGCTGCCGCCGCCGAGCAGGCCCACATCGCTGATGGTGTGGTGGGGCGAGCGGAAGGGGCGTTCGCGGCGGGTCACGCCGCCCGGCAGGCTGATCCCGGCGGCGGAGTGGACGGCCAGGATTTCGAGAAACTCGTCCAGCGACGGCTCCGGCATGATGGTGGGCAAACGTTTTGAGATCATGGACTTGCCGCTGCCCGGCGGGCCGATGATGAGCAGGTTGTGGCCGCCCGCCACGGCCACCTCGACGGCGCGGCGGAGCGAGTGCTGGCCCTTGATTTCGGAAAAGTCCTGGGCAAACGGATCGTCCGGCGCGGCCGGGTCGGCGGCGGGCGGGGGCGGCACGGCGGGCAGTTCCTTGCGGCCACTCAGAAATAGCCAGGCCTCCCCCAGCGAACCGACGGCGTGGACCCGCACGCCCTCGACCAGGGCGGCCTCGGCGGCGGACTCCGGTGGCAGCAGCACGCCCTTCAGGTTCAACGACTTGCACAGCCGGGCCAGGGCCAGGCCGCCGGGGATGGGGCGGGTCGCGCCGGTCAGGGAAAGCTCGCCCGCGATGAGCCAGCCGTCGAGCCGGGCCGGGTCGAGCTGGTCGCCCTCGGAGGCGAGGAGGCCGAGCGCGATGGGCAGGTCGTAGAGGGGACCGACCTTGCGCAGGTCGCCCGGCGCGAGGTTGATGACCGTGCGGGTGAAGGAGATGCGGCCGCCGGTGTTGTTGATGGCGGAAAGGACACGGTCGGTGGACTCCTTGACGGCGGTATCGGGCAGGCCGACCACGACGAGTTTGAAGTCGCCGGTCTGGTTGGTGTTGATTTCGACCGTGACGGGGACGGCTTCCACGCCGACAAGGGCTCCGGAGGTGAGAACGGCGAGCATGTTTTTTGGGCGGATGAGGGATACGGATTGACGTTTCCCCCTGGCGGGACGGCAAGGCAAACCACGCCGAATAATTCTGTTAAATAATTGGCAGGCAACTGTTTAACAGAATCGAAAATCACCCCGGCCCGGAAGGTGTCGCGCGGCTGTTTACGTTGCCCATGGGAAAGGATTTTTGGCGACAACCTCGGCTATCTTCCGAGAAACAGTTGAGCCCTCCAGGGACGATCCGTCTCTCGCCTGTGTTATGATCGTTCGGCCGATGCCCGCAGGGGCGGGGCAAACCGTGCGAAACACCAACCCCGAGTCCGGACCGGGGCGCAAAAAAAGCGCCACCCCGGGGGGATGGCGCCTTGAAGCTGATTCCAATCGGCCGACTCAGGAGAGCGGGACGGTTTGGATGGTCTTGAGAATACGGGAGGCGACTTCGTAGGGATTCGCGGCCGAGTTCGGGCGGCGGTCTTCGAGGTAACCTTTGTAGCCGTTGTTGACAAAGCTGTGGGGGACGCGGACGGAGGCGCCACGGTCGGCGATGCCGTAGGAGAACTTGTCAATGGACTGGGTCTCGTGGAGGCCGGTGAGGCGGAGGTGGTTGTCCGGACCGTAAACGGCGATGTGTTCCTCGACGTGTTTGGCGAAGGCGGCCATGAGCTTTTCGAAGTATTCCTTGCCACCGACTTCGCGCAGGTGGGTGGTGGAGAAGTTGGAGTGCATGCCGGAACCGTTCCAGTCCAGGGGGGCGTTGTAACGGCCGAGGATGGGTTTGCAGTGGAACTCGACATCAATGCCGTATTGTTCGCAGAGGCGGATCAGGAGGTAACGGGCCATCCACACGTCGTCGGCGGCCTTCTTGGAGCCTTTGCCGAAGATTTGGAATTCCCATTGGCCGGAGGCCACTTCGGCGTTGATGCCTTCATGGTTGATGCCGGCATCGAGACAGAGGTCGAGGTGCTCCTCAACGATCTTGCGGGCGACGCAGCCGACGTTGGAGAAACCGACGCCGGTGTAATAAGGACCCTGCGGGGCGGGGAAACCGCCTTCGGGGAAACCCAGGGGGCGGCCGTGTTTGTAGAGGAAATACTCCTGCTCGAAACCAAACCAGGTTCCGGCATCGTCAATGATGGTGGCGCGGGAATTGGAAACGTGGGGGGTGCCGTTGGCGTTGTAAACTTCGCACATGACCAGAACACCGTTTTTGCGGGTGGAGTCCGGATACACGGCGACGGGCTTCAGCACGCAGTCGGAGCTGCCGCCGGGGGCCTGTTGTGTGGAGCTGCCGTCAAAGCCCCAGAGGGGAAGTTCCTCGAGCTTGGGAAAGCTGGCATATTCCTTGATCTGGGTTTTGCCGCGAAGGTTCGCGACGGGCTTGTAGCCGTCGAGCCAGACGTATTCCAATTTGTATTTGGCCATGGTGATGTGGTGTGTGTTTGGGAGGGAGTGAGATGAGTGGCGCAGGTCCTGCCGAGGGCAAGCCCAAGCTTGTTCGTTTTCAGACATAGCAACCGACATGCCAAGACAGGTCTAAACGGCCGTTCATCCCCTTCTCCAAGTGACCCGAAACCGGCTTTCACCTTGCCGGTCTCCCCCTTGCTCCCACACTGGCACCACCCCCCCATGCACGACGTCAAAGACACCGCCCGCGCCCTGGTGAAGATCGGTTTCGACGGCAGGGTTCACAAAACCTTCCGCGGCCATCAGGCGCGGGAACGCTTCGAAAACGAAGTCCTTGTGCTCAAGTATCTTGAGCGCATGGCCTGCCCCTTCGTCCCCCGGCTGCTGGAGCATGATCCGGAAACGCTCAGGATCGTCACCACCAACTGCGGGACCCGCGTGGAGCACTTCGGCGAGGAGCGGCGGAAGCAGATCTTTGCCGAGCTCGAACAGTATGGCGTCCGCCACGACGACCCTTTTGTCCGCAACATCACTTATCGCCATACGGACGGACGCTTCTGCCTCATTGATTTTGAATATGCCACCCTTTTGGACGGCAGCAACCACCCGCCCATGCCGGACGAGAATAATAAATGAGCGTTTTTAAACAGATCGAGTCCTGCTTAATTTCGTCCTGGCTAAAAACATCCACCACGCCCGCATTGCCTTCAAGTCCCTGAGTTTTGCAATGACCCTGCCTTCCAGCTCCGCCGCCGCCCCACCCTGCCTGATCCGCTGGTCCGCTTTGACGGATGTCGGCAAAGTCCGCGCCAATAACGAAGATGCTTTTCTCGGCGTCATGTTCGATGGCCGGGACACCCGTTACCTCGGAAAAATGGGGGAATCCTCCATGGCTTCGGCCGACTTTGTCTTCGCCGTGAGCGACGGCATGGGCGGGGCCCGTTCCGGCGAGTTTGCCAGCCGCATCGCGGTGGACCGCATCACCAAACTGCTGCCCAAAGGTTTCCGTCTTTCCGCCCTGGGCCTCACCAGCGGTTTCCCCGACCTGCTGGGAGAGCTTTTCCACGCCGTTCACAAAGACCTCCTCCAACTCGGCCGCTCCTACGAGGAATGTGCCGGCATGGGCGCCACCCTCAGCCTCTGCTGGTTCTCGCCCGGTTGGATGTATTTCGGCCACATCGGCGACAGCCGCATCTACCGCCTGCCCCGGGAGGGCGGCATCACCCAGGTCTCGCATGACCACAGCCATGTGGGCTGGCTCCGCCGGCAGGGGAAAATGAACGAACGCGAGGCCCGCTCCCATCCCCGCCGCAACGTCCTCAACCAGTCCCTCGGAGCCGGCCACCAATTCCTGGATCCCCACCTCGGCTCCGTCTCCTACGAGCCGGGAGACCGTTTCCTCATCTGTTCCGACGGCGTCATTGACGGCCTGTGGGACAAACACCTGGAGGAGCTCATCCGGTCCCCCGAGCCCCGACTGGCTCCCCTCCTCCCGGCCCACCGGATCGTCGCCCAGGCCTTGGAAAACTCCGGGCGTGACAACACCACCGCGATGGTCCTTGAGATTGAGGCCCCGGCCTGACCATGCCCCTTCTCTTCGTTTACGGAACCCTCAAACGCGGCTGCAAAAACCACCGGCAGCTCGCCGGCCAGACCTTTCTGGCGGAGGCCCGCACCGGTCCGGGCTACCGCCTCCACGACCTGGGCGACTTCCCCTGCCTGGTCCCCCACCCCGACGACACCCAGGGCGTCAAAGGTGAGCTGTGGCGCGTGGACGAGGCCGCCCTGGAGCGCCTCGATGTCTTCGAAGGGGTGAACCACGGTCTCTACTCACGCGAATCGGTGGAACTGGCCGAACCCTCCTCCGAGCCAGTCGCCGAATCCTACCTCTACCAACTCGACATCACCGGCCGCGCCGAAATCGTCGGGGACTGGCGGGAATGAGTTTCCGAAACACCTGCCGTCCATCATATTGCGGACCAAGCTTGCCGGTTTGAGGGCTTGACCCGGCATGGGATTTGCAAATGCCTTCCACTCCCATGGAATCCCACAACCCCTACACCCCGCCGACCTCAAATCTTGACGAACCGCCTGAGCTGGGCCTCGCCAACGCCAGCCCCTGGAACCGCCTCGGGGCCGCCATGGTGGACGGAATCCTCATCATGGTCATCATCCTGCCCCTGGAGTTTTTGTCCGGCTTCATCCAACGCGTGTCGGTAAACGCCCAGAACGGTGTCATCTTTACCCCGGAGACCATTCTGTGGGCCTTTGCCGGCGTCCTGGCCTGGCTGGCCCTCAATTTCAAATTCCTCCCCAACGGCCAGACCATCGGGAAAAAACTCCTCAAACTCCAGGTCCAGCGCAAGGATGGCTCCGCCGTCGGCATGCAACGCTACCTGCTCCGCCGGTTTCTCCCCGTCCAAGTCGTCGGCCTCATCCCCCTGGCCGGCGGCGTTATCATGCTGATTGACAGCCTTCTCATCTTCCGCCGGGAAAGAAACACCCTGCACGACGACCTCGCCGACACCAAAGTCGTCCAGCTGAGCTAACCCGGCGGACGGCCCCGGCGCGAAACGAACCCGCCGATCACTCCTTTTCAATCTCGAGAACTTTGCCGTTGCCGGCGTCAATCTCGACCTCGGTGACCTTGTGGTCGGCCCCGACAATCTCGAAAGAATACATCAGCGTGCCCTCCTCCACCTCAAGCTCCCCCTTGATCGGGCTGCCCGGAGCGGCGGCCAAAGCGGCCTTGAGCGCGTCGTTGTAGGAGATTTTGGCCAGGGCGGGGAGCTCGGTTTCCTTCACCTTGCCGGCGGGACGGATGGAGCCGACGGAGGTTTTCCCACCCTCCTTGTGTTCGCCGCATTTGTCGCAGTCAGGGGAGGCGCAGCCGAAAAGCACGGCGAAAGGAAGCAGGAGAAGGAGGCGGGAGGTTTTCATGGAGGGAGATGGTAGTGATCAGTGGGAAACATAAAACCTGTCCCCGGGCCGGAAAGCAAAATGCCGTTCATGAGTGATTCGTAATCCGGAGAGCCGACATCCGGCGCCCCGCCCGCTTCCGGCCTCGCCTTTTCCCTTCCTGCCTCCTAGCCCTTCCCTCCTTTCCCATGCTGCTCTGCTCCTGGAACGTCAACGGCCTGCGCGCCGTCCTCAAAACCACCCTGCCCGGTTTCATCGAGACCCACGCGCCCGATGTCCTCTGCCTCCAGGAAATCAAGGCCACCGAGGCCCAGGCCGCCGGCCTCTGGTCCGCCGGCTACCACGCCCACTGGAACCCCGCCCAACGCCCCGGCTACAGCGGCGTGCTCACCCTCACCAAACAGCCCGCCCTGTCCGTCACCCGCGGCATCGGCGTGCCCGAGGGCGACATCGAGGGCCGTGTCATCACGACGGAGTTTCCCGACTTTTTCCTCGTCAACGTTTACACCCCCAACGCCAAGGGCGACCTCTCCCGCGTCGGCTTCCGGCACAAACTCTGGGACCCCGCCTTCCTCGCCCACTGCTGCCGCCTCCGGGACAAAAAGCCCGTCCTTTTCTGCGGCGACCTCAACGTCGCCCACACCGAGCTCGACCTGGCCCGACCCAAGGACAACGTGGGCTACGCCGGCTTCACCGACGAGGAGCGCGAGGGGTTCTCCAACCTGCTCGGGGCCGGCTTCCACGACACCTTCCGCCACTTCGAGAAAGGCGGCGGCCACTACTCCTGGTGGACCTACCGCGCCGGGGCGCGCGAGCGGAACATCGGCTGGCGCATTGATTACTTCCTGGCCGACAACGAGTTGAAAAAACGCCTCCACCACGCGAAAATCCTCCCCCACGTCACCGGCTCGGACCACTGCCCGGTGACGGTGAAGATAGACGCCTGAACCTTGCCCCCAAGAAAACAAAACTCCCCGCCGACCCCACCCCATGACCAAACACCCCCTCCTCCTGTCCCTTCTCTGTGCAACCAACCTGTGTTTCGTGACCGAAACCTGGGCGGCCGATCCCAAACTCAAAGTCCTCATCCTTGACGGTCAGAACAACCACAAGTGGTCCGAAACCACGCCCTATCTGAAGGCCATCCTGGAAGATGCCGGCATCTTTGCCGTGGACGTTTCCACCGCGCCGCCCGGCAAACCCAGGGGGCCGCAATTGCCCAAAAACGCCACCCCGGAGCAGAAGGCCGCTTATGCCGAGCAGGTGAAGGCTTTTGAAACAGCCGATGCCCCCCGCAAGGCCGCCGCCGACGCGCTCTGGTCCTCCTGGCGCCCGAAGTTTTCCGACTACAACGTGCTGCTCTCCAACTACAACGGCGAGGAGTGGCCCGAGGAGGTCCGCACCGCCCTGGTGGCGTATGTGAAAGGCGGCGGCGGGTTCGTCAGCTACCATGCGGCCGACAACGCCTTCACCAGCTGGCCGGAATACAACGAGATGATCGGCCTGGGCGGATGGGGCGGCCGCACCCCCGCTTCCGGCCCCTACCTGCGGCGGCGCGAAGGTGTCTGGACGAAGGTCGAAGGGCCCGGCCCCTGCGGCGGCCACGGCGCCCAGCAGGAGTTTCTGATCGAGTGCTACGCCCCGGACCACCCGATCATGAAAGGCCTGCCCACCAAGTGGATGCACGCCAAGGACGAGCTTTACCACAGCCTGCGGGGACCGGCCAAACAGATCACCGTCCTCGGTTCGGGCCTTTCCGACCAGACTCATGAGCAGGAACCTTTGCTCTCGGCCATCACCTACGGCCAGGGCCGCGTCTTCCACACCTCCCTCGGACATTACCTCGACGCCCTCAACGGTCTGGGCTTCCAGGTCACCCTGGCGCGAGGCACGGAATGGGCCGCCACCGGGAAGGTGACCCTGCCCGCCCCCAAGCCGGGCGAGCTGACCGAAGGCCCCAAGGCCGCCCTGCGCGAGGTGAAAGTCAAAACCCCGGGCCCCTGATTATCTGAGGCATGCGCCCATCGAGGCCTGGGCCCGCGCTCAGCCCCCGGCCAGCACGGCCTCCAGGCGGTCGAAGTTCTGCTCGTTGCACTCGGGCACAAAGGACATCATGCGCTCGCGGAGCTCCTTGGTTTCAAACAACATGCGGAACACCAGCCGCGTCCCCCCGCCTTCGGGCGCAAACGTGGCCGTGACCTGGAAGAGCGGCGCGCAGACGTGGTCGAACACGATCCGCTCCGGCGCCGCCACCTCCACGAAGACGCTGTGGTTCGGGTAGTCCTGGCCGTCCGGCCCGTGCATGACGAACCGCCAGTGCCCGCCCGGCCGGAAGTCGAACTCGGAGAAGGTGTTGCGGAAACCTTTCGGGCCCCACCAGCGGGCCAGCCGCCGCGGATCGGACCATGCCTGGAAGAGGGTGGCGGGAGAACAGGGAAACACCCGGGTGGAGACAATCTCGCGTTCGGAATCGGAGGGGGAGGAGGTGGTGGTCATGGCTGTGATCGGGAGGATGATGTCTCACCGGAATGGCCGACGACCCGGGAAATTTCAACCGCAGACTCCACCGCCGGGCAAAGCGCCGCAACCAACCAAGCCGGCCTCCCCCAACGGAATCGGACGGTGGAAAAAGCCGCGCTTACTTGGAGTCACCTTTGGGGCGCTGGGCCTGGCGTTCCTTGTCGTTTTTCACCATCGGCCAGAGGGGGTCGTCCACGTGGGCCTCGGCCATGAACCGGACGGCCTGCGCCACCACTTCCGGCTTCTTGGCGGCGAGGTCGTTTTTCTCCGCCTCATCCGTTTTTAAGTCGTAGAGCTCGATGGATTTGCCCGGACCGTTCCGGACCGCCTTCCAGTCCCCGAAACGGATCGCCTGGATGCTGGGGCCCTCGTGGAGTTCCCAATAGAAATAATCCCGTTTCGGGGCGGGTCCGCCCTTCAGCATCGGCACGAGCGAGAGACCGTCCGGTTTGAGTCCGTCGGGAATCTTGGCGCCGGAAAGCTCGGCGGCGGTGGGAAGGAAGTCCCAGAAGGCCCAGGGTTCGGCGGAGACCCGGCCGGCGGGAACCACCCCGGGCCAGCGGGCGAGGGCGGCCTGGCGGAGACCTCCCTCGTAGAGGCCGCGTTTGAAGCCGCGCAGTTTTCCGCCCATACTCTGGTCAAACAGACGTCCGATCTCGCTGTTGGCGGGAAAGGAGGAGCCGTTGTCCCCGGCCATGATGACCAGGGTCTTCTCATCCAGTTTCAGTTCTTTGAGCAGGGCCAGCAGGCGGCCCACATCGGAGTCGAGACGGGTGACCTGCGCCGCGTAGGTCTTCTGCAGAGGGGTCCAGTCCTTCGCGGCATACGCGCCGAGTTTGTCTATCTCCTGGTTCCCGTGCGGCAGGGTGATGGCGTAAAACAGGAAAAAGGGTTTCGCGGCGTTGGCCCGGACCCAGCCCTCGACATCGTTCTGGATCAGGTCCTGGGCGTAGGTTGTGCCCACGCCCTTGCCGTCGTTGCCGGGAAGGTCAAACCGCTGGTCGTCACGGTAAAGGTAGGTCGGGAAATAGCTGTGGGCGTGGCGCTGGCAGTTGTAACCGAAGAAATGCTCAAAACCCTTTTTCAGCGGGCTCCCCGTCGTGTCGAACATCCCCATGCCCCATTTGCCCACGCAGGCCGTGGCGTAACCGGCGGTCTTCAGCATCTGCGCCACCGTGGCGGTTTTCTCCGGCAGGGGCAGTTGGCCCTCGCCCTTGGCGATCTCCCAGTTGGCGCGGACCGGACTGTGACCGGTGTGCAGGCCGGTCATGAGCGAGGTCCGGCTGGGGGCGCAGACCGAGGTGCCGCAGTAGGCCTGCTCAAAACGGGTCCCCTCCGCCGCCATGCGGTCCAGGTTGGGGGTTTTGATCAGCTTCTGCCCGTAACAGCCGACATCCCCCTGGGCCAGATCATCGCTGAGGATGAAGATGAGGTTGGGTTTGGCCGTCTCGGCCCCGCCGCGCAGGGCGAGGCAGGAAAGGAGGACGGCGGCGAGGAAGTGGGGGCGGCGCATGGGGAAGGTGGTCCAGAACAGAACAGGGACAGCCCCGCTTTGTTGCATGAGGCGCCCACATACCTTCCCAAGCGGTCCCCGCCTGCGGACCACGCTCAGAGCTTCTTCACGAAGCAGGCCTTGAGCGCCATCGCGCTGCCATCCATGCGGCAGTCAATCTCGTGGTCGCCGTCCACCAGGCGGATGGGCGAGGACTTGCTGCCCTGCTTGAGGATGACGGAGGAGCCGCGCAGTTTCAGGTCCTTGATGAGCGTGACGATGTCGCCGTCGGCCAGGATGTTGCCGTGGGCGTCGCGGACCACCCGGGCGGCCTCGACCTCCACCTCGCGGGGCCATTCGTGGCCGCAGGTGGCGCATTCCCAATGGACGGGATGCGCTTTCACGTCGTCGAGGGTGCAGGCGGGGCAGGCGGGTGTGCTCATGGTGTGGGATCCGGCCGGGCCGGGAGGTGAAACAGGCTCCGCATCTCCCTCCGGCGCAAGGGAAGAGTGAGTGGGCCGCGTGGAGACGAATCCCGGAAACGAAAAGCACCCCGACGCCCTGCTTTCCACTGGGGAGCGGCACGGGGGAAACCTTACCAAACCACAAACGGCGCACTCATTTTTAATTCTTCATTCTTAATTTTTAATTCCCGAAGTCCGGCCCAAGGCCGGATTCGGGACCCGCCTCAGGGCTTGTCCCTGAACTCGATCCACATGACCTCCAGCAGGGCGTCCGGGCCACCCTCCACCGTCAGCACCAGGCTTTCCGGCAGCCCGTCGGCCACAGGAGCGGCGAAGGGAAGGTTGATCTCGCGGGGCTTGCCGCCGGAAGGGCCACCCGGGACGGAAACAGAGGCCAACTCCGGCCCCGCCGGACCACCACGGCGCACCACGATCCGGAGCGTGCCCGAGGTCTGCGGCCAGGCCTGGAGGCGGACGGAACCGATCTGGCTGAGCCGCAGGCGGTCAAAGGCAAACCAGCCGCCGGGGCTGACACGGGCGACCAGGCCGCCCTGGTCGAGGTTGTCCTGGGCCGTGGTGTTCTCACCGCGGTCATAAAGGGCGGCGCGCTGGCGGCGCGCATGGAGCACCACCTCGGCCGTGCCGCGCTGCGGGGGAAGCAGGCCACGGCCCTGGTCGGTCGCGGCGGCGCTCAGGGCCGCCACTCCGCTTTCGATCTGCCCCCAGGAGTTTTTCACGGCCGGGACCGGGAAACTTCCGGCCAGCCCGGTCACCGGCTCGTTCCCCGACGTCCGCTTCAGGGACAGCACCCAGGCCACCATCTGGCCGGCCTGGGCCAGGGTGTGCTGCGGATGCGGCGGCATGGGCAGTTCGCCCCACACCCCGGAGCCGCCGCTGAGGATTTTCCGGGCCAGCCGGTCCGGCGCGGCCGCGTCCCCGGCATACTTCTCCGCCACACTCAGATAGGAGGGGCCGGCGGATTTTTCGGTGGCATGGTGGCAGGCGAAACAGGTCGTGCCCCGCATCAGGGCCAGGCCGGGAGGGACGTCCGTCTGGCTGTCGGCGGCGGCCCGGGCGCGCAGTTCCAGCCGGGCCGAGACCTTCTCCGGCGGCACGGAGCCGTCCTCCGCGTCGGTCACGGCCAGACTCCAGGCCAGCGGTTTGCCGGGCTCGTAAAATCCGCCGTCCCGGGGCTCGGTGAAACGGACCTCCGGGCTGCTGTTTCCGGCCATGACGGGCAGGGAGGCGGTGGAGACAAGTCCCTGGGGATCAGTGACCCGGAGGGTGACGGTGAAGGCGCCCTCGCGGGCAAACTCCGCCACGGTTTCGACGCCGGTGAGTTTGCGTCCATCTCCCAGGTCCCACTCGTAGGAAAGCGGGCCGTCGGCGTCGGGATCACGGCTGGTGGCGGCGCTGAGGTTCACCCGGAGGGGAAGCGCCCCGCTGGTGGCGGAGGCGGTGAGCCCGGCCACCGGAGCGCGGTTGCCCCGGCGGTAAACCAGGCGCGTGATCTGGCTGGCCTGGTTGCCCGTCCAGCGGTCGCCAAACTCCGCGACGTAAAGCGCGCCGTCCGGCCCGATCTTGAAATCCGTGGGCCGGCGGAAACGCAGGTGGGGGGCGAGCGGACCGGCCGAGGCGAAGGTCCCGTCCTCGCGCAAGGCCGCCACCGCCAGCCAGTTGCGCATCCATTCACCGAAGATCAGGGAGCCCTTGAGTTCGTCGGGCAGGCGTTTCTCCCCGGCGGCGGGGCCGGGCCGGTAAAACACGCCGCCGGTCACGCTGCGACCGCCGCTGCCCGCGAAAGGCCATGCGGCCGAGGCGGTGGAGGTGAACCAAAACGCGGCCGGACGGGCCGGGGGCAGCTCCTTCAGCCCGGTGTTGCGGGGGCTGTCGTTGACCACGTGGAGCGGGTCGAAAAACGGGCCGGTCGGGGCCTTGGTTTCGGGATCAAACGGCCGCCACGGCGCGTTCGGGCCGCTGCAGAAGGGCCAGCCGAAAAAGCCCGGCTCACGCGTCACGTTGATCTCGTCAAACCCTTCCGGACCCAGGTTCAGCTTGGTGTTCACGTTGCCGCCCACATCGCCCCAGGTGACCCAGCCGGCCACCGGATCGGCCGCCACGCGGAAGGGGTTGCGCACCCCAAAGGCGAAAATCTCCGGGCGTCCCACGGCAGGGTCGGCAAAGAGGTTTCCGGCCGGGATGGCGTAGGTGCCGTCCGGGCGGGGCGTGATGCGCAGGATCTTGCCGCGCAGCTCCATCGAGTTGGCGGCCGTGCCCCGCGAGTCGAGTCCGGCGTCGCGCGCGTTCACCGCCGGGAGGTCCTGCGGGCCGATGTTGTCCCCCATCCCGATGAGGAGGTTGCCGGCACCGTCAAAGGCCAGGCCGCCGCCGCAGTGGGATTGGGTCGGCCCCTGGCTGAGGGCGATTTCCAGCAGGCGTTTTTCCGAGGCGGGATCGAGTTTTCCGTCTTTCAGGGTGTGCCGGGAAACGACCAGAGTTTTGGGCTCATCCTTGGGAATGCGAAAGAGATAGAGATGGCCGCTTTGGGAAAAATCCGGCGAGAGCGCCAGGCCGAGCGCCCCGGCGTCACCCGTCGCGAGCGAAGGAAACATCCCCAGCAGCGTCGTCTGCCCCGTGGCCGGGCTCCACACCTTCACCGCCCCGGCGCGTTCCACCCAAAACACCCGGCCGTCCGCCGCGAGGTCCAGCTGGGTGGGGTCCTCGCAGGCCTCGACGACGAGCTCCTTCTCAAAGCGCAGTGCGTCAATCGCGCCATGGGCGGAGAACGGCAAGACAAGGGTGAGAAGGGGTAGGAGTCGTTTCATGCCCCTTGGTATCAGAGGGAAACCATTTCGGAAACAAATCCAAAAGAACGGAGGGACGACCGGGCGACACAAAGACCTTGGTTACCTGGTCTCGGCATCAATCCTCACTCGTCTGCGGTTAAACTCCGAGCCAAGTTTTGCCGCGAAAAAACGCAAAGAACGCAAAAGCCTCTTCTCTGCGGAATAAACTGCCTCGGAAAGTCGCCTGCCTGAAGCCATCGCATCCCAAGGCCTGCGAATCTTCTGATCTTCTGTTCCCAAACGGGAACGTCCGGCCTCCCATCGCGCCAGGTGTTTAAACAGAAGATGGGAAGCGTCGTCCGTGAGCCCGGTCCGACAGCCTTTGCGTCCGTCACCGAGCAGACGGCCCGGCACTTCACCGGCGAGTTGGGGTCAGACGACTCCCCCCTCCCCATGACCTCCCCCGCCCGCGCCCTTGCCCTTTCCAGCCTGTCCCTCCTCGCCTTTGCCCCGGTGTTTGCCGGCGTGGGTGTCGGCTCCAAACCCATCGAGGGGGCCGAGCTCATCATTGACGGCACCCGCGAGACCCTCGACCAAAAGTGGACCTACTGGGAAGGCCCCGGCTTCAAATCCGCCCTGCCCATCAAATGGAAGATCGTGGAGGACCCGGTGGACAAAGGCGGCGCGCTCATGACGGACGACCGCGTGGCCGACGGCGGCAAATACGGCACGGCCGACATCGTCACGAAAAAAACCTACCGTGACTTCCGCCTCCACACCGAGTTTCTCATCATGAAGGAAGGGGGAAACAGCGGCGTTTACCTGCAAAACCGCTACGAGATCCAGGTCCTCGACGGCGACAAAACCAAACACGGCATGGCGGCCGTCATCAACGAGACGGAGTCGCCCTACCACCTCTACAAAGGCGTAGGTAAATGGAACAGCTATGACATCGTCTTCCGCGCGGCCCGTTTCCAGGACGGCAAGATGGTGCAGAAACCCCTCGTCAGCATGTATTTCAACGGCCAGAAGTGCCACAAGAACCAGGTCATCAACCAGGTCTGGGGCGGAGCCAAGTCCGGCCTCGACGGCGGGAACGACGGCGGCAAGGGCATCACCGACACCCCCGGCGGCCTGAAACTCCAGTGCGAGGGCCACGACGTGCGCTACCGCAACACCTGGATCAAGGATCTCGACCTCAAGGAGGCCGACACCGATTTCGCCCCGGAAAACTGAGCGGGGGGCGCAGGGAAACCGAAGTTCCCAGCCCTTGCTTTGACCCGGCAAGGCTTCCTCCCGATTCCGCAAACATCAGGAAGAAGGCTTGTCTCATCCCCATTCCCGTTCATCACCCCTCAGATGAACTACCGTAGCGTCATAACCGTGCTGTTGATGATAGGTGCCCTGTTGGCCCGGGCCGGAGCGGCCGATCAGCCTTCGCTTTCACTCCTCGCCGCCCCCCTGATGTCCGAGGCCGATGGCGTCCTGGCCCTCGGGGTGGAGCTTTCCGCCCCCCAGACCACCGACACCCCGGTGACCATCACGGCCGCCCCGCTCACCCCGGCCAGCACCCAGATCGTGATCAAGGCCGGCGACACCCGCGCGGTCACGATGTTTTTCCTGGCCGACGACCAGCTGCTCCAGGGGTTCCGCCAGGCCGTCCTCCGCGCCAGCGCCCCCGGCTTCACCTCCGCCCTCTGGGCCACCCTGATCGAGGACGACGATGTGGCCGACATCTCCGTGCTTCTCCCCGCCACCCTGGTCGAAGGAGGCTCCACCTTCGGCGTGATCACCCTCAGCCGCCCCGCCGCCTATGCGGTTGATGTCACCGCCACGATCTCCAACGGCGCCATCGGCCACCCCGGCCGGATCACCATCCCGCCGGGAATCACCTCCTATGCGTTCTACCTCCAGGCCGGGCAGAACGATCTCATCGCCCCCGACCAAAACTGCACCGTGACGCTTTCCATCCCGCGCTGGAACAAAAGCGCCTCCTCCACGGTGCTCGTGACCAACGACGACCCCAAAGAGCTGTCGTTGCAGGTCGGCGAAGTGAGGGAGGACAACCGGGCGGAAGTCGGCACCGTGCTGCTCTCCGGCGTGCTGGAAGCCCCCCTGGAAGTCACCCTGACCAGCGGGGACACCTCGCTCCTGGCCGTCCCCGCCACCGTCACCATCCCGGCCGGCTCACGCTTCGCGACTTTCCCCCTCACCCCCGTCAACGACCCGGCCGCCACCGGGGCCCGCACCGTCACCGTGAAGGCCGCCAGCGCCGGCTTCACCGAAGGCACGGGCCTGGTGACCGTGGTTGACACCACCCTGTTCTCCCTGCGGAGCCAGGCCGAGTCCACCCTGTGGCTCCGGATCGGGGCCACCGAACGCCTCCCGATTGACGCCGTTTCCAAGGACGGCCGCACCATCAGGGCCTTCCCCGGGGAACTGGAGGCCGTCTGGGAAAACGACGCCACCGGGGAAACCCTCGGGACGCCCGTGAAAGCCGCCTTCAGTTTTCCCTTCGGTCAGCAGAACCCCCTCCTCAACGGTGGCACCGCCCTGCCCGAGGTGCCCGTCCCCAATGTCCTCGGCCGGCTGCGCCTCCGCGTCACCTCCGGCACGGTCACGGCCCGCACCCCCGCGATGCGCACCTACCGCCAGATTGACGGCAAGGCCGTGCAGGTGGAGGTGGACCCCGTCCGCGGCAACCTTCTCTACACCTCCGGCCCCCTCGCCCCCACCGGTTTCGCCAACACCGTTGTCACCGTAAACCCGCTCACGGGAGCCACTTCCGTCTCCCCCTTCATCGGCAACGACCCCCGCCAGCTCGCCATCACCGACGACGGCTCCTACGCCTACGCGGCCCTCTGGTCCTCCGGCCAGGTCGTCCAGGTCAACCTCGGCACCGGCTCCGTCGTGCGCACCTTCAGCCTCAGCGGAAAAGGCCCGCCCTGGGACGGCTACACCTACCACGCCTACGACCTCGAGACCGTCCCCGGCCTCCCGGACAACCTCATCGTCGCCCAAAACGCCACCGCCAGCTCCTACTCGCCCACCGTCTATTACCGCAACGGAAACGTCCTGGCCGACTCCTGGCCCACCAACCTCCACTCCCTCGCCCGCTCCCGCCGGCCCGGCGTGGTTTACGGCCAGAACACCACCGACAGCGGCTACGATTTCGGCACCCTCACCGGGACGGCCGACACCCTGACCCTGAACACCTACCGCCTCAGCGCCATCTACGGATACGATATCGAGGCGGACGGCGATCTCGTGGTCGGAACCAATTGCGTGGTGATGGACGGCACCACCCTGAAGTCCCGCGGCACGCTGGCCCGGGCCTCCAACTCGGGACCCTCCGTGGTCGGGGCCGACACCGCCTCCCGCCGGCTCTACCTGATGGAGGGCAACAACCTCAACGTTTACGACTCCTCCTCCCTCCGGAAGATTTCCACCGTGCCCCTGCCCGCCGCCACGGACGGCTACATCCAGTTCCGCCGCTGGGGCGACAACGGCCTCGCCCTCGTCACCGCGAACGGAAACGTGGTCATCGTCACCCACTCCGACATCGCCCCCTCCCAACCCCCGGCCGACCTGGCTGTGACGTTTGAAAAGAACGACGGCATCCTGGAAAAGGACACCGCGAA
>JANOBW010000456.1:0-2839 GCA_031411855.1 Opitutia bacterium
TCCAGCAGCATTTCGCGGTCGAGAGGTTTGATGAAGCGCGGGTTGATGACGGCGGCATGGACGCCCTCCTCCCGCTCCAGGCGGTCGGCGATTTTCTGCGCGTCCTGAATCCAGGGGCCCAAGGCCCACAGGAAGATGTCGGTCCCCTCGCGCACGACTTCGGCCTTGCCCACGGGAAGGACGGAGGGGTGCTCCTTGATTTTCACGCCGACACCGGAACCGCGCGGGTAGCGGACAAAGGCGGGGCGGCCGCTTTTCAGGCCGGTCCAGAGCATGTCCACCAGTTCGTCCTCGTCCTTGGGCTGCATGAGGACGGCGCCGGGGATGATCCGGAGGTAGCCGATGTCAAACAGGCCGTGGTGGGTGGGGCCGTCGCTGGGTGACAGGCCGGCGCGGTCCATCGCGAAGACCACCGGCAGGTTTTGCAGGCAGACGTCGTGGAGGACGGGGTCGAAGGCGCGTTGGAGGAAGGTGGAGTAGATGGCCACGACGGGTTTGATGCCACGGGTGGCGAGACCGGCGGCGAAGACCACGGCGTGTTCCTCGGCGATGCCGACATCGAAATACTGTTTCGGGAGCTGGTCGCGGAGGGCGTTCAGCCCGGTGCCGCTGGGCATGGCCCCGGTGATGCCGACGATGTTTTTGTCGGCCTGGGCGAAACGCAGGAGGGCGGCCCCGAAGACGTCCTGGTAGGCGGGAGGGGGAGGGGTTTGAGGCGAGATGGACTTGCCGGTGGCGGCGTCAAACGAGCCGGTGCCGTGGAACTTCTCGGGCTGGCTGATGGCGGCGGGCAGGCCCCGGCCTTTCTGGGTGATGACGTGGAGGAGGACGGGCTCCTTGGCGTCGCGGCAAAATTCAAGATACTGAACGAGTTGCGGCAGGTCATGGCCGTCAATCGGGCCGATGTAGCGCATGCCGAATTTTTCAAAAAGCGAGGAGGGGACGAGGAAGTCCTTGGTTTCCTGCTTGGCCTTGGAGCCGAGGCGGCGGATGGCGCCACCGCCGGGCACCTTCTCCAGAAAGGCTTCCAGATCGCCATGGAGGCGGTTGTAGGCGGGCGTGGTGATCAGCTCGTTCAGGTAGGTGGCCAGGGCCCCGACGTTTTTGTCAATGGACCATTCGTTGTCATTGAGCACGACGACGAGGCGCTGGCAGTGGCCCTTGACGTTGTTCAGCGCCTCCAGGGTCACGCCGCAGGTCAGGGCGGCGTCGCCGATGACGGAGACGACATGGAAGTTTTCCCCCCTCAGATCGCGGGCCGCGGCCATTCCGGCGGCGGCGGAAAAGGCGGTGCCGGCGTGGCCCGCGCCAAAGGCGTCGTGGGGGCTTTCGGCGCGGTTGAGGAAGCCGCTCAGGCCGCCGGACTGGCGGATTTTGTCAAACTCGGGGGTGTTGCGCCCGGTCAGCAGCTTGTGGACGTAACCCTGGTGGGAAACGTCCCACACGATGGAGTCGCGGGGTGTGGAGAAGACGCGGTGAAGGGCGATGGACAACTCGACAACGCCGAGGTTGGGACCGATGTGGCCGCCATTTTTGGCGGTGACATCAATGAGGCGCTGACGGATTTCTCCGGCCAGAAGAGGCAGGTCGGAAGGCGTGAGGGCCTTGAGGTCAGTGGGACTGCGCAGACGGGCGAGCAGGGACATGGAAAGAGTCAGGCGGAGGTGGCCGGAAGCGGTTCGAGCGAGGGGCGGCCGGGAGTGCCGCGAAGGATTTCAAGACGGAGTTCGGCGTCGCGCAGGCGGCGCTCGCAGACTTCGAGGAGGCGGCTGGCCTGCTCATATTTTTCCACCAATTGCGCGAGGGGAACCTCACCGTCCTCGATGGCAACGAGGAGAGTCTCCAGGCGCTGGAGGGCTTCCTCGTAGGTGGGTTCGGATGTTTCCTTGGCGGGCATGGAATCGTTCTTAATGGGTCCAGCGTGCGGGGTGGCCGCCCGGGGGCAAATGGTTTTGACTGACTTTGCGCCTAAGTTTCGTTCATCGAATAAACCCAAAGATTCCTTCGGCCTTTTCCTTCGCTTCCTTTTCACCCTTCGCGAGAACCAATGTCTTGTTGTGTTGATCAGGAAAACACTCGGCGATGTGCCGTTGGGATTTTGTCTCGCGAAGGATGGGAAGGGAGCGAAGGGTGCGCGATCACATCTCGTTGGCTTCAACCGCAACCCATTTTGAATGTCCCGCCCTCCAACTTTCCCCGGTTTTGAGGTTGAAAAGCCCGGACTGACGGGGCAGGGGTGGGGAGTGAATCTTAACGACTATCTTCCCGTTCTGGTGCAGGTGGTGATCGCCCTGGCGATCGCCGCGGGTGTCATTGGCGCGAGCCACTTTTTCGGCCAGAAAACCAAGTCCAACAAACTCAAGGACTCGGCCTACGAGTGCGGCCTGGAGGCGGCCGGCAAAAGCGGGGCCCGCTTCTCGGTGAAGTTTTACGTCGTCGCGATGCTCTTCATCGTCTTCGACATTGAGATCGTTTTCCTCGTCCCCTGGACCCAGGTTTACCGCGAGTTTCTCCGCGCCGGCATTCCCATCCTCATGCCTGTCCTCTTTTTCCTGGCCGTCCTGGTGGTGGGGTTGGTTTACGAATACAAACGGGGCGGACTCGACTGGGAGAAGTGAGAACACTTCCGGCTCCGAACCACCTCCAACCCTGACCACACCCCATGCGTCTGGAACGTTATCTGGCACGCCGCCGGATCATTGACCTGAAAAGCCGCGACCTGGAGGGAGCGCTTCAGGAACTGATCGAGGTGGCGCTGCCGAAGTCGGAAACGGCTCAGAAGTCCAAGATCCTCAAGAGTTTGCTTCGGCGCGAGGGGACCCTGGGCACCTGGCTGGGC
>JANOBW010000457.1:0-2824 GCA_031411855.1 Opitutia bacterium
AGGCCGCCCTGCAAAAGGCGCTCGGCCTCACCCAGGACCCCACGGTGCCGGTCTTCGGCGTGGTTTCCCGACTCTTCGACCAAAAGGGCCTCGACCTGCTGGCCGACATCATTCCCGGGCTGATGGAAAACATGAAGGTGCAGATCGCGCTGCTGGGGGCGGGCGATCCCACCCTGGAAAACACCTTCCGGGTCCATGCCGCCAACTACCCGGGGCGGGTCGGCGCCCATCTCGGCTACCAGGCCACGCTTTCCAACCTGATTTACGCCGGCAGCGATTTCTTCCTCATGCCCAGCCGTTTCGAACCCTGCGGCCTGAGCCAGATTTACTCCATGCGCTACGGCACCCCGCCGATCGTCCGCTCCACCGGCGGCCTGAAGGACACCGTGGAAAACTTCGACGGCAAACTGGGCGGCACCGGTTTTGTCTTCCAGGACGCCACCCCCGCCGCCCTTTACAACACCATCGGCTGGGCCTGCGCCACTTACTACGATGAGCCGCAGTCCATGGAGGCGCTCCGCCTCAACGGCATGAAAAAGGACTTCGGCTGGAAGAAGTCCGCCCAGGACTACGAAAACGTTTACCAGTGGGCCGTGGAGGCTCGCCACCGGGCCTTCTGAGCGGGGTGGGAGATCAGGTGAGAGGCCTTTGGTTCAGGTTTCCCCGGTCAGCTCAATGACGCTGACCCAGGGCCGGCAGTTGAAGCGAAGCCCGTGCAGGTTGCCGACGCCGCGGGTGGTGTAGATCCAGCGCCCGTCATAGGGGTTGAGGCCTTCGACAAATCCCTTGTCCCGAACCGGGGCGAAGGGCGTGCCGATGAGGGGGAGGCGCAGCTGGCCGCCGTGGGTGTGGCCGCAGAGCATGAGGTCCCAGGCATAGGGGAAACAGAACTCCTTGCCGTCCGGGTTGTGGAGCAGAAGCAGGGTGGGGGAGGTCGGGGCTCCTTTGAGCGGGAGGCAGAGGCCCGGTTGGGTTTCGCGCTGCCAGATGTCGCCCAGGCCCGCGATGGCCAGGGTGGCCCCCTGGTGTTTCCATTCCATCCTTTCGTTGATGAGACAGCGGGCTCCGGCCCGGGCCAGGACCCGGAGGATGCGGTCGTTTTCGAAGAGGTTGCCGTCGGTGGCCCAGCGTTTCCCGCCGTCGTGGTTGCCCAGGCAGGCGAAAACCGGCCGGCCCTGGGAAAGGGGGCGAAGAATCTCGGCCAGCGGGGTGGGGTCGTCTTTGCGCCCGGTCACAAAGTCGCCGGTCAGGCAGACGAGGTCGGGCTGCTGGGCGAGGCCGAGGGTGACGGCGTCGGCGATCTGGCCGGTGGTGACGCAGGAGGACAGGTGAAAATCGGAGAGGTGGAGCACCCGGGCGCGCCACCTCTCCGGCAGGCCGCGCAGCTTCACCGTCACGCGGTGGACGTCCAGCCAGGAGGCTTCCACGCCGCGCATCCAGCCGAACCCGCAGGCTCCGGCCAGGCCGGTCCCGCCGGCGGCGACGAGAAATTTTTTCCGGGTGATTTTCACCGCATGAGGCTGTGTGTGTTGCCAAGCGGCGCGCAACCGCCTTGGTGGGGGCAATGAGCATTTTCCTCCGTTGCCTGGCCGCCCTGGCGGCCCTGTTTCTGACCTCCTGCGACCGCGGGATCTCCCCCGCCGCCAAGCCCGGCTTGAAATCAATCACCGTTCAGCTCGACTGGTATCCCGAACCGGAGCATGGGGGGCTTTACCAGGCCAAGGCGCGGGGTTATTTCGAGGCCGAAGGACTGGACGTCAGCCTGGTCACGGGAGGTGCGAATGTGTCGGTCGCCCAGGTGCTGGCCTCGGGACGGGCGCAGTTTGGGCAGGTGGCTTCCAGCACGGTGCTCACCGCCGCCTCGGAGGGATTGCCGCTGCGTCTGGTGGCCTCGGTTTTCCACAATGCCCCCTCGGTGCTGATGGTCCACGACAGCAGTCCGGTGCGGGATTTTCCAGACCTGAACGGCAAGACCCTCATGGCCCGGCCGAACGCCCTTTACCTGCCCTACCTAAAGAAAAAATACGGCATCAGTTTTGGGATTGTGCCGCAGAGTTTCCAACTGGGCGAATTCCTGGCCGATCCGAACTTTATCCAGGAGGGCTTCTACATCTCCGAGTTTTACCTCATAGAGCAGAAGGGGGTGAAACCACGGGCCTTGAAGCTCTGGGACAGCGGGTTTGAAAACGCCGCCATGATCGCCAGCACCCAGACATTTCTGGCCGCCGAACCCGACACGGCCCGCCGCTTTGTCAGCGCCTACCGTAAGGGCTGGGCCGACTACCTGGCGGGCGACGCCACAGCGGCTCATGCCGCCATGATCGCGGACAACAAGGCCATCAACCGCGAGGTCACGGCTGAGTTTCTCAACTTTTCCCGCAGCCTGATCATCCGCGACAAACTGGCCGGGGGGGACGCGTCCCAGGGCGAATCCGTGGGAAAGATAGGCCTGCCCCGGCTGACCCGGCAGATTGCCCAGGCGGTAGACCTCGGGGCCGTGCCGGCCGGCAAAGTGGACGCGGAAACGCTTGTGCCGATGGAGTTTCGGTGAGTGGCGGGTGGTTCCTGGCCCGATGGCTCCCACGCCGGGGTCCCCGTGTTTCACGGTTGTTGTTTCTCGGCACTTGCCATGCCCTTTCCACCCTCTATCGCAGACATCCATGTCTTGGACACGCTTCCGCGCCACCCTCACCGGCCTCGCCCTTGCCGGGGCCTCCGTTTTGCCCCTTTCGGCCCAAACCACCCCGGCCCCGGTCTCCTTCACCGAGTCCACCGCGCAGGGTTGCTGGTCCTTTGAGGACGGCTCCGGCGCGACCTATTACAC
>JANOBW010000458.1:0-16316 GCA_031411855.1 Opitutia bacterium
CCTGGACCTGAAGAAACTCATGGGCGACCAGGACCACATCGCCGAAAACCTCCGCGCCTACCTCCAGGGCTTTTCCCCCGCCGTCCGCGACATCTTCGAGAGCTTCGAATTCCACACCCAGATCGACAAGCTGGCCAAGGCCGGGCTGCTTTACCTCATTACCGAAAAGTTCGCCAACGCCGACCTCCACCCCGCCACCGTCTCCAACGCCCAGATGGGGGCCGTCTTCGAGGAGCTGATCCGCAAGTTTGCCGAGCTTTCCAACGAGACTGCCGGGGAGCACTTCACCCCCCGCGAGGTCATCCGCCTCATGGTCAACCTCCTCTTCATCGAGGACGACGAGGCCCTCTCCAAACCCGGCGTGGTGCGCTCCCTCTACGATCCCACCGCCGGCACCGGCGGCATGTTAAGCGTTGCGGGGGAACACCTTGCGAGCCTCAACCCCGAGGCCCGCCTCGTCATGTATGGCCAGGAGCTCAACCCCGAATCCTACGCCATCTGCAAGGCCGACATGCTCATCAAGGGCCAGGACATCGCCAACATCATCTTCGGCAACACCCTCGCGGCCGACGGCCTGACCGGAAAATACTTCGACTACGCACTATCCAACCCGCCCTTCGGCGTGGAGTGGAAGAAGATCGAGAAGGAGATCCGCAAGGAGCACGAGGAGAAGGGCCACAACGGACGCTTCGGCCCCGGCCTGCCCCGCGTGAGCGACGGCTCCCTCCTCTTCCTCCTCCACCTCGTCTCCAAGATGCGCCCCGCCAAGGACGGCGGCAGCCGCTTCGGCATCGTCCTCAACGGCTCCCCCCTCTTCACCGGCGGCGCGGGCTCCGGCGAAAGCGAGATCCGCCGCCACATGCTGGAAAACGACCTTGTCGAGGCCATCATCGCCCTGCCGACGGACATGTTCTACAACACCGGCATCAGCACTTACGTCTGGATCGTCTCCAACCGCAAACCCCTGGCCCGCAAAGGGAAGGTGCAGCTCATAGACGCCTCCTCCCTCTGGCAGAAGATGCGCAAAAGCCTCGGCAGCAAACGCAAGGAGCTCGGCCCCGAACACATCGCCGACATCACCCGCCTCTTTGGCGAATTCCGCGAAACCTCCCGCGACGGCGTCCCCGTCTCCCGCATCTTCCGAAACGAGGACTTCGGCTACCGCACCATCACCGTGGAGCGCCCCGAGCGCGACACCTCCGGCAAACCCGTCCTCTCCGCCAAGGGCAAAACCAAGGGCCAGCCCGTCCCCGACGCCTCCCTCCGCGACACCGAAAACGTGCCCCTCTCCGAGGACGTGCAGGCCTACTTCAAACGCGAGGTCCTGCCCCACGCGCCCGACGCCTGGATTGACCACGAAAAGACCAAGGTGGGCTACGAGATCCCCTTCAACCGCCACTTCTACGTCTTCACCCCGCCCCGGCCCCTCGCCGCCATTGACGCCGACCTCAAGGCCTCGACCGACAAAATCCTCCAGCTCATCGGAGCCCTCACCCACTGATTCCCTCCGCAAACTCCGCTTGCCAACCGGCCCGCCCTGCCCAGACTCATGCCTCGTGAACTCCAGCCAGACTCCCCCCAAGCCGGTGCGTCCGCTCGTCACCCCCGAGCAGATGGGGAAGATCTTGTCCTCACGGCCCTCCATCACCTCCGAGGAAGCCTATCGGCAGATGGAAAAACACCTGGGTCGGCCTCGTTCGCCCGGCAGGAAAAAGACCTCCGTGAATGGGCAGACCGTCTGGGTCTGCTGCTGAGCGCCTCGGATCTCCCCGCCAAGGCCCTGCGCGGCGGCCAGGAGCACGACCTCTTCCACCACGAGGCCTCGGACCGCTACTTCAAAATCACCCGCCACGGCATCTTCGGCCTCATCCCCGGTGTGGACCTCGTCCTCGTCTCCTCCGGGCAGGACGGCCGCCGCTTCCACCTCTGGGAGGCCACGCCCCTCGAATACCTTGAGCGCCTCCACCTCCAAAACCTCCTCGTCCCCGGCCTCAACCACCTGGAGGGGGTGATCTCCCAACCCAACGGAGACCTCAGCATCGTCACCTCCCAGCCCCGCTTCGAGCTCGTCCCCGTCACCACCGCCGAGATAGACGCCTGGTTTGCCACCCAGGGCTTCGCCAAAATCGCCCCCGCCGCCTACTACCGGGCCGAGGACAACCTCGGCGTGTTTGACGCCCACGACAAAAACCTCGTCCGCGCCGGGGACACCCTCGTGCCCTTCGACGTGATCCCCTGCCACCCCGCCGGAGGCTTCCTCCAGTTTATCTCCGAAACCCTCGCCGCCGGCCACCACCTCAGCGCCGTCCGCACCGCCACCACCCGAGACGCCCTCCCCACATGAGCTTTCCCCCTTACCCGAATTACAAACCAAGCGGCGTCGAATGGCTCGGCAACGTGCCCGAGCATTGGCAGATTTTGGCGCTAAAGAAAAACTTTCAAATTGTTGGAGGATCTACTCCAAAGTCGGAAATAGAGTCATTCTGGGACGGTGACATTCCATGGGCAACCCCAAGCGATTTGAGTAAACTCGAAACCGTTTACATTAAAGATACTCAGCGAAAAATTACCGCAGAAGGTCTCGCTTCATGCGGCACAACCCTAGTCCCTGAATCCTCAATTATTCTATCTACACGCGCCCCTATTGGATCACTTGCCATAGCAAAAACTTCTTTATGCACAAATCAAGGATGCAAATCCCTGCTACCCTCCGAAAAAACAAATACTGAATACTTTGCCCATCTTTTGAGCATCTGTTCTGCTGAGCTAAATATACGTGGAAAGGGAACGACTTTTCTTGAAATATCAGGAGACGAATTGGGTTCTTTCAAAACACCTGTTCCACCCCTCGACGAACAAACCCGCATCGCCGCCTTTCTCGACCGGGAGACAGCGAAGATTGACGAACTGGTGGCGGAGCAACAGCGGCTGCTGGAGCTGCTGAAAGAGAAACGCCAGGCCGTCATCTCCCACGCCGTCACCCGTGGCCTCAACCCCGCCGCCCCCCTCAAACCCTCCGGCATCGAATGGCTCGGCGACATCCCGGCGCACTGGGAGGTGAAGCCACTGAAATACTCGATCACAAAAATCGAACAAGGTTGGTCACCGCAATGCGAGAGCAGGCCAGCAGATGACGAGGAATGGGGCGTTCTAAAGGTCGGATGCGGGAACAGAGATCGCTTCGACCCAAACGAACAGAAAGCACTCCCTCCCGAAATTGCCCCAGAGCCAACCTACGAAGTTAAGAATGGCGACATATTAGTCAGCAGGGGCAATTCACTAGAACTTGTCGGGATGGCGACTCTTGTTGAAAACGTGCGCCCCCGCCTCTTACTTAGTGACTTACTCTATCGTTTCCGGGCGAAACCAGAACGGGCTATTGGCAAATTTGTTGTCTTAGCACTTCGATCACCAAACGTGCGCTTTCAGATTGAGCGAGATGCTGTTGGAACCAGTGCATCAATGAAGAAAATTGGCCAAGGAGTTATCAGAGAATTTACCGTAGCACTTCCACCCCTCGCCGAACAAGCCGCCATCGTCGCCCACCTCGACACCGAACTAGCCACCTTCGACACCCTAACAACCGAGGCCCAACGCGCCATCGAGCTGCTCCAGGAACGCCGCACCGCCCTCATCTCCGCCGCCGTCACCGGCCAAATCGACGTCCGCTCCGCCTCCTGAGTTGCCTCCCGCCACAGATTCACCAATTGCCATTCCTGCCGGTCACTTAAAGCCTTCCCCCACATGAGAATTGATTCCATCAAGATTGATAACTTCCGGGGTATCAAGCACCTCGACCTGACCTTTGACCCGCGTTTCACTTTGCTGGTGGGCGACAACGGCTCCGGCAAGACGAGCATTCTCAGCTCGGTTTCCGTGGCCTTGGGGGTGTGGCATAACTGCGGATTGGCACGAGGAGCCAAGCAGTGGCGAAACATTGTGGACGAAGAGATCCGCGAGGAGCTCGCGCGGGATGAGAATGGAGAGCGGGCTTTTGCCGCCGCTGGTCCGGTGCAAGTCACCGCGACTGGAAGCATCGGAGGACGAGAGCCGCAGACTTGGACGAGGAAAAAGCGGGCGCGCAAATCCAAGACGTTGGACCATTCCTGCGAGAAGATCACTGAGGACATCCAGTCGGCAGTGTCTGCCCGTTCTCAGAAAACCGAAGCCTTGCCGCTGTTGGCCTATTATGGCGCAGGAAGGGCATGGCTGCCCTCCAATGAGCGCGAATTGGCAGACCTTTCGGGAGATTTGAAGAGCCGACCGGAGGACGGCTACTACGGCTGCCTGAGTGAACGCATCCGCATCAAGGACGTGCTCAAGTGGTTCGTGCTGCAGGCTGCGAAACGTGATGGAAAGGGGCAGTTCAAACCAGCGTTTGAGGCTGTGCGACTGGCCCTCAAACGAGGCATCCCGGGAGTGGATGAAATTTATTGGGACCACACCAAAGGGGAAGTGGTGGTGAGCATCCAAGGAAAGGCGCAACCCTTCTCGAATCTCAGCGACGGCCAGCGCACCATGGCATCCACCCTGGCAGACATGGCAATCCGTGCCGCTTCCTTGAACGCCCATCTGTTGGGAGACGGGAACGGAGACACACACCCTGAGCGAGTGCTTGATGAGACGCCGGGCGTGGTGCTGATTGATGAAGTGGACGTGCATCTGCACCCCGAATGGCAACGCTCCGTCGTGCAGGATTTGCTGTCCACCTTCCCCAAGGTCCAGTTCATCTGCACCTCCCATTCGGCGCAAGTGATGGGAGAAGTCCCGGCGATGATGCAGGAAGGCCAAGTTGGGCAGGTTTGGATTCTTGGACCGGATGGCCCAGGGAAACCCAAGGTCAACTATGCCGATAGCAACTGGAATCTGGAGCACCAGATGGGTCCTGAAGTGGAATCAAGAAACTCAAAAGTCAGGGCTTTGTTGAGCAGGGCTCAGCTCGCCATGGTTGAGAACAATCTTGAAAAAGCCCAGGAAGTGTTGGACCAAGCCCACACGCTGATGGGTGGTGAAGACGGACAGTTGACGCGCCTTATCAGCAGCCTGGCCGCCCTGAAGAAAGTTGCCCATGCGAACCATAAGAAAGCGTAATTGCCCCACGGAGTTGACCGAGTGGAGGACATTGCGATTCCATGAAAACGACCCTATCCGTTACCCTTTCACCTATAACGAGATGCGCAGGGATCGAGTGGTGCGCATCAGCGTCGAAAGTGGTCTTTTCAACGAGCAGGGCGGGATCTGCGCTTACACGGGTAGAAGGATCGCTTGGGACGCGAGGGCAAATCGGGCGGATTTTCATGTCGAGCATCTCATGGCCCAAACGCGTTGCCGACAACACGAGGACACCGACTACGAAAACATGGTCGCCTGCTGGCCCGCCCCCAACCAGAGGCAGGCCACCGAGTATGGAGCTGTCCGCAAGGACGATTGGCCAAACCCACAGCAGGCCCACCTCTTCGTCTCTCCCTTGCTTGCCGATTGCACCTCAAGGTTCAGCTATGTCATAAGGGGTGAAACTGCGAATCCTGAAATTGATTCGGAGCACACTGTATGGGCCGATCCTTCATCCGAAACAGATACTGCTGCCAAGGACACCATCACAAATCTCAACCTCAATCACCGCGAACTGCGAGCCCTTCGATTGAATGCCGTTTATGGGGCTTTGAATCCCAGCGGTGAAGAATTTTTGAGCCTCGAAGAATTACAGGGGCTTGCGGATGAAATGGGCCATGCGGAGCAGGACCTGGATGCCGGAGCCACGGTGACCTTGGATCCCTTTTGTTTTGCGGTTCGCCAGGCAATCGCACGGCGCATTCAGGCCCTGCAAAATGGGCCGGCCGCATGAATCGTATGCACTCCCTCTCCACCGGTTCCCAGGCCCAACGCGCCATCGAGCTGCTCCAGGAACGACACTCCGCCTCCTGACACCCTCCGCCCCATGCCCCGCCCCCAAACCATCCAAATCTTCCTCCCCGGCGGCGACCCGCGCGGCATCCGCATCGCGGAAATCACCACCCGCATCGTCCAGGTCATCGAGGTGCCCCGCAGCCTGCTGGCGGACTTTCTCGCCATGCCCGAGAGTGACCACGTGGCCCTCTACTTCCTGATCGGCGACTCAGAGAAAGAAGAAGGCCTGAAAAAGGTCTACATCGGCCAAACCGGGGACCTTCGAGCCCGCCTCGCCACCCACCACAAAGGCAAGGAGTTTTGGGAACGCGCCCTCGTCCTCATCTCCCGCACCAACAGCCTCACCCAGACCCATGCGCTCTTTCTGGAATGGCACAGCCTCCAGGAATGCCGCAAGGCGGGCCGTTTCGAGGACGACAATGGCACCGGCGGCACCAAACCCCACACCCCGGAACCATTGGAGGCCGATTGCCGCGAAATCTTCGATACCGGCCACGTCCTCCTCACCACCCTCGGCTACCCGCTCTTTGACCCGCTGGTCGCAAGGACAACCAACCCCTCTACAGACGACACCTTCTACTGCACCGCCGACGGGGTCAAGGGCCAGGGCCTCTACACCCAGGAGGGCTTTGTCGTGCTGAAAGGCTCGGTCGGGAAACGCGCCCCCGCCCGCTCCCTCTCCGGCCACAGCTACGAATCCCTCCGCCCCAACCTGATCCAGTCCGGCGTGCTGGAGGAACGAGGCGACGAGCTGGTCTTCCTGAAGGACCACCTGTTCAAGACTCCCAGCCCCGCCGCCGTAGCCCTCCTCGGCAAACCCACCAACGGCTGGAAAGACTGGAAAGACAAACAAGGCCGCACCCTCGACGAGATGAAGCGCCAGTGAGGGGCGAGGGGCAAGCCCCAGCGAAAGGCCCCAGCCTTCGCCCGTGAAAGCTTCCAAGAATTTTGTCCCGGACTTCGTTTTTTTTACAAATACCTAAAGTTTTAGGGACCAGCGGTTTGCAATTCAAAACGAACCCCGAAAAACTTCCGGGGAAACATGGCCAAAGCATCAACTACGGCCTTGTTACCTTGAGCCTCACGAACCTTCTTCCGTTCGTTCCTGCCGGCACAGTGGCTTTGATCTGCTGCACGAAAGTGTCTTCGTTCAGGACGCTTTCATTCACTTCCGTGCTGGTCCAATTGAGAGCCGTCAAATCATCGCTCCATTGCACCGCAAACAAAATCCCCTCACTCATTGCAGCTTTTGACCGAGGATAGGTAAACTCAAGGTTACCACCAGCCTTGATAGCCGTCCCCGGCATCACACCGGACTGAGTGGGATCAGCGTTGGTCGCAAACTTGAGCAGATTGGGGATGCCATCATGGCTTGGTGTTGCCACGTCCGCCGCGTCACCGCTATTTGATGACGTTCCGAAATACTTGGCGCGCCAAGACTCGCTAGATGTCATCAGCGTCCCCGTGAGGGCGATATTGAAGGGCGTCTGCTGAGTGTCATTGCTGGGAATGTGCAGCGTGGCAGAACGTGCTCCAGCGGCGGTTGGTGCAAACATGACCGTGAAGGTGCTGCTCCCTCCTGCGGCAACAGAAGATGCTGGGCTGCTGGTCACGGTGAAATCAGTGCTATTGGCACCGTCAATCGTCAGTGCCCCCAAAGTTAGCGCTGTCGTTCCTGTGTTGTTAATGAGAAAACTGGTGCTGTAAGTGGCACCAGCGGTCAGTGCCCCGAAATTAATGTTTGTAGAACCTGAGCCGAGACTCACCCCCACTGGCTGCTGGACCCCGATCGACGGAAACGCCCCGCGTGTAACCGTCACCATATAGGTCTTGGTGGCGCTGCCATCCACTCCAGTGGTGATGATAGTGATCACATTCGTGCCATTGGCCAGAGGAATGGATCCACTGGCAGCACCCGAGTTTACGGCGGTGCCATTCACCTTCAGGGTGGCGTTTGTATCCGCTAAGGTAGAAGTCAGCGTAAGGCTTGAAGTAGCCGCGCTGACATTGGCGCTATAAGCCGTGGTGTCTCCTGCGAACGCTGGAATGAGAGTGCCCACACTCAAAGTCAAAGCGGTCAGTTTCACATTCGGCCCGCTGACAAATCCCGTTACAAATCCAGCCGAAGCATTACCCGAAACCGTGTTGACCAGCTCGGCACCCAACGGCACGCCGTAGCCATCCCCACTCCATCCCTCAACATATCTGTTCTCATTCGCGGTGAATGAGTCATCAAGGCCTTTCCGCTCGAATACCTTTGTTTTCAACAGACTAAAATCGCTCAACACCCCAACGCCCTGCGCCTTGATGATTTTGGCGAAAGCATTTCCAAGATCACCTCCATCCAACTCAGTGCCGTAAGACATTAGATTTTCGGGTGAAGACGCAATGATGGCGCTATGAGGAAGGCCCGCTAGGTGGCTTATACCGCCTGCGCCCTGCCAAAAGCCATTGGCATAGCATGTGTCCATCACGAACAATTTGTTCACATTAACCCATTTCGTCCCCGAAAACAGATTGGAAAAATCGGCGGCTGATATGGTTTCTAAAGATATGTCGGTCAACGCACCAGAAAGGCTCAGAAAAGTCTTGGAGCGAGTGGCTTGAGTCATAAAAATTGGTGTGAAGCGCTGTGTCTTAGTATCCTTATTTTGGCCGACTTCACGAATCAAAGGGCCCTCTGCGCCAGAAAAGTTAGTCTTGTCAAAACCACCGTGGGCATTCACAAACATGACAAACGTATCGCCATCCTGCACGGGTATATTGGCAATGTCATTCTTTAGCGCCCAGACATTCGCCGCATTGCTGGTCCAGTTGAAGGCCAGTCGCTTATCCAGAACATTGTTAATGACACCAGGGAGGCCTTTGAACGCGTTGCTCACACGTTCCGCCGCCACATTTCCGTTGATGCTCTTGTCTGAGACATCCGTGACTCCAAAGCTCAGCACATGAATCCGCCGGAAATGCGAAAGCGTCACGGAGTTGTTGGCATAGCTCACGTCAAAGATGCCCGCCACCTTATTGTCCGTGCTGTTTCTGGCTTCGACATAGGTCTGTCCGTTATTGAAGGTGCCGGTCCGCGACCCGGCAGACAGGATCACAAACGAATCACTGTTCTTCGGAGGCCCAGCTCCGCCGAGTGTCACCATGAGTTTCCCAGCCAGCGAAGCGGAACCGACAATGAGTTGGCCAAACTGCCCGTCACCACTTCCGTCAATCTGGATGGTCAAAGTCCCGCCAGTCGCTTCTGTCCCCGGAACAGCGGCTGTTTGAGTGAAAGCCGCCGCATGTGCCGGAACACTGCCTGAGGACACCACACTGTTCCCTCTGACGGAAAACGTCCCCGAATTAGTAAGGCTTTGCGCTGACAAAGTGGTGGATGGAGCGGCCCCCTCGAGATTGAATGTCACGCCCTTGTTCACAACCAGCATTTTAGTGTTTAAAGAGCCTCCTTGCAGATTATAAGTTCCGCTGCCTCCAATGGAAGCAAGAGAGACTGTGCCGTTTGATACGGTATTGGTTCCGCCAGTTTGCGTGAAAACGCCAGACCCGGAGCCACCAATATATTCATTGCCTGTTACAATGAGAGATCCTGTGTCACTAAGAGTGTAAGTTCCAACTCCACCAGAAAAATATCCTATTCGTAAGTCTAACACTTCATGGCTACCGCTACTTTGGTTAAAAATTCCAGTTCCATTTAATCCAACATATTCTACTTCGGTTACATTGAGAGATCCTGTGTCACTAAGATTATAGGTTCCTATCGTATTCAAGCTACTACCTACAGCGAGTATCTGTGTAGCATTGGTGCCACCGGTCTGCGTGAATATACCACTACGGGAATACCATCCGATTGATTCGCTATCCGTAATTAATGAACCACCCGAGAGTAAGTAACTCCCACCAGAATCAACCATAAAGCTAAGGCTATTGCATGGACAAGCTGAGATCGTATGGGTGCCTCCACTTTGAATAAAGTTTCCAGAAACTTGTGTATATCCGGAACTGAGGCCACTATTAACATTTAAAATACCGGCGCTCATTGTATAGTTGGCCGAAGCATAAACCGTAAGATATCCTGTTGTATGGACTCCACCTGTTTGTATAAAATTTGAAATGTTAGTGACTCCTGACTGTGTTGGTGGAAAAAGTGTAACCTGATTAGTTGAAAGATCACCACCTGAGAGTGTATAAGAACCATTTGAAATATTTAGCGAAGCGGGCGCGTTTGTTCCTCCAGTTTGCACAATACTGCCTAAACTAGAGCCAGAAGAACCGATTCTCTCTGTAGAAGTGCTTGTAAGATTGCCACCACCCAAGATTGAGAGTGTGGATTTTACAACGAGAGTATTTGCTGAACCATTTGATTCCAGACTAACTACTCCTGTGTTTATGGCGACATCATCTGTTAAACTTGGAAAATGCGTGGCTATTTGATTGCCTTGAAGGCTTAGGTCATGCCAATTAGAAAGTTGGGTGGTCCAAGAATTAGAACCTCCGACCCATAAGAAATTATTTGCGTGTAGTGTTACACCGGGGGCAAATAATACAAAAATAACTATTATAAAAATTGATAGAAATATATTTTGATATCCTTTTCGATTAAATATAAGAACAGGAGGTTTATCAGATTGCCAAGTGCGCCGTGATTTCTGCCAAAGGTTATTGTGCATCTGAATTGGGATTGAGGTTTAATTGTTCAGTTTATGCGACACATCGTTTGTAGCAATGTTCAAATGATGTGGGCAATTTCGAAGGTATTGTTTCCAAGTTGACCACTCGTCGTTGGATTTCTTCATGCCCGACATCTGTCCGAAGTTTGCCGAGTCTTGGGACAAACTGAGGGACAGACCCCACCTACGTGTTGCCCAAGTTAAAATGCCCGATCTGCAAATTGCCGATGAGCCCCAAGATGCAAAAGCTGATCGGGTCCTATCTCGCCCAACGTAACTAAGGCTGGTCAGCGGGGCGATGCGGGCCAAAGGTTCGCCCAAAACGCCTCGCCCCTACAAACCGGTTTGCCCTGGAAGAACTCAGCCTCATTTCGTTACTGCCACCGAATTGATCGGAGCCCCCGCCATCCCCATGTCCCTCCACAAGGAAATCAGCTTCGAAAACGACATCTGCGCCCATCTGGCGTCACGGGGCTGGCTGCATGAGGAGGAGGATGCGGCCCGCTACGACCGTGCCCGCTCCCTGTTTCCCGAGGACGTAGTGGCCTGGGTTCAGGGCACGCAGCGGCAGGCCTGGGACACCTTGGTCAAAAACCACGGGGACAAGGCCCGCAATACCCTCCTGGACCGACTCCGCGACCAGCTCGACCAGCGCGGCACCCTCGACGTGCTCCGCCACGGAATCGAGCTGCTGGGGCTGCGCCAGCCCCTCAAAATGGCGGAGTTCAAACCCGCCCTGGCCATCAACCCCGACATCCTCGCCCGCCACGCCGCGAACCGCCTGCGGGTCGTCCGGCAGGTGCGCTATTCGCTGCAGAACGAGAACTGCCTCGACCTCGTGCTCTTCCTCAACGGCCTGCCCGTGGCCACCGCCGAGCTCAAGACGGACTTCACCCAGAGCGTCAACGACGCCATTGACCAATACCGCCACGACCGCGACCCCAACCCCAAGGGCCAGGGACCCGAAACGCTCCTGAGTTTTCCGAATGGGGCGCTGGTCCACTTCGCCGTCAGCAACACCGAGGTCCACATGACCACACGGCTCAACGGCAAGGCCTCGGTGTTTCTCCCGTTCAACCAAGGCAACGACGGCGGGGCGGGCAACCCGGCGAACCCACAGGGCCACCTCACCGCCTACCTGTGGGAGCACATCTGGGCGAAGGACAGTTGGCTGGAAATCCTCGGTCGCTACCTCATCGCCCAGCGCGACAAAAAGAAGGAAATAGTCCGCCTCATCTTCCCCCGCTACCACCAGCTCGACGTGACCCGCAAACTCCAGGCCGCGCTGATGGAAAACGGCCCCGGCGGGAAATACCTCGTCCAGCATTCGGCCGGTTCGGGCAAAACGAACTCCATCGCCTGGACGGCGCACTTCCTGGCCGAACTCCATAACTCCAAGAACGAGAAGATGTTCGACTCCGTGCTCGTCGTTTCCGACCGCACCGTGATTGACGCCCAGCTCCAGGACGCCCTCTTCGACTTCCAACGCCAGGCCGGTGTCGTCGCCACGATCAAGGGTGGCGAAGGCAGCAAAAGCACCGAGCTCGCCGAGGCGCTCAGCGGAGACAAAAAGATCGTCGTCTGCACCATCCAGACCTTCCCCAAAGCGCTCGAAAAAGTCCGCGAGCTTGCTGCCACCGAAGGCAAACGCTTCGCCGTCATCGCGGACGAGGCCCACAGCTCGCAGACGGGCGAAGCCGCCGCCAAACTCAAGCAGCTCCTCAGCCCCGAGGAAATAGCCGAGCTGAACGACGGCGGGGAAGTGAGCACCGAAGACCTCCTGGCCGCGCAAATGGCCGCCCGGGCCAGTGAAAACGGAATCACCTACGTGGCCTTCACCGCAACCCCGAAAGCCAAGACACTGGAACTCTTTGGCACCAGGCCCGACCCCAACCAGCCCGCCGGTCCGGGCAACCTGCCCACGGCCTTTCACGTTTACTCCATGCGCCAGGCCATCGAGGAAAAGTTCATCCTCGACGTGCTCCGCAACTATACCACCTACCAGCTCGCCTTCAGGCTGGCCCACAATGGCCAGGAATACGACGAGAAGGCCGTGGAGCGCAGCGCGGCCATGAAGGGCATCATGGGCTGGGTGCGCCTCCACCCCTACAACATTTCCCAGAAGGTCCAGCTTGTGGTCGAGCACTACCGCGCCCATGTGGCACCGCTTCTGGAGGGCCAGGCCAAGGCCATGGTTGTCGTCGGCAGCCGGTTGGAGGCCGTGCGCTGGCAGCTGGCGATTGAGAAATACATCCGCGCCCAAGGCTACCGACTCGGGACGCTCGTGGCCTTCTCCGGTGAGGTAAACGACCCCGACAACGGCCCCGAACCCTTCACGGAAAACACGCCCCGGCTGAACCCCGGCCTGCGGGGCCGCGACATCCGGGAGGCCTTCAAGGGTGAGGACTACCACATCCTTCTGGTGGCCAACAAGTTCCAGACCGGCTTCGACCAGCCCCTCCTCTGCGGCATGTATGTGGACAAACGCCTGGCCGGCATCCAGGCCGTGCAGACACTCTCCCGCCTGAACCGAGCCCATCCCGGCAAGGACACCACCTACGTGCTCGACTTCGTCAACGAGCCCAAGGACGTGCTCGCCGCCTTCAAGACCTACCATACCACGGCCGAACTCTCCGCCACCACCGACCCCAACCTCGTCTTCAACCTCCGGGCCAAACTTGATGCCTCCGGACATTATGACGATAACGAAGTAAACCGTGTGGTTGAGGCCGAGCTCAGGGGACGCGACCAGAAGGAGCTGGCCGCCGCCATCTTCCCCGTGGCCGACCGTCTGGTGCGCCGCTACAAAACAACCCAGGAAGCCCACCACGTCGCCCGGGATTCTGCCAACGAAGCCGCCGCCCAGACCGCCAAGGACGAACTCGACGCTCTGATCCTTTTCAAGGGCGATCTCGGGGCCTACCTCCGGCTTTACACCTTTCTTTCCCAGATCTTCGACTACGGGAACACCGACATCGAAAAACGCGCCATCTTCTTCAAGCGGCTTCTCCCCCTGCTCGAGTTTGGCCGCGAGCGTGAGGGCATCGACCTCTCCAAGGTCGTGCTCACCCACCACCGGCTCAAAAACGAGGGCAAACGTCCGATGCCCCTCAGCCAGGGAGACTCCCCGAAACTTGACCCTCTCACCGAAACCGGCAGCGGGGGGGTGAATGAAAAAACAAAAGTGCGGATGTCCGAGCTGATCGAAAAGCTCAACGAACTCTTCGGCAACGAGACCACCCAGCAGGACCAGCTCGTTTATGTGAACGAGGTCCTCCGGGGCAAACTGGCGGAGTCTGCCATCCTCAAGAAACAGGCTCTCAACAACACCAAGGAACAGTTTGCCGCATCACCCGACCTGCCCACCGAACTGCAGAATGCCATCATCGGCAGCTTCGACGCCCACACCGCCATGAGCACCCAGGCCCTCAACAACAAGAAGACCCTCCTGAGCCTGCTTGACATCCTCATCAACCACACCGACCTCTACGAGATCCTCAAGGCCAAGGCCGGATGAACATAGATGCTTGGTGAATAAGCAAAGCTCTTGGCTATACAAGCCTGCTCCTGCCGATACCTAACCAAGCAGGCAGCTTGCTTTCTACTTTCACACCGGAGATAAAAAACGTTTCACCCATGGATTACCGAAGTCAGTTGAGGCGTCTCCGCCACGAAACCGCCCAGACCGCTTCCGGGGTGGCCAACGAATGTGAGGCGGGCCGCGCTGAGACTCCGTTCGGCGAACAGCTCAAAGCCCTTTCTGGCGATCCCCTTCCCGCCCTGCGTGTGGCCGTCTTTGCCACCCGGCCCGAAGCCTTGCAGGCGCTCCTTTCCGAAATCATCGGGCTGGAATACAAAGTCTGCAAAGTGGTGGTGCCCTCTCGCCTTGGTTTCACTGAAGTCATTCTGCAAGAAAGAGGTTACCAACTAGACAGCGGAGCTGGTTCCCGTGAGTTCGGGGATGCCGAAAGTTTCCTCGAAGCACTCGAAAAAAGCGGAGCTTTAAACCGCCGAAACGGCGAAGCGGAAAACTACCGCCTGAAACTCAAAGCTCCCCAACATCTGGACGGACTCTGCCTTCTGGTCCCTCACACCTTGGACGCCCTCCACCACAAACCAGCCCTTATTTCCAGCCTGGCCGACCAAGCCGATTGGGTCTTCCTCGCCGGATGCACCGACGATGCTGTTACCCCCGAGCAACGCCAATCCATCCAGCTCGTGCTGGACCATGTCACCGGTCTTCAACTCGTCCAGGTCCCACCCGCACCGGACGCTACCACGGATGTGGCTTCCCCTAAAACCACCCCCACCGAGCCTTGGCACAAAGGCTGGCGCGTCACCCTCAGTCTCGGTTTGGTCAAACTCGGCAGCGAGCTTCTACGTCAAAGGCTTGCACTCCTCACGGCCACTCAGAGCGAGCTCCGCCATTACCTGACCGAAGTCAGGCTCGGACGCCAACTCGACTCGACCCTCCAGCTCATGGACGAGGAACTGGCCCAGGCCCAGCGTTCCCTCACCCATCGGCTGCAACTTTCCCGCGAAGGCCTTCTGACCGATTCCGCGACTTCTGATCTTCGCAAAACAAGTGAAACCATTCGCACGCGCCTCACCGAAGAATGCGAGTCCCTCCTCAAAGCCGCCGAGCGCGAGGCCAAACAGGCACTTTCCTCCGACGGCGAATCCACCCGCCGCCTGCGCGAGGCCGCCCAGGCTCTCACGGTTGATGACATTGCGCAAACCCCAGGCGAGGTCACCGTAAAACTCTCCCTCGACGACGACGCCGCCCGTCGCCTCGGCGACCTCGTCAGCGCCCTCAGCCAAACCCGCCTGTCCACTGAAGCGCGACAGATCCGGGAAGGCTTCGAATGTTCTGTGCGTGATGCCGAGGCCGCCTTGGAGAAAGCCACCGGCCTGCGCCACCGCCTCACCTGGGAACTACCCGACGAAACCGCCCTTTCCGCCACTCTCATCACTTCCCGCCCGGAGCTCCGCTACCGGGGTGAAATGCCCCGCGCCACCCTCATGGCCCGTCTCGGCAGCGCCCGCCAGATGGTCATGGGTCTGATGATCGTAGGAACGCTCGTCGGTGGGGCCGCTGCACTTACGGGGGACAGTTCACCGGGTTCCGGTGGCGGAGCCCGCACCCTCATCGCATCCATCATGCTGCCCATGATGATCGTCGGGTTTCTTTGGACCTATGTGAGCTTTCGCAAACAGGAGCGCCTCACCCTTACCAAGGAAGTGGATAAACTCCACGATGGTGTGGCCACCGAACTGCGCCGCGTGCTCCAGGATGTGTTTCGGGACCAGCAGGCCGCCCTTTCCTCCGCCCTCCAAAAGGCCCAAAAAGCCGTGCAGACCCAGGTGGAAAACGCCCTCGAAAAGACGCAGCAGCTCCGCCAACGCGAGACGGAGGATCTCCGCAAACGCGCCGCCGAGCAGCAACGCTCCGCCGAACAACGCCTAGCCCGCCTCCGCCAGATGGCCCAGCAAATCACCAATCTTCGCCCCCGCGTGGCTGAGGCCCAGAAAATGCAGCAGCCTTGGCTCGCCGCCTGGATTGAGCGTTTCAACCAAGGTAAGTCCTGATGCCGCGACTCGCGCCTCTCCAATCCGAAGCCTCTCTTTCTAAATGACCACCGCCGAAGCCGCCCGGCTCCTCGACCTCCCGCCCGATGCCACGCCCGAGCAACTGGAAACCCGCTTTCTCGAACTCCGCGCCAAACTGGAGGAAAA
>JANOBW010000459.1:0-13170 GCA_031411855.1 Opitutia bacterium
ATCGCCACCGGCGCGACCAAGCCCCGCGACCTCCCCATCCCCGGCCGCCAGTTCTCCGGCGTCCGCTTTGCCATGGAGTTCCTCACGCAGAACACCAAGGGCCTGTGGGACGTCAAGGAAGGCAAGGCCGCCGAATTCGCCCAACTCGCCGCCGGCAAGGATGTCGTCGTCATCGGCGGTGGCGACACCGGCACCGACTGCGTCGGCACCTCCCTCCGCCACGGCTGCAAAACCGTCATCCAGCTTGAGATCATGCCTCGCCCGCCCGAAAAGCGCGCCGCCAACAACCCGTGGCCCGAATGGCCCAAGGTTTACAAGATGGACTACGGCCAGGAAGAGGCCGCCGCCCGCTTCGGAGCCGACCCCCGCCAATACCTCGTCAGCCCGCAGGAGTTTCTCGGCGAAAACGGAGCCGTTTCCGGCATCCGCATCTCCGGCATTGAGTGGCAAAACAAGGACAACCGCTTCCAGCCCGTCAATGTGGCCGGCACCGAACGTATCGTCCCCGCCCAGCTCGTCCTCCTCGCCATGGGCTTCATGGGCCCGGAAGAGGCCATCCTGAAGCAACTCAACGTCGCCACCGACGAACGCAGCAACGCCAAGGCAGAATACGGCAAGTTCAAGACCAGCGTGGACAAGGTCTTCGCCGCCGGCGACGCCCGCCGAGGCCAAAGCTTAGTCGTCTGGGCCATCAACGAAGGCCGCGCCGTAGCCCGCGAAGTGGACCGCTTCCTCATGGGCGCCACCCAGTTGCCCTGAGTCGAAAACGGCTTCGCCAAACAAACAGCAAAACTTCAGCCGCCCAGGTTAGTCCGGGCGGCTTTTTTGCGGGAGCGCGGTATTCCCATGCCACTTGTCTCGAATGTGGGTTCCTCTCAACGGAAAATTTCACGTATGGCTGACGCCGCGAGCCCCCAAACGACTTGCTCCCCAACCAAATTCCGACATCTCTTTTTCCATGACTCGGGCTGTAGCCAACCTCTTGGAAGAGTTCTCCCACCTGTCGCCACAGGAGCAGGTGGAAGTTGCTGACATGATTGTGGAACGCATGGTCCCTCCCACTTCCTCGCCAGTCTTTGAGGCGCAGATGGGTGAGGTCCGCCGCCGCATTTCCGAGGTGGAGTCAGGCCGTGATGTTCTGGTCCCAGGAGATGAGGCCTTGGCCAAAGTCAGGCGCTTGATCCCCAATTCCCGGTAACCCATTTCTGATAGTCGGCTATTGCTTTCATGCCGAGGCGCTTGCGGAATATGCCGAAGCGGTCTCCCACTACCTCAGCGAGGCGTCACCCGAGGTGGCGAGTGCCTATGTTGAAGCCGTTGAGGCTGCGATTGTCACGGTGCGAAAAGCACCGGAAAGGTGGCCGGTGGTGGATTCTCCCGAAGTTCGGCGCTTTGTCCTAAACCGTTTTCCTTACGTGATTTACTGTCGCTGGGAGAAGGACAAAGACAGGGTTGTGATTTATGCTGTGATGCACGGTCATCGGGCTCCCGGTTATTGGAAAGACCGGACCTTCACAAAGTAGCGCTCGGGCTTTAGCCCAGCACCTCCAACGGAAGAAGGCCCCTCGGCCTTCATGCCTCGCACAGTAGTCCGCACACGCCATGTGCGGGTCTGTTCTGAGACGAAACGAGGCCACTGACTCAAGTTGCTTTTTGGATTTTTTCTTGTCTCATTTTCCGCTCCCCACAGCCTTCCGAAAACTCCGCAATCACTTCCCATGAATCTCAAGGCAGTCATCCACAAAGCTCCCGAAGGTGGTTTCTGGGCTGAGGTGCCCTCTCTCCCCGGTTGTGTTACCCAAGGGGAAACACTGGAAGAATTGAACTCCAATCTGCGTGAAGCCATTGAAGGTTGGCTCCTCGCTGACGAGGATTCGCATGAAAACCAGCCTGGCGACCAGGTGGTCATGATCGGGGTTTGAAGGCTTTTCAAATTCTTTATCTTCAAAGGTTTAGGGAATGAAACAGATTTCGGGTAAGGAGCTTTGCCGTCTGCTGGCTCGCCATGGTTGGGAATTGGCCCGGATTAACGGAAGCCATCACATCTTCACCAAGTTAGGTCACCGGGAACGTTTGGTGGTGCCCGTTCACGGAAACCAACCCCTGAAAATAGGCCTTCTCAAAAGCCTCATCAAGATCGCAGAGTTGACCGAATTCGATCTGTGACTAACGCTGCCTAAGCTTGCCTTGAGCCCCAAAGGGGCGACATACGACAGCCCTGGGAAACGCCCTGGGAAACGGGATCTATGAAAGAGAGCCCTGAAGGGGTGACACATCTTCCTGTTCCGCAAGCCCTTGCAAACTGAGCCGTCACCCCGGAAATGACACCCACCACCACCGCTCCGGAGGGGCGGCAGAACCGAATGATCCTGCCGTTAAAGTCCAAAAGCTAAGCTGGAATGGTCTAACACTTTAGTGGTATTCCGCACCGGGCCGTTTTCTGGTAGATTTGCGTCATGTGCTTCACCACTTCGCTGAAATTCACCCGCCCGCCCTTCCCCCGGGCCGAAACACTTCGCGCCGAGCGTCGGCCCCACGCCGAGGCGGTGCCTGCCGCCAATCTTGCCGACGTCAGTTGGATGGGCTGCCTCCCCGGCCCCGCGAAAGAGTTTTCCGACGGCAGCATCAAGACCCGTTTCCCCGCCGGGACCAACTTCAGCTCCGGCAACGGACGCTGAGAACCTATGGTTTCGCCGGGACAAACTTCAGTTCCGCCAGCCATTCCAGCGACTCCGCCTGCCAGCGGTCCCACATCGGGCCCTTATACCCGTTGAGGCCGTGCCCCCCGGAAGGAAGGACGACCAGTTTTGAGACCACCTTGCGGGCCAGGAGGGCCTCGTGGAAACTCCGGCTGTTCGAGAGCGGCACCAGCTTGTCATCCTCCGCGTGGGCCAGGAAGGCCGGCGGTGTTTTCTCGCTGACCTGCAACTGGTTGGAAAACAGCTTCAGAAGTTCCGGAGTCGGTTTGTCCCCCAGCAGGTTGCGGGTGCTGCCCGTATGCCCGTCCGGTGACATGGTGATGACCGGATAGACCAGGATCATGAAATCGGGCCGGCAGCCCTGGCGCTCCACCGGATCCTCCGCCGAAGGTTCGCCGCTGTCGAAATGCGTCCCCGCCGTCGAGGCCAGGTGCCCCCCGGCGGAAAAGCCCGCGATGCCGACCTTGGCGGGGTCAAGGCCCCACTCCGCCGCCCGGGAACGGACGAGGCGGATGGTCCGCTGGGCGTCGAGCAGGGGCACGAAGGGCCGGCCCTTGGGCAGGCGGTATTCGAGGACGATCCCGGCCACGCCGTGGCCGTTCAGCCAGGCGGCGATGCCATGGCCCTCGCCGCCCGTGACCAGGCCGCCGTATCCGCCTCCCGGGCAGATGACCACGGCGGCCCCGTTGGGCTGGGGCGCGGGGTGGAAGGTGACGGTGGCGTCGGCCTCCTCAAACCTGCCTTCACCCACGGGCGCGTGGTTGGACCAGAGTTTCAGTTTGGTTTCGGCCGGGGCGGCCAGACCGGCCAGGGGGCAGAGGGTCAGGGCCAGCAGCAAACGGCTGGCGTGAAGGAGGATACGGGGTGGCATAAGGGGGAGGCTCCGGCTCAGAGCCGGGCTTCGAGGGCGGCCAGCACCTTTTCCATGACCATGAGCCGGGCCACTTTTTTGCTGTTGGCCGGGATGAGGTGCCAGGGTGCGCCCGGCGGGGAGGTCCGGGTGAAGGCCACGTTGGCGGCCTGGCAGTGGGGCCGCCATTTGTCGCGGTTGCGGAAGTCCTCCTCGGTGATCTTGTGTTTCTTGAGGGGATTGCCCAGGCGGCGTTCGAAGCGGGCGAGCTGTTCGTCAAAGTCTATGTGCAGGAAGAACTTGAGCAGGACGGTGCCGCTCCGGGTGATCTGGCGCTCAAAGTCGTTGATCTCGTCGTAGGCCCGGCTCCACTCCGCCTTGGTCGCAAAGCCCTCGACCCGCTCCACCAGGACCCGCCCATACCAGCTGCGGTCAAAGATCGCCATGTGGCCCGGCCGGGGCAGCTTGTTCCAGAAACGCCACAGGTAGTGGAACTGGTTCTCCTCCGGGCTGGGTTTGGCGATGGGGTGGACGCGGTAGTGGAGCGCGTCCATCGCGCAGGTCATGCGGCGGATCACCCCGCCCTTGCCGGCCGCATCCGGCCCTTCGAAGACAATGATGCTGTTGAGTTTGCGCTCATAGGCGCGCTCCGAGACGAGCTGCAGGCGGGCCTGGAGGCGGTCCAGCGCGGCCTCGGGGTCGGCTGCGGCGTGTTTGGCCGGAAGGGCGCCCAGGAGGTCGGGCAGGGCCGCCTCGCCCGGGAAACAGACGACCCGGGGCGGGGTGCCGCGGACCGGGTCGCGCCAGGCCTTGATGTGGGCGGTCAGGGAGTCGCCCAGGGCGGTGGCGATGGCCAGGCAGCGCTCCTCCGTGCCCCCCTCGTCCATCACCTTCCAGGACGAGGCCGTGGTCGAGGTTTCCGTCAGCAGCTGCCGGGTCACCTTCTCGTAGCGGTCCCGCTCGACCTTGGTCTTGCCGCTGGCCTCGGCCGGCAGGGTCCATAGCTCGCTGAGGCGGATGGACTTGCGGGGAACGGCCTTTTTGCGGGAGCGGGAGGCGGAGGGCAGCCAGAACTTCAGGATCAGGGCGCCGTCGTCCGTCAGCTGCCGCTCGAAGGAGCGGATTTCCTCCAGGCGCTCGCGCCAGGCCTTGTCCCCGAGCCCGCCCGCCAGCCGTTCCACCACGGAGTTGAGCCCGTAGGCGTGGTAATAGACACCGATGCGGCCCCGGTGCGGCAGGTTGTTCCAGTAACGCCACATCGGGGGGCGCCCGCTCTCCTCGGGGGTTTCCGGGCCAAAGGAAAAGAGCTCCAGGTAACGCGCGTCGAGCCACTCGTGCAGGAAGTTGAGCGCGGCGTTGATGCCGGAGCGGTCGTCGCCCGAGAGCAGGACGATGACCGGAAAACGCGGCTGCCGGTTGAGGTCAAACTGGGCCTTGAGCAGCCTGCCCCTCAGCTGGGTCTCCCTCGCGGGCGTCAATTCATGCCTTTCTGCGGGGGAGGACGGGGCGGGCGGGGTGGGCATGGGTTGGTTTTGAGGTGGGAGCGTAAAAGGTTTCCATGCCCGGGGCCGGGGGGCGTCAAGCCTGCGTTTCGAGGTTCGTGCTTGAGCCTGCCAAAAGCTCCCTTCCAGATGCCGGAATGGAACTTGTCCTCGCCTCCACCAGCCCCCGCCGCCGCGAACTCCTCGGCGGCCTCGGCCTTTCCTTCCGCATTGAGGCGCCCGAGGGCGTGACCGAGTGGGAGGCGACCGACGCCGATCCCTCCGAACTGGTCCTGCATAATGCCGCGATCAAGGGCCGCGCCGTCTCGGCCCGCTTTCCCGCCCATCCCGTGCTTTCGGCCGACACCACCGTCTCGGTGGACGGTCATGTGCTCAACAAGCCCGCCGACCTGGCCGACGCCCGCCGCATGCTGCGGATGCTCTCGGGCCGCCCCCACGAGGTGTTCACCGGCGTGGGCCTGTTCTGGCCCGGAAACGGGGTGGAGGAGCTTCTGGTGGAACGCAGCTCCGTCGTGTTCAAAACCCTGCCTGAGGACGTCATCAGCCGCTACCTCGGCCTGGTCAACGTGCTCGACAAGGCCGGTGCCTACGGTGTCCAGGACCACCACGGGCTCATCGTGGACCGTTTCGAAGGTTCCTTCAGCAACATCATGGGCCTGCCGGTGGAACGCGTGGGGGAACTCCTCCGCCGTCATGGTTTGCTCCCCTGAAACTTCCCGCCACCTTGCCATCCCACTGTTTTCCACCATGCGCCACCCCCTTTTCCTCCTCCTTCTCACCTGCCCGGTCCTGGCCGGCTCCGGTTCCCTCAGCGTCAGCTCCTACGACAGTTTCAATGGAGATCCCCATGGTGACGCGCCCCGTTTCGTGGTGAACGTCCCCGCCAACCAGGTCCGGGTCGGCTTGCGACTCCAGGCGACGGAAGCCGATGAGATCAAGGCGCTTGCGGCGGTGGACTCCCTGGCGGACGCCGTCCGGCGCGAGCTGGCCGGACCGGTCAGGGTGGAGGCCGGGGACGCGGAAAAGAAGGATGCGCCTCCGCCGCCCCGGATTGAGTCCTCCGGCCCCGTCAGCCTGTCCCCGGCCCTGGGGGCCCGGGCCAAGGGGTCCGTTTCGAGCATCTTTGGAGGCAACGGGGGCAGCGACCGCGCCACCGGCGCCACGGGAAACTTTGTCATCATCGCCCCGCTGGCGGCCGGACAGAATCCGCAGGCGCTGGCCGTGGAACTGAAAGCCAGGGTCGTGGCCTTGAAACTCGCGGACTCACTCCAGGCCGACACCACCACCTGGACCTTCGGCCTCGCCGATCCCGAACAGCACCGCGCCGCCCTCGTCAAACAGGTCTCCAACGCGCTCGACAAGGACCTCCGCCAGCTCGGGGAAAAGACAAGGATCACCGTCACCGGCCTCGACAAAGCGCTTTCCGTGCAGGCCGCCTCAGACCGTTTCGTCCGCGTCTCGCTGCCTGTTTCCTTCAGCTACGAGATCCAGCGCTGAGGTATGGCGGCGGGGGCCGGCTAATCCCTCATCCGGTCCCGGAGTTTTTTCTTAAACTCTTCGGAAAGAACAACTTCAGGGAGGCCGTCAGTCCTGTCCCCGTGGTGGTGGAGGAGTTTCCGCAGGCTGCCCATCTGCCGGGCGTAGCGGCGGCACATCACGCAGATCAGGAGATGGAAACGGTGCCGGGCCAGCTCCCAGCCTCCGAGTCTGCGGTCCAGGCGCTCCGACGAAAGGCGCGTGGCCTCGGGGCAGGAGATCATCCAGCCCTGGGGCAGCTTCTTTGGTGGGTCGGTATCCTGCATGATCTCAGTTCCGGGCGTCGTGGCGGGTGAACCAGCTTTCCTCCAGGCAACGGCGGAGGGCCAGTCTGGCCCGGTGCATGATGGTGAAAAGGTTGGTCGGGGTCAGGCCGGCGATCTTGCAAACTTCCTCGGTGGGCATCCCGTCCAGCTCGCGGAGGGTGAAAACGCGGGCCATCTGCGGGGGCAGTTTTCCGCTGCATTCCAGATAGGCCCGGAGGAAACCCGCCCGGTCCGAGGATGAGGCCCGGTCCGGCTCCCACTCCTGCGGCGCGGCCGAGGCCTTCCAATGCCGTGTCTCGTCAAAACCGGCCTCACCGTCATCCCCCCCGAAATCAAACTGGGAAAAGGGCGTCTCGCGGTGCCGGACCCGGAAATGGTCAATGATCTTGAACTTCAGGATGCCGGTCAGCCACGTCCGCACCGAGGAGCCGCCCCGGAAGTTGGCCCGCGCCTTCAGGGCCGCCAGAAACGTCTCTTGCACAAGATCTTCCGCCACGGAGCGGAGCCTGACCCGGACCAGCGCGAAACGCAGCAGATGGTCCCCGTGTTCATCCACCCAGGCGGCGGGGTCTCCGGCGGGTTCCGAGGTGGGGGCGGCTGCGTTGGTCATGGCAAGGTTTGGACAGTTCGTGTCAGGGAGTATCTTTCCGCAAAGTTTTTTTGCAAGGGACTCACATCAACACCGACCAACCTCTCGCACGCAATTTCACACCTCATCATTTATGAATGCCACACCCATCCTGGCCATCTTCGCCGCCGGACTTCTTCTCGCCTCCGCAAACTGCGCCGCCGCCGAGAAGCCCGTCAACACCACCTACTTCGGCAATCTCGCCGTCCAGGGCTACGACACCGTCGCCTATTTCACCGACAAAAAACCCGTCGAAGGCTCCAAGGAATTCGCCGCCGAGTGGAACGGGGCCGTCTGGCGCTTCGCCTCTTCCGCCCACCGCGACCAGTTCAAGGCCGATCCCGTGAAGTTTGCCCCCCAGTATGGCGGCTACTGCGCCTACGCCGTCAGCCAGAACAACACGGCCAACATTGATCCCAAGGCCTGGAGCGTCGTGGAGGGCAAACTCTACCTCAACTACGACAAGGACATCCAGGCCAAGTGGGAAAAGGATAGAGCTCCCTACATCGCCAAGGCCGACGCCAACTGGCCCAAACTCATCGGGCTCGACCCCGCCAAACCCGCCCCGGCCCCGCCCGTCGTCAAATAAACTCCTTAAGATCAGCAACCTGCCTTGTATCCCATCCATGCTTTGCCGCCTCTCCCATTTTGAATCTTTAATCTTTAATTCTGCCTTTTGCATCCGCCCATGAAAACCCTGCTCTGGATCGCCCGTCTTCTCGCCGCCGGCATCCTCCTTCAAACCCTCTGGTTCAAGTTTTCCGCCGCCCCCGAGTCGGTTTACATCTTTGAAAAGGTCGGTCTCGGCGCCCCCGGCCGCATCGGCTCGGGGGTGGCCGAACTCATCGCCGCCCTCCTGCTCCTTTGCCCAGTCCCGACCCTCACCGCCTGCGGCGCGGCCCTCACCCTCGGCGTCATGGGCGGGGCGATCATGTCCCATCTCACCGTCCTCGGCATCTCCGTTCAGGACGACGGCGGCACCCTTTTCGCGCTGGCGGTCGTCACCGCCCTGTGCGCCGCCTTTGTCCTCTTCCATTTCCGCCGGCACCTGCCGCTGGTGGGGGCGAGGTTGGTCAAAAATTGAGAACCCGAAGGAAACTCAGTCCGGAGCTACCCTGAAATCCGGACTTACCCTTGCCATCAATAGCCTCGCCCGACTCTCCCCATGAGAACCAAGTCAGCAAACCTCCCCGCCCCGCGTTCCGAGTTCGACCTGCCGCGCCATCGGCTCCAAGCTCTCCATGTTTTAGGAACCAACCACCCCACTTACATGCTTTCACGCCGCCGCATCCTTGTCACCGCCGGCCCCACCTGGGTTCCGGTGGACCGTGTCCGGGTCATCACCACGACCTTCACCGGCGAGACCGGGCTCGTCCTCGCCCGCCACCTCCGCAGCCTCGGGGCCGAGGTCACCCTCTGGTATGGCCCGGGCCGCTGCCTGCCCTCGGAAGCTGATCGCAAGAACCTGAAAATCATTGATTTCAAGACTTACGGCGACCTCGCCACCCTGGCGAAGGAGGCTGAACTCTCCGGTTTCGACGCCATCGTCCACTCCGCCGCCGTGGCCGACTACCAACCGGTGCCGGCCGAGGGCAAGATACCCTCCGGCCTGGGCGAGCTCACCATCACCCTCCGCCCGACGGAAAAGCTGGTGGACATCCTCCGCGCCCGCGCCCCCCGGGCCATCCTGGTCAAGTTCAAGCTCGAAACCGGCATCACCACCGAGCGCCTGCTGGAGGTGGCCGAAAAAAGCCGCGCCTTTTCCAGGGCCGAGTTCATCGTGGCCAACCTCCGCGAAGGCATGAGCGAGACCGGCCACACCGCCCATCTGCTCGACGACTCGGGGCAACGGTGGGATGTGGCCGACAAGGCCGGTCTCCGCCAGATCCTGGGCGAGCGGCTGTGCGCCCGCCTGAGCCGGACCTGAGCCAGGCGCGACTCCCGGACTTTTTCCATCCCTTCCGCCCGGGGCCAGGTCCCCCTGCGTCCGCTCCCGCCCCCTCTTTCCCCACCGCCATGCGACAACTCATCCACGACAACAACACGGCCCTCCGCCAGGCCCAATCGCTTCTGGAAGTCATTGAGGACCAGATGTTCCGCCATCCCGTTCCCGCCTGCTACGACGCCTCGGTCGGAGCCCATCTCCGCCACGTGCTCGACCACTACGAAAGTTTTTTCCAAGGCCTCGGCGGCGCCGTTGACTACGAATCGCGCCAACGCGACCCGCGCCTTGAGACGGACCGCTCCTACGCCCTCACCCGCGTTTCCGCCCACCTCTCGAATCTCACCCGGCTTCTGGACACGCCTTCGGACCTTCCCCTCCGGGTCAGGCTCGAAGGTTGCTCGGCCTCGGGTGCCGAGGCCTGGGGGGACTCCTCGGCCAGCCGGGAGCTGGAGTTCCTTCTCAGCCACACCATCCACCACTTCGCCCTCATCGGCGTCTGCTGCCGGCTCCAGGGCATCCATCCTCCCGCCACCTTTGGCATCGCCCCCTCGACGCTGCGCCACCGGCAAAACCTGGCCGCCGCCGCCTCCTGATTCCTCCGATGTGCACCGTCTCCTGGGAAACTGAAGCGGCGGGTCTGGTCCTCCGGTTCAACCGTGATGAGCAACGCTCCCGGCCCGTGGCGCGGCCCCCGCTTCTCCATCTCCGGGGCGGTGTCCGCTTCCTGGCCCCGACCGACCCGCTGGGTGGCGGCACGTGGTTGGCTGCCAATGATTTCGGACTCACGATCTGCCTGCTCAACCACTACGCGGCCGATCCGCCCGCGGTCGGCTGCGGGGCTCCCCCGCCTTCCCGGGGGCTTCTGGTTCTGGACCTGGCCGACTCCTCAGGCTGCGCCGAGGTGTTCCAGCGTCTCCACTCCCGGGGGAAACTTCCCCACCGGCCTTTCCAACTCCTGGCCGTGGAGGGAGACGGACTGGCCCGCGCCGCCGTCTGGGACGGGGAGAAACTGGGCGGGCTTGAGGTGTCCTCCCACCTGCTGACCACCTCCTCCTTCCGGTCCGAACATGTGGCCGGTATCCGCCGGAAACGCTGGAACGAGCTGGGCCCGCAGCCCGGGCGGGGCGACCGCTTCCACGCCTGGCGTGAAGACTCCGATCCCGCCGTCTCCGTGCTGATGGGCCGGGAGGACGCGCGCACCGTCAGCCGCACCACGGTGGCCGTCAGCCACGATCTCATCTCAATGGCATACAGTGAGTTGGACGACACGGGAGGCGTGGCCTCCGGGGCCGGCCTCCGTCTTCCGCGCCGCCGGTCATCTGCGCCGCTCCCGGCTCGCCCGCCGGAAGGCCAGCGGTGAGCAGCCCGCCATCTCGCGGAAGACGATGCTGAAGCGGATGGCGCTGCCAAAGCCGCAGGCCCGGGCGATCTGCCCCGCCGGTATCGTGGTCTCCTCGAGCATGGCCTTGGCCCGCTGCACCCGCAGGCGGCGCAACTCCTCCAGGGGAGTCCGGCCAAGGCAGTTTTTGAAGTGGCGCTCCAAGGTGGAGAGGGACACTCCCGCCTCCTTGGCAATATCCTCCATCCCGATGTTTTCCGAATAGCGCTGGTGGAGGGAGCGCATCGCCGCCTCCACCAGGCGGTTCTCCCCCGGCACCACCCGGCTCGACTCGCGGGTCTCCACCCCGGAGGGCCCGATTTCACGGACCGTGTTTTCCACCTTCCGGCCCGACATGAGCTCCAGCAGGAGCCCGGCCCCCTCCCGGCCCGCCTGTTCAAAGGGAAGGCGCACACTGGAAAGGCTGGGGGAACAGGTGAGGCAGAGAAGGTCGTCGTCGTCCGCCCCCAGGATGGCGACGTCCTCGGGGACTTTCAGCCCCACCGCGATGCACTCTTCCAGAAGCGCCCGGGCCACCTCGTCGTTGCCCGTGAAAACAGCCAGGGGATGGGGCAGGGACAGGACGAAGCGGCGGATGTCCGGCAGGCTTTCCAACGCGAGCCTGGAGCGGGGCCGCCGCAGGGCGACAGGCACTCGCAACACGTCGGGTTTCCACCCCGCCTGGCGCATGTGCTCGAGAAAGGCGGCCTCCCGGCGTTCGGATATCTTGGCCCCGTCAAACCCCACAAAGGCGAAGTGCTTGCGTCCGGTCTCGCGCAGATGGCTGGAGGCCAGGGTTCCCACTGTCTCGTGGTTGAAGTTGAGCCGGGGCAGCTCGGGCAGAAGGTCGGGCCTGGGGTCAACCAGCACCACCGGGCACGGCGCCGTCCGGCAGGCGTGTTCTCCCGCCTCATCAATGACTTGGATCACGGCCCCGTCCCACTCCCGCTCCTGCCACACTCCCGCCAGCGACTCCACGGGCGAACGCAGTTGCAACAGCCAGGGCGGTGAGGCCTGGCGCCCCGTCTCGCCGAGGCCGCGAACGAAGTCCCTGCCCCAGCCCACATCATGGAAAAGGGAGACCAGAATCCGTTGGGGTTTGAGCATAAATGAAATGATCCTGCGGATTTGCGGTAACCGACAATCGGAAACCATTAATTCCTGGGAGAAAACGGGCCATTTCCTCGCATCATGACCGGCCGATTTCGCAATGGCAACCCGCCCTCCAAGTCCCTTGCGTTTTTGGTTTCACCGGAGGCTTTGCCGCGGGGCCGAGGAGGGCGGCGTGGTGGTTTCCCTGAAACGAATTCTGGTCACCGGGCGTGGGTGAGGAAACGTTTCAGGAAGGGCGCCGTGGGGCTTTCCTTGATCTTGAGGAGTTCGGCGACGCTGCCTTGGTGGAGCAACCGGCCGCCTTTTTCGCCGCCTTCGGGCCCGAGTTCTATGAGCCAGTCGGCCTCGGCGATGACATCGAAGTTGTGCTCGATCACGACCACCGTGTGGCCCTGGTCCACCAGGCGGTGAAGGAGGTTCAGAAGCCGTTCGCAGTCAGAAGGATGCAGGCCGATGGTGGGCTCCTCCAGCAGGTAGAGGTTTTCAAAAACCCGGGCGCGGGTCTTGTCCTTCCAACTGGGCAGGCCCTTGGCCAGTTCCGTCACGAGTTGGAGGCGCTGGGCCTCGCCGCCGCTGAGGGTGGGGGAGGGCTGGCCGAGGGTGAGGTAGCCGAGGCCGGTTTCCACCATGAGGCCGCAGAGGGACTTGAGGCGGTCGTGGAAATCAAAGAACGCGGCGGCCTCCTCGAAGCTCATGGCGAGCACGTCGGCGATGTTTTTGCCGCGCCAGCGGATGTCGGCCAGTTCGACTCCGTAGCGTTTGCCGTGGCAGACTTCGCAGGTGGTGCGGGCGTCGGCCATGAAACCCATCTCGTGTTTGATCTCACCCGCGCCGCCGCAGGTTTCGCAGCGTCCACCCTTGGTGTTGAAGGAGAAACTGGAGGCGTCGAGTCCGCGCCGTTTGGCTTCCGGGAGCATGCCGAAACAGTCGCGGATGAGGTCGAAGATTCCCGTGTAAGTCGCTGGCGTGGAACGGGGCGTCTTGCCGATGGGCGACTGGTCTATCTCGACGACGGTGCGGAAGAAATGAGCGTTGCGGAGGGATTTGAAAGGCGAGCCCGAAGGCCGCAGGTGGGCGGCGCGGGGATGCTTCAACAGCTCGCGCGGACCGAGCCGGCTCGACTCCGTTTCGATGGCGACCTGGGCGGCTGGTTTGAGGAGGTCGTGGATGAACGTGCTTTTGCCGGCTCCGGAAACGCCGCAGAGGACGTTCAATCTCGCCCGGGCGAGTTTCACATCGAAGCCCTTGAGGTT
>JANOBW010000460.1:0-25696 GCA_031411855.1 Opitutia bacterium
CTTCACCTTCACCCCGGCCCTCAACTTCTCCGGCGCCACCTCCTTCACCTACACCGTCTCCGACGGCGAACTTTCCTCCACTCCCGCCACGGTTTCCCTCACCGTAACACCCGTCAACGACACCCCGGCCGCCGTCGCCGATGCCTATGCCACGGAGGAAGATACGGTTCTGAACGTCCCCGCCCTCACCGGCCTGCTCGCCAACGACTCCGACCCCGAAATCTCACCTCTCACCGCCACCCTCGCCACTCCCCCGCCCGCCCTCGAAGGTTCGGTGGTCGTGAACACCAACGGCAGTTTCACCTTCACCCCCGCACTCAACTTTCACGGCACCACCTCCTTCACCTACACCGTCTCGGACGGCGAACTTACCTCCGCCCCCGCCACTGTTTCCCTCACCGTCAATCCCGTCAACGACGCCCCGGTCGCTCTCGCCGATGTTTATGTCACGGAGGAAGATACGGTTCTGAACGTCCCCACCCTCACCGGGCTCCTCGCCAACGATTCCGACCCCGAAACCTCACCTCTCACCGCCTCCCTCGCCACACCGCCACCCGCCCTCGAAGGTTCCGTCACGCTCAACGCCAACGGCTCCTTCACCTTCACCCCGGCCCTCAACTTCTCCGGCGCCACCTCCTTCACCTACACCGTCTCCGACGGCGAACTTTCCTCCGCTCCCGCCACTGTCTCGATCACCGTCACTCATGTGATTCCCAAGCCCATGGCCCGGGCCGATTCCTACGCCACCACCCAGGACGCCGCCACCACGGTTTCCACCACGTTCGGCCTCCTCCTCAACGACAGCCCCGCCCAGGGCGGAACCCTCACCGCCGCCCTCGCCACCACCCCGCCAGCCGCCGAAGGGACAGTCTCCGTCAACAGCGACGGCTCCTTCACCTTCACCCCGGCCGCCGGTTTCTCCGGGACCACCTCCTTCACCTACCTTGCGGTGGAAACCCTGCCAGCGCCCGCCACGGCGGAGGGGCCGACCCCGGCCACGCCATCCGACCCCGCCACCGTCACCATCACTGTCCAGGCCGATACCGACCACGACGGGCTCGACGATGCCTGGGAAACGGCCCATTTCGGCAGTCTCGATCCTCTGCCTGACGCCGACGACGACGGCGACGGCGTCTCCAACCTCCTGGAACTCATCGCCCGCACCAACCCGCTGGACCGCTCGGATGCGCTTCAGCCCAGTTTCCAACCGGGAGGGGCCACCACCTTCCAGGCCACCTTCGCCACCAAAGTGGGCGTCCTTTACCAGATCCAGACATCGCCCTTCCCCGGCACCGACGCAATCTGGACCGATCTGCCCGGGCCTCCGGTGACCGGCGACGGCAACCCCGTCACGATTCCGCTCCCGCCCCCCAATCCGGGCCTCTACCTGCGCCTCCTGGTGACCCGGTAGAACGTGGTGGGAACTCCAGCTCCTCAGCCGCAGACGACTCACCGGCGGGCCGCAAACCACTCGGCGGCCACCCCCCAGCGCAGGTTGTGGTAGGAGGTCACATACTCCGGCAGACCCGCCGTCTCCATCACGGCCAGCAGCGTGGCCGCCGCCGCCGGCAGCAGCTCGGCCCGGTTGGCCGAAAGCCCGGGCAGGAGGGCCTCCCGCTGCCGCGCCGGGAGAGGGGCCAGCCGCTCCAGGAGGGCCCGCAAATGGGCGGCGGTGACGCCTCCCGGCCCCTTGGGCAACAGCAGTTCCCTGGCCCCGCGCGCATGGTTGGCGGCCCCGCCGGTGCAGACGAGGGGCTGCTTCCGGTCGAATCGGAAACCATTCTCGGCCAAGGCTTTCCGGGTGTGGTCCGCCACCAGCCGCCAGGCGGCCTCCGGCACGGGGTCCTTCAGGTTGCCCAGATACTGCTCGGCCATGCGGACCGACCCGATGGGCAGGCTCACGGCCTGGGCGATGCGCCCGTCATGGAAATCCACAAACTCCATGCTGCCGCCGCCGAGGTCGGTCAGGTAAAAGTCGCGCGCACCGCCGAGCGCCGGGTCCTGCTGCACTCCCAGGGCGATCCCCCGGGCCTCCTCCTCGCCGGTGAGGATGCGGAGCGGATGCCCGCAGGCTTTTTTCACCTTTTCGGCAAACTCAGGGCCGTTGACCGCGTCCCGCACCGCCGCCGTGGCCGTCAGCAGAAACACATTGGTCCCCCGCATCCCGGCCCAGCCGACCAGTTTGACCACGGCGTCCAGCGCGCGCCCCATCCCCTCGCTTGTCAGCGTCGGCGGATTTCGCGACATGCCTTTGGCCAGCCCGGCCTCAATGGTTTTCTCCCCCACGGCGGTCAGCGGCGGCCCGGCGTCCACCACCAGGATTTTGATGGTGTTGCTGCCCAGATCGAGAACGGCAAGTCGCGGCAAAGACATGCCGCCATGGCAAAAGCCCGTCCGCCCGATGGCGAGCGGGAAAGAGGACGTAGGGAGAAAGACCCGGGTTACAATGAGTCCGATTGGGTTTTCACGGCGATTGCTGAGCTGTCGGTGATCATTGTTGTCCTGCCGGCGGCGACTGTTTGGCGGTCAGTCTCAATTGCTGACCTGTCAGTCTCAATTGTTTGACTGCAAGGGGCGATTGCTGAGCTGTCGGTGGTCATTGTTGTCCTGTCGGCGACGATTGTTTGGCGGTCAGTCTCCATTGCTCGGCGGTAAGGGGCGATTGTTCGGCGGTCGGTGCCGATTGCGGGAGGGTAAATCCCGATGGTTTGACCGTCGGCGGGGGTGGCGGGACAGCCGTGGCAGTTGGGGAATGTGGCAGGAACTTCAGTTCCTCCGCCCGGAATGCCAGCGAGAAAACGTATGAGTCTTGGCGTTCCTCACGGCCGAGCAGAAAGGAGCTGACAGCCAACGGGGTCCGGCCAAGGGCGGCAAACTCCGCGTCTATCTCAACGACACCCTCGCCGATCTCGGCAAACCCGTGAAGGTCACCCTCAACGGGTCTACCGTCTTCGAAGGCAAGGCGGAGCGCAACACCGCCACCCTCGCCCGCTCCCTCCACGAACGCGGCGATCCCAAACTCATGTTCCCCAGCGAGATTCCGGTGACGTTCTGAGACGGATCGTAGGGGAGGACCTCGCGTCCGCCCGACGTGCGCCCCCTGCCTTGGCATCCCGTTCTCCTCTTCGTGTTTTCGTGTCTTGGTGTGAAATCCCCAACTCCCGACATACAGGGCTCGCACGAAGCACGGAGCCAGCACGGTTCCCGGGATCTTATTCGCAAATGTAAAAAGGACCCGGTCGGTAGTTTTGACCGTAGGTAGCTTTGATCCTCAATTTCAGAACCGCATGAAGAAATCCCAGGTCTCTTTGGCGATCCAATTCACATTCGAGCCGGGATCCTTCGCATTATCTGTATGCCCGCCGACAAAGGAGCCGAACAGCACGGGGTATTCCTCCGGGCACCCCTTGAACTCAGTGGTGACATGTGTGGGAGTGGTCGCGAGCGGTATTTCAGGCAGTGGTTTCATCCCGTTGTCTTCGAGGTGGGTCAGGACACAATATTTCCCACCCTCCTTCCGCTCATCGGAATTGACGAATTTGCAAGGGCCTTCTTGCGTGCCCGTCGTGCTGAAGAACGCAAGCGGCTCGCGTTTGTTGGTCGGAAGATAAATGTTCCAATTGGCCGGAGCATAACAGGCGACGGCGCGCAGGTCCTTTTGGAACTCCAGCGAAAGCGAATAAGTCACCATCGCGCCGAAGCTGAAGCCGCAGCAAAATACGCGCGAGGTATCAATGCTCAGCTTGTCCTTGAACAGCGCAAGCATGTCGGCAAAGAAGATGTGGTCCTTATCATCACGCCCCCGCCACGGAGACTGGTCGGTGTATCCCTCCGGCGCGACGAAGATGCAGGGGACCTTATCCTTCTCCGCATAGGTCTTCAGTCCGTAAAATTGGTTTTTCACCATGGTGTCCATGTGCCCGCCCATCATGTGCATGGCGAAAATCAACCGATAGGGTTTCCTTTTGTCGTAATTGGCGGGGATAGTGATGGTGTATGTGCGCTCCAGACCGGCGCTCGTCATCGTGTGGACTCCGCTTTTGAAATCACCGAGCTCTTTGCCGGAACCGGCGCTGAGGACGGGACGGTTCTTCAATTTGCGAGCGGGATCAACGGACGCTGCGGACTGACCTGCCGCGAGCTTGGTTTGAGGGGCCGTGGTCCGTTCGGCGGATAGACTTAAGGCGCAAACCGTAAAGAATATCGCCAATGCAATTGCTGCGTAAGAAGGTGGCTTTGTCATGGAATGGTTTCCTGCTGAAGCTGGTGTGTGGACTGTTGAGGTTCCGTTAATTCTGAGTTTGAGAGCATGTGAGGTCAGCCCCGTCAATCGGCCCGCCTTGTCGCCTCGCGTTTGACGACGATTTCCTCCTTGGCGAAATCGCCGACGGCGCGGGTCAGCTTCATCTCATTCCCCGAAATCGTGCCCGAATAAATGATGCGAATCTCGTTGTCCTGAAACTTCAGCAACTCGACGAACGATACGTTGCCGCCATTCACCTTGCCTTCCAGCAACTCCACCTCGCGCTTCTGGTCCCGCATCTCGGCATCAGCCTTGCCGGTCAGCTTCTGGCCGTCCTGCTTGAAGTGATACGTGTATTTTTGCGGGCCGACCTGCGAATCAAACTCCGTCTTCCAATCGCCGGTAAGTCCCGCGGTCGTTGCCGCCGGGGCGGTAGCCGCCGCTGACGCATTGAACACCAGCGGCGCGAACTCCCGCAGGCTGCGCCGCCAGGATTGCCATTCGTGGGCCGTGTCCGGGGAGACGTAGAAGACGCTGTTCACGCCCGATTGCCGTAGCTCTTCAGTGGCTGCCTTTGGATCGCCTCCGCGGTTGTTCCCGAGTTCACGGCTGCCGTAGCTCACGAAGACGAGTTTGTTCTTCTGCTTAAAAGCATCCAGGTCGGGGATGTCTTTCGGATTGATGCTCCCGCCGCTGAAGAGACCGATGCGCGAGAAGGTATCGAGGTGCTTCAAGGTGATGGTCTTGGTTTCCATGCCACCCATGGAAAGGCCGGCCATCGCGCGATTCGGTTGATCGGCGAGCGTGCGGAAGTTCGCATCAATGTGAGGAATCAGCTCGTCGAGAAGAACGGTCTGGAAGTTTTCGATTTTGAAATCTCTCATGCCGCCCATCTTGACGTCGTTCGTCATCCCATAAGTCATCACGATGATGAATGGCTTGGCCTTATCTTCAGCAATGAGGTTATCCATGATCAGACCGGCATGGCCTTGGACGCTCCAGCCATATTCGTTCTCTCCATAGCCATGCTGGAGATACAGGACAGGATAGCGTTGCTCCGCATTCTGGTCATAACCCGGCGGGGTATAGACAAAGGCGCGGCGCTCCGAGTCGGTGCTCTTTGAGTGGAAGAAGATTTCCCGCATGTGGCCATGCGGCACAGGCTTCAGCGCATAGAAATCGCGGTCGTGGGCGGGGATCTCGACGCCGGTGCCCCAGCGATTGGCACCGAAGAAAACCATGCTGTTCGGATCGGATACTTCCGCCCCGTTGATCTTGATCATGTAATAGTGGAAGCCTTCATCCAGAGGCCGCGTGTAACCGGTCCAGGCACCCTCCGCACCCTTCGTAAATATGCTGCTGTCTTTGAAAGTGCAGGACACATTTTGCGCCTCGGGTGCCACGACGCGGAATCTAACCCGGCCTTCGGAGTTCACTTGCGGATACTCTTTGCCAGACTGGTTGGTGGAGGCCGGCTTCCAGTCATCCACCGGTGGTTTGTCCTGCGCCACGCAGAGCTGGCCCCAAAGAATTGAACTTAAGGCGAGAAACGCGAGTTTTGTTTTCATGATGTTGTTGATTCAAATGCACTTCCGTAGGGTGAGGTTGATGCGGCCTGTTCATTACTGCGTCCCCAGAAATTCTTTCAGCACTTCCACGGTCCGATTCAAGTGCCGTGGTGGAGGTTGTGCCCGGCGTTGTCAATGGGGACCAACTTGACTCTCGTCATCCAGCTCACCGCTTCCTCGTTGGCAAAAGCACAAGAACATCGCCGAACCCTTTTTTTATGAGATGGCTCGAAAAGCCCTGCAAATGAGCCATCAGTTCATCCGCCTGGTCCGTAATATCATAGGCCAACGAAGGCCATGGCATGAGGTCTTGGAGCTGTTTAGGTAGCGACTCCAGAACTACTTATGACGAATCTGCCAGACACAGATGTTGGCTGGCTGTTTGGCTGGAACCCAAACCTCGGCGGGGGTGGTCCAGCCTTCAACGACCCGCCACGGGTGCCATCACCACACCAGCCTTGGTCGCGAGCATGTCGAGCAGCCGCTGGGAGTTAAGCTCCGCCGAACGGATCGCGATGCGCTGGAGCTCGTTTTCCTTCTTTGCTTGAAACACTTTTTCCTGGGCCTGCTGGCGGTCCGCCTTGGCCGTTTCGGTGGCCTTGCGGGCGTTTTCCAGGGCCTGGGCGGCGGCCTCCTTTTCACCCTTGGCCGCAGTCACCTTGGCCCTGAGTGCGGAAACGGCGGCGGCATGGTCGTCGGCCAGTTTCTGCTCGGCCTTTTTTTCCTCGGCGGCGCGTAGGGCGCGGCGTTCGGTTTCCTTGGCGCGGGCGGCGGCCAGGTCCTTCTGCTGCTTGTCGGCGGCCTCGCGGGTGGCGGCGGCCTTGGCCTCGGTCTGGGCCGTTTCCTTGGCGGCAATGTCCTTCTGGGCGGGCAGGTAGAAACAGGCGAAGACGGCGGTGCCGATCAGGGGGACGGCGAAATAAAGGCGGCGCATGGCGGGGAAGGGTTTTGCGGAAGTGTTTGCGGTTCAGCGGCTCGAAGCCACGGCGGGGGTCGCGGGCGTGGGCGGGGTCAACGGGGCGGGGACCGGCGCGGGCTGGGCCAGCCGTTCCATCAGCTCGGTCAGGCGGCGGTCGTTCGCGGTGATGCGTTCGGCATAGGCGCGGAGGTGGGTGCCTTCCTCCTGAAGCTGGCGGAGCTGCTCGGCGGACTTCACCTGAAGCGCTGTTTCGGCGGCGAGTTCGACCTGGGCGTCCTCGCGGCGTTTGACGCTGTCCTTGCGCTCGGACTCGGCGGTGCGGAGTTCCGTTTCGAGGGCAACCAGCTCGTCCTTGCGGTCCTGGATGAGCTTCTCCTTGGCCTTCTTCACCACCTGGAGCTCGACCAGTTGGCGGGTGGATTCCTCGCGCGCTTTTTTCTGTTCCTCCTCGCGTGCCTTCTTGGCGGCGTCGCGGGCGGCCATCCCCTCAAGACGGTGCTGTTCCTCGGCGGCGGCGGCGGCCTGGCGGTGCATGACAAAGCCGACCCCGAAGATGATCGTGAGGATGAGCGGCAACAGAAAGTAGGTCTTTTTCATAAAATGTTGGTCGGAGTCGGTGTCGTTAACAGAAGCGATTCGGGAGTGTTGATCTGTAGCGGAAAAATCCTGGCTGTGGTTGATCCGCAAGGCGTGTTAGCCGCCGGACGGGTATTCAGATAAACCATACCTGACCCACCACTAGTCAACCTAGGCGGATTCAGCGTCACCTTGGGGGAATCTGAAGCGTTGGAACGTTTCAACGCCTCCAGGGCCCGGCCGAAATCCTTGGCCTCCTTCGAGGCGGCGGGAAACTCGCCGAGCTTCTGCACGCCCTCGGCGGCGGTGTTCAAGTCGTGGAGCTCCAAAGCCAGATAGGTCAGGAAGATCCAGGCCTTGGGCGGGTTTTTCAGATCGGGATAACCCACGGCCACCCGGAGGCGGGCCAGGGCCTCGGCGCGGCGGCCGTCCTTGAAGAGGATCTGCGCGGCGGAGATTTGGAAGTCGCCGGACTTCAACTGGGTGGCAGCCCGGTCGAGCACGGCCAGGGCCTTGACGTTGTCGCCATGGAGCTGCCAGCAGAAGGAAAGCAGCTCGAAATGGCGGGCGGCCGGGGGAAGTCGGCCGTCTTTCAGGCCCTGCTCGATCAGGTCGGCGGCGGCGGTGTAGTGCTCCAGGTTGTAGTGGAGGGTGACAAGGGTCTCCAGGTCGGCCGGGTCCTTGAAAAACTTCCGATCCATGCCGCGCTCCAAGGTCAGCAGGGCGCGCAGCGGCTGATCGGTGGCCAGGTAGATCTGGCAGAGCTGGCGCCAGAGGGATTCATCCCCGGGCGCTTCACGGAGAACGAGTTCCAGATATTCGGCGCAGCCCTTGTCGTCCTTCGCCTGCTGGAGCGAGGCCAGGAGCAGCATCCACGACTGATCCTTCGGTTTCGGCTCCAGGCGGATGGCCTCGCGGGCCGCCTCCAACGCTTCGGGATGGCGGTTCATCTGAAACAGAATCGCGCCGCGCAGTAGCACTTGCTCGGGTTTGACCGTCCCGGCCGGAGCGAGCGACCGCCAGGTGTCGAGCCAGGCCAGGGCCTGCGGCAGACGCTGCCCGGCGAAGTGGAGCTGGCAGAGGTAGAGGCGGAAATCCTGGGCCACCTTGTCCTCCAGAACTCCTTGCTCAAGAGCCTCTTCCAACGGGGCCACGGCCTTTTGCTCCTCACCTTTCTGGAGGTAAAGCTGGGCCTTGATCTGGCAGAGCAGCGCCCGGTCCATCGTCTTGGCCGGGGCGGACGGCAGGGACGCGATGCAGGCCTCCAGGGCGTCGTCCAGTTTGCCGGAGTCGGCCAGCTCCTTGATCTTGCCCACAGCCCCGATGGTCGCGTCGGACAGTTCGGGTTCCTTGGGAGTGTTGGCGTTGGCGGCCGGCGGCGCGGGTGGTGCCGGCTTGGCGGCTTTGGTTTTGGCCGCAAAAACAGGGGTGGCAAACAGACTGAGCCCCAGGAGAACGCCGGAGGAGAGAAGGGAAACAGGGCGCATGGTCAGGAACCTTTTTCGAGGCGGAAGGTGACGGGCAGGACGAGGCGGCAGTTCACCGCCTTGCCGTCCTTGAGTCCGGGTTTGAACTTCCACTGGCGCACCGCGGCGGCGGCGGCGTTGCCAAAGGAGGGATGGGTGGCGCGGCGCACCGTGGCCTCGCTCACGTTGCCGTCCGTATCGAGCACGATGAGGATTTCGGCCGAGCCGGACACGCCCTGGCGGCGGAGTTCCGGCGGGTAAACCGGGGCGGCCTTGAAACGCTCCGCCGGCGGGCGGTCGAGCTGGCCGAGGGAAAACACGTTGGAGAGCGCGGCCTGCGAGGCTCCGGAACCGCCACCCGCCGTGGCGGAGCGCCCGCTCGGGATGCCGCCGGAAAGGCTGTCGGGTCGCGGCGCGACGGTCAGCGAGGGCCGGATGGCCTGGGAGAGCGAGGAATCAAGCGCCAGGGTGGGCGGAGGCTCGCCGATGGAGGCGGCGGGCGGCGCGGAATCGGCCGGAGCCTGGTCGCCGGAGTCCGACGGTTTGGGCTCCTCAGGCTTCACTTCATCGGGCGGCGGAGGCGGGGTGTTTTCCGTCAGAAACACATCGGCCACCTTCTCCAGCACGGACCGAGTTTCCGCCGGTTTGTTCAGCCCGTAGGCCAGCGTGGCCAGGAGCCCGAAGTGGAGCCCGACCGAGATGGCCGCACCGATGACAAGATCGCGTTTCATGCGGAAGGCGGACTGCTCAGGAGCGGGGGGTGGGTTTCGTCCGGGTCACGATCGTGACCTTCTGGATGCCGGCCTTGCGGACCTCGTCCAGCACCACCACGGCCTTGCCAAACTCGGCCTTGGCGTCGCCGTTGATCATGATCTTGGGGTCGGCCTCCTCAGTGCGGTATTGGATCAGGCGGGCCACAAACTGGTCCCAGGTAAGACCGTCCTTGTCCCAGAAAATCTGGTCGCCCTGCTCGGTGATGGTGAGGGTCACGGCCTCGTCGGTTTTCTCCGGGTTGACCGAGGTCTGGGCCACCGGAAGGTTCACCGGGATGGCCTTGTTCTTGTTCATGGTCAGGGTGACCAGGACGAAGGTGGCGAGGCAGAAGAAGATGACGTCAATGAGGGGGATGATCTCAAGGCGGGATCTTTTGACCGTGTGGACGGGAAGTTTGGCGGCCATGGCGGAAACAGTTGGGGCGGAAGGTTTTGGGAAACGACTCAGGCGGCGGCCGCCTCGGACTGCTTCTTCATCGCCAGGGCGAGCCGGTGAAAGGAGTCCTCGATGTCATGGCGGGCCTGCTCCACCCGGGAGTGGCAGTAGTTGTAAGGCACGAGGCAGAAGAAGGCCACGGCCAGGGCGCAGGCGGTGGCGATCAGGGCCTCGGCGATACCGCCGGTGAGGACACCCGCGCCGGCCTCACCGAGGCCTTCGCCCAGGCCGAAGAACGACTTCATCATGCCGGTCACCGTGCCGAGGAGACCGAGCAGCGGGGCGGCCGTCACCACGGTGTCCATGATGGGCAGTCCCTGGTTCATGTGGTTCAGCTCGATCGCCGCGGCCTTGGCCAGGGCGTCGTCGAGGGAGAGGTGGCGTTCGGCCAGGCCGGCCGCGAGGATGTTCGACACATAGTCGCGGCTGCCCTTGCCGAGGGCGATGGCCCCGTCGAAGTCACCCACCTCCACTTTGTTCATGATTTCGGTGACGTGCTCCACCTGCCGGCGGCGCTGGTGGCGGGCGTAAAAAATCACCCGCTCAATGACCACCGTGACCCCCACGAGGGAAAGGAGGAGCATGGGCCACATGACGTAGCCGCCCTTGTGGAAGAGTTCAAAAATTTGGGTTAACATGGCAAGAAATGAAAAACCGAGTGTGAAGGTTTAGAGTTAGATTCGTGCTAGATTCACAAAGAATGTTACGAACAAATATCATTAGTTTTTGGTAAGACCACCCCGCCCAAGACAATTCACAACAAACCTTTTATAACCAGTTGTTTGACACGAATCCTAACAGAAATCTATCGTCGTGAAATTGTTTATGGTTAGAATAGAAAGAGGTTTTAGAGAGATTATCTTTAGTTTTGTGAACCGATTTTGTTAGAGTGCTTTTGACGATTGACGAATGTCGTTTAGCAAGGTCACGGCTGGGAGTTTAACTTCCATGAAACCCGGAAAATTTCTGATGGTGACCGCCTTGGGCTGGCAGGCCATGACCGTGGCCTGGGCGGCAAACCAACCGTCCGCCGCCGCGACCACTCCCGCCCGGGTTTCGGCCGCCGCCACGGACGCCAACGCCGCCCATCCCGAACTGACCGGCCTGGTCCGCGACTCCCGCAACGACCTTCCCCTTTTCGAAGCCAAGGTCACTCTCGGCGGCTCCGGCGAGGTCCTTCTGACGGACGCCGCCGGAGCCTTCGTCCTGTCCAAAAAACCGGTCGCCGGCAAACTCACCGTGAGCAAGGACGGCTACAAGGACACGACCCTCAACCTCGACGCCAAAACCCCGGCCAACCTCATCGTCAAACTCCAGCCCGCACCCTCCGAGCTCGACGGCGACGTTTACACCCTGGGCAGCTTCGAGGTCGTGGCCGATCTCGTCGAAGGCTCCCCCGCCCGCATGCTTGAGTTGAAATTCAATTCGACCACGACCTTTTCCGCCCTGAGCTCGGCCGACTTCTCCCGCATGGCCCTGCCCGACGCCGCCGCCGCCATCCAGCGCATCACCGGCGTGTCCGTCCAGGAGGGCAAATACGCCGTCATCCGCGGCCTGGGCGACCGCTACACCAGCACCACCCTCAACGGCGTGATGATCCCCAGCCCCGACCCGGACCGGCAGGCCGTCCAGCTCGACCTGTTTCCCTCCGGCGTGCTTGATAACATCAAGGCCATCAAGACGTTCGTGCCGGACCAGCCGGGCACCTCCTCGGGCGGCTCCATCCAGCTGGAGACCAAGGGCGTGCCCGACGAGCGCATCCTCAAGCTGGAGATCTCCACCTCGTTCAACACCAACGCCACGGGAAACCACCGGTTTCTTCAGACGGAAAGCAGAAGCGGGGACGCCTGGGCCCACGGGGTCGCGGACCGGCCCATCCCCTCAGGACTGGAACCGGGACGGAAACTGGCGCTCACCCGCGGCGCGCCGGATCCCAACCTCGGGCTCAAGGCGACCTACGGCGACAGCTACCAGACCAAGGGATGGGGCCGGATCGGCGTGATTTCCAATATCAACTATTCGGTCTCCAGCACCTCCGTGGAAGACGGCATCTACAACCGCTTCGTGTCCAACAACTTGCCGGGCCAGCTCACCCCCGCCAATGTCTTCGCCTCCCAGGATGTCTCGGGCTACCGCCGGCAGACCTTTGAAAAATCCGAAACCGAGCACAACCTCGGCGGCCTGGTCGGCATCGCCTGGCAACCCTCGGACGAGCACACCCTGAAATACAACCGCCTCCATCTGCGCAGCGCCCTCAACCAGGGCTACCGGCAGACGGGGCCGGTTTATTACGACAACCTCGGCTATGTGGCACCCGGGATTGCGGAACGGCTCTCCTACAATGAGCGGGTGCTGGATCTGCACCAGTTCAACGGCGACCACCAGTTCTACAACGACCGGCTCAATGTCAGCTGGAACTACACCCACGCGGATTCCTCGCAGACAGAACCGGACCTGCGCCAGACCGCCGCCATTGATGAGGGAGGCGGGAATATCAACGTCAACGGCGGCTCCAGCTTCCTCGAAATCCCCTACCGGAGCTGGCGGGACATCAACGAGGTGATGGACGCCGGCCGGGCCGATCTCTCCTACAAGGCCATCACCCGCCCGGGTTGGGACAACACCGTCAGCACCGGCTACAGCCTGTCCGATTCCAAGCGGGACTACAAGGAGCAGACCTTCCAGCTTCGTTACGAAGGCGCCAGCTTCATCACCAAACAGGAGGACTTCAACAAACTCAACCCCCTGAGCCCGCCCATCACCACGGGCGAGATCCACGCCACCAAGGAGAACCGCGCCTACTACGGCCAGGTCGAGCAAAGGCTCTTCACCAAATTCCGCATCATCGGCGGGGGCCGGGTCGAATCCAACGACATCAAGGCCAACGTGGACCAGCGGCTGAACCGCATCGCCGGCTCCAACGCCATCCCGATCCCGGACCTGAACGACCCCGGACGTTTCATCAAGGTCAACTTCGAGCAGGAAGACCTGCTCCCCTCTCTGACGGCGATTTACGACATCAACCCGGAGATGAACATCCGCGCCGCCTGGTCGCGGACGGTCGCCCTCCCCTCCTACCGTGAAATTTCACCCTACTTCAACCGCACCCTGATCGGGGGCGACATCGAGGTCGGAAACACCAACCTGAAGAGCAGCGGTGTGACCAACTACGACCTGGGCTGGCAGTGGAACCGGCCGAACGGTGACACCTACTCCTTCTCTCTCTTCTACAAAGAGATAGACAACGCCATTGAGAAGATTCAGGGCTACGAGATCCCCGGTTCCGGCCTGGTCCAGACCACCCTCGACAGCGGCACGCTCTACAGCTGGTATAACAACCCGACCACCGTCACCCTGGCCGGCTTCGAGGCCGAGTTCCGCAAGAACCTCGGCTTCGTCTCGGAACGGCTCTCCGACTTCCACGTCGGCAGCGGCGTCACCTTCATCGAGTCCGTCGCCGACCTCCAGCCCTTCGAGGCCGCGGCCAAGACCCAGGCCCTCGGGCATGACCCGAAGGCCACCCGCCCCCTCGTCGGCCAGCCCGGGCTCATCCTGAACGCCGAACTGGGCTACAACAACCCGGACCAGAAACTGGAGGCCACCCTGCTCTATTATGTGATCGGCGACAAACTCAGCGCCGCCGGCCTGAAGCAGTCCTTCGACGTTTACGAGCTCTCCTACCAGACGATGGACTTCGTCGTCAGCAAGGGGATCGGGGAGCGCTGGAAGGTCCGCCTGGCGGCCAAAAACCTGACCGACTCCAGACGGGAGAAAGCCTACTTCATGGACAACCGGGAGATCAATTCCCTGCCCGTCCGGGACTCCTACCGCGTGGGCCGCACCTTCTCCGTCTCGGTCTCCTGCGATTTCTGAGCGGGGGCGGGGCGCGGCCTGATTGTTTCGTTAACAAAATTCCAGCCGTCTTCACACGGCTTTGAAACAGGCTTCTCACCCGATCCTAAGGCGGCGGTGCTACGCTCGGGGCACCATGAAAGAAATCCCTGAAGAGCCGGTCCTGCTCGATGAGCAACAGCTTCGCGCCCTCCAGCAGGAGCACCGCTGGCCCGACTCCTGGTGGGTCTCGGTCAACAACAAGATCGAGCCCAGCCCGCTCAGCCTGGGCACCGCCCTCACCCTCAAGAAGGCCTACCCGCATTCGCGGCTCTACGTGGCCAACACGGAGGACAAATCCGTGCCCCAGGAATGGACTGAACTTTCCCGCGACCCCACCCGCGTGCCCTGGCCCACCGTCCTGGGACGGCGCACCCCCTCTGCCTCGCAGGTGAACACCGAAGCCACGGCCACCCGGGCTCAAGCCCGGTCCGAACCCAAACCGAAACCATCGCCGGCCCTCTGGCTGGTCTCGGCCTCCGCCGTGATCCTGCTGGGAGGCGTGGCCTGGATGATCCTCAAACCGGCCGCCTCGATCTCGGCCCGGCCCGGCACGGTCGCGGCGGCCTCCGCCCCCATCGCGGCGCCCACCCCCGCTCCCGCCCCGGCTCCCGTCGCCATCCTGCCCGCGCCGCCGCCTGTCCCGTCCCCGGTTCCCACCGCCACCCCCGTCCCGCCACGGGAGGCTGTGGCGAAAGCCAGGACGAAGGCCGAATCCCTCGCCACCCTGGCCGGCCAGCTGCACGCGGAGACGGCCGTTCCGGAAATCATGGCGCCGCTCCTGACCGTCGAGTCCCGCGCCCTCTCCCTGGAAAAGGAGGGCCGCCTGGCCGAGGCCGCCACCGCCTGGGACAAAGTCGCCGAAGGCCGGGGCAAAGCCGTCCGCTCCGCCGCCGCGAAAGCGGCCCAGAGCGCCCTCGCCTCCCTCAGGCTGGAAAACGCCCGCTCCTATGACTCCGACTTCTGGCCCCGCCTGGACGCCGCCATGAAGGCGGGCTCCGAGGCGGCGGACCCGGCGGCAGCCGCCGAGGCTTTCTCCGCCGTCCCCGGCCTCGTGGACAAACTCAGGGCCGATCTGGTGGGACAACTTTCCGCCCTCGCCGCCCAGTCCGAAACGGCGGGGAAACTTCCCCTCGCCCGCCGCACCTGGGTTGCCGTCCTGAGCCTCGCACCCGACCACCCGGCCGCGCTGCGGTTTCTGAACACCCGGCTCCGCGCGCCCGGCCCCGCCCACACCAACTCCCTCGGGATGGTGCTCAACTTCGTCCCGGCGGGCCGTTTCTCCATGGGGTCGCCCGCTTCCGAACCGGGCCGGGACAGCGATGAGACGCCCCACCCGGCCGTCATCGGCAAAGCTTTCCTCTTCGGTCAGCATGAGGTCACCATGGACCAATGGCGCCGCGTCATGGGCGGCGACCTGCGCCGCACCGCCGGCGGAAACAGCCAGCCGGCCCCGGCGGACTCTCCCGTGGCGGGCGTCAGCTGGCGGGAGGCGTCGGAGTTCTGCGCCCGCCTTTCCCGTTTGGAAAACCGCCGCTACCGCCTGCCCACCGAGGCCGAGTGGGAATATGCCTGCCGGGCCGGCACCACCACGGCCTGGCCTTCCGGCAGCGAGGAACCGTCCTCAGACCTCGCCGAGTTTCTCACTCCTGGCGTGGCCCCCTCGCCCTTTCCCGCGCCGGTCGGGACGCGTGGCAAACCCAACGCCTGGGGCCTCTCGGGCATGAACGGCGGCGTCTGGGAATGGTGCCGGGACTGGAGCGCGCCCTACCCGGCGGGGACCGTCACCGATCCCGCCGGCCCGGCCGACTCCGAGCTCGATCCCGCCGAGGCCCTCAAGGTCATGCGCGGCGGCTCCTGGGCCGACCCCGCCGTCCAGGGCCGCTCCGCCAACCGCTTTGAGGCCGCCCCCGCCGCCGCCCACCGGACCGCCGGCCTGCGCGTGGTCCTGGAACTGGACCCCGCCCACTTCGAGGCCCTCCTCAACTGACCTTCCCTCCATGAAACCTTCACGACTCACCTTACCCTCCGTCCTCCTGGCCCTGCTGGCCGGCTGCGCCGCCCCGTCCGAACCGCCGGCCTCGGCCAAGGTCGCCCCGATGGCGGCACCGGTTCCGACGGCCCCAACCCCCGCCACGGCCGCCCCGTCTCCGGCGGAGGCCTCCTCCTACCAGCCCTTGTTTCAGGTCAGCGGACGCCTGCGCGGGGTCGGCTCCGAGACCCTCAGCGACACCATGAAGACGCTTATGTCGGGCTTCTCCCACCACCACCCGGGCGTCGAGTGTTTCGAGGAGGGGCTCGGCTCCTCCACCGCCATTTCGGCCCTGATGGAAAACCGCGCCGAGCTGGGTCCGATGAGCCGCTATGTGCGCAAGGCCGAGGAGACCCGCTTCAAGTCACGCTTCGGCTACGGTCCCCTCCAGGTCCGCGTCGCGGTGGACGCGCTCGCGGTCTTTGTCCACCCCGACAACCCGGTGGCGAAACGCGGGCTGACCCTGGCCGAGCTCGACGCCATCTACTCCAGCACCCGCACGCGCGGCGCGGCCCAACCCATCCGCACCTGGGGCGAGCTGGGCCTGACCGGCGAATGGGCCTCGGCCCCGATCCGCCTCTTCAGCCGCAACACCGCCTCGGGCACCTACGGCTTCTTCCGCGACAACGCCCTCCTCGGCGGGCAGTTCCGGGTCGGCGTCCAGGAACTCGTCGGCAGCCACGAGGTGGCCGAGGCGGTCGCGGCCGACCGCTTCGCCATCGGTTACAGCGGCATCGCCTTCAAATCCGCCAGGATCGCCGCCGTCCCGCTCGCGGACGAGACCGGCGGCCGCTTCATCCCTCCCTCGCGCGAGACGGCGCTCAACTACACCTACCCCCTGACCCGCTTCCTTTTCATCGCCGTCAACAAGGAGCCGGGCAAACCCGCCTCCGAGATGGTCCGGGAATGGTTCCGCTACGTCTTCAGCCCCGAGGGCGGAAGAGCCGTCGAGCAGGGCGGCTTCTTCGTCCTGCCCGCCGCCACCCGCTCCGCCGAGGAGGGGCTTCTGCGCTGAACTTGTTCGTTAACGAAGCTACGCTCTCACCGATTCTCAACAGAACAATAACCAAAAAATAAAGCCCGCGCCACGCCGTCCTAACAAAGCCGGTCCATAGTGCGGGCCTCCTTTTCTCTCCCATGAAACAACAAAGACTCCTCAACCTCGCGGTTTCCGGCCTTCTCGGCCTCTCCGCTGTCCCGGCCGCCGCCGCGACCATCAACGTCACCTCCGACATCACGGCCGACACCACCTGGACCGCCAACAACGAATATATCCTCACCAAGGTTATCTACGTAGGCACCACCACCCCGAGCGTGACCTTCGCCAAGCTCACCATCGAGCCCGGCACCGTCATCAAGGGCGAGCCCGAGTCCGCCGCCGGCGCCTTCGATCCCGGCACCCTCGTCGTCACCCGCAACGGTGAGATCGACGCCCAGGGCACTCCCGGCAACCCCATCATCTTCACCTCCACGGCCGACACCAACCCGAAGACCGCCCCCCGCGCCGCCCTCGTCACCTCCACCCTCACCGCCTCCACCACCAGCGCCAGCGCCGTGGTCGGCGTGAACAGCCTCGTCGGCGTCGTCGTGGGCGGTTCCGTCACCGGAGCCGGCATCCCCGCCGGGGCCACCGTGGTCTCCACCAACATCGCCGGCCCCACCATCACCCTCAGCGCCGCCGCCACCGCCACCGCCACCGGCGTGACCCTCACCCTCCCCAACGCCCGCTCCTTCGGCGAGTGGGGCGGCGTCATCCTCCTCGGCCGCGCCCCCGACGCCGAGGACCGTTTCGCCACCAAACCCCTCCTGCTTCCCGGCACCGACTTCATCGAAGGTCTCCCCGAGCCCATCACCGCCGGCGGGAATTTCAACGGCGTTTACGGCGGCAACGACCCCCATGACTCCTCCGGCGTCATGCGCTACGTCTCCATCCGCCACGGCGGCTACAACCTCTCGGCCAACAACGAGATCAACGGCCTCACCTTCGGCGGCGTCGGCGACGGCACCCTCATTGACTACGTCGAGGTTTACAACAACCGCGACGACGCCTTCGAGTTCTTCGGCGGCACGGTCAACGCCAAGCACCTCATCTCCCTCTTCTGCGACGACGACTCGGTGGACTGGGACGAGGGTTTCTGCGGCCAGATCCAATACGTCCTCTCCGTCGAGCACCAAAGCCCCCTGGTGAACTCCAACCGCGCCTTTGAGTGCGACGGCGACGACGCCAACCTCCGCATCCGCCCCTACTCGGTCCCCGTGGTTTACAACGGCACCTTCATCGGCGGCGGCCTCACGACCGATCTCAACGACCACATCAGCCGTGACGAGGACTTCATGATCCGCCTCCGCGACAACTCGGGCGGCAAGATCTACAACTCCATCTTCACCGAATACAAACGCGGCCGCGCCCTCTACATCGAGGATGAAAACGCCTCCGGCACCGTGACCTCCACCGGCGGCCAGGTCGTGAACAAGTCCGACCTTGATTCCAAGGAGCGCCTGGCAGCCGGCGAGCTCGACATCCGCAACAACATCTTCTGGAACTGCGCGGGCGGCTCCTTCGAACTGGTCAACGCCGCCATCACCAGCGGCAGCCCCACCGTCACGGTCAACAGCACCGCCGGTGTCACCGTGGGTGATGGCGTCAAAGGCAACATCGCCGGCATCCCCACCGGAGCCACCGTGGCCGCCGTGGTCAACGCCACCACCCTGACCCTCAGCGCCAACGCCACGCTCACCAACCCCACCGCCCCGGCCGCCGCCTACGCCCTCGTCCTGACCATCACCCCGGCCGTGACGAACGTTTACGTCAACACCGTGGCCCGCTACGCCCCCGACAGCTGGGACCAGGCCCTCCTCGAAGTGCTGGCCGATCCGGCCGACGCCCCCGCGAACCCGAACAACAACGCCATCGTGGACCCGTTCTTCACCTTCGACAACAACTACGGCGCCACCCGCGACACCCCCGGCGCGATCAAGCTGAAGCCCTTCCCCTTCGGCCAGGTCATCAACAACATCCAACCCGCCACCGGGGCCTTCTTCGAATCCGCCGGTTACAAGGGCGCCTTCGACCCCTCCCCCGCCTCCACCCCGTGGACCAAGGGATGGACCGCCGGCTCCAAACTCGGCTACTACGCCGAATAACCAGCCCTCCCCACCCAACCGCCGGGGCGGGAGTCATCCCGCCCCGGCACACCTCACATGAAACACACCCTTTTGCTCTCCCTCGGAGCGCTCGCCCTGGCCCCCGTCCAGGCCGCCACCGACCTCGTCGCCGGCTGGGACTTCAACACCGCCAGCGGCGGCACCACCCTGAACGTTTACCGCCCCAGCAACGGCTCCCAGAAGACCACCGCCGGGATCTATGTGGACGGCACCGTGGGCTCCTCCAACCTGATCGAGCCCTCCGGACCTTCCACCTTCAACTCCGGCGAACGCAGTGTCGCGGGTTCGGGTTTCGTCGTCGGCACGTCCTTTCTGACGACCGACAACACCGACCTCTTCACCTCCTTCAGCACGACCAACAACAAGGAGTTCCAGCTCTACACCAACACCGCCGCCGGCGTGCCGAACAACACGCTGAACGGCAAGAGCATCGTCTTCGGCTTCAGCTCCCTCGGCCTCACCGACCTCATCATCCAGATGGCGGTGGAGCGCGGTTCCATCGGCCCCAATGACAACACGTGGTCCTGGTCCACCAATGGCACCACCTACAACAACTTCGCCACCGCCTGGAATCCGCCCACGGCCGTTGACCTTTACAGCCTCGACCTCTCCGCCCTCGCCGCGGTCGAGAACCAGGCCAACGTTTACGTGAAGCTCACCCTGGGTGGCCAGGGTGTCGGCACCGGCTCCTCCAACTACCTGAAGTTCGACAACTTCCAGGTCGGCGGCGTCATCCCCGAGCCTTCCACCTGGGCCGCCCTCGCCGGTCTCGGCGTCCTCGGGGCCGCCCTGGTCCGGCGCCGCCGCGCCCTCCGCGCCTGAGTTCCCATCCCATTGAACCTCAAGGGCGTCCGGATTTCCGCCGGACGCCCTTTTTTTTAACCCAAACCTCAACGACATCTTACCTTCGACTAACCCGACTCCCTCATAATCGGATTTTACCATGAAAAAACTCGCCCTCGCCCTTTCCTGCGCCGCCCTCGCGGCCCTTCCCCTCAACGCCTCCGAGCTGCTGGCCGGCTTTGACTTCAACACCGCCACCGGCGGCACCACCCTGAACGTTTACCGCCCCAGCAACGGGGCCCAGAAAACCACCGCCGGCCTCATCGTGGACGGCACCGTGGGCTCCTCCAACCTGATCGAGCCCACCGGCCCCGCCACCTTCAACACCGGGGAGCGGACCATCGCCGGAACCGGCAGCACCCTCGGGGCCTCGTTTCTCTTCAACGACACCATTGACCAGATCACCGGCTTCAACACCGCGTCCAACGTCAACAAGGACTTCGAGCTTTACACCAACACCAGCGCGGCCTCCTCCACCGGCGCCACCCTCAACGGCAAAAACGTGGTCTTCAGTTTCAGCACCACCGGCTGGTCAGACATCACCCTCCAGGGCGTCGCCCAGCGCGCCTCGGGCGGGCCCAGCAACAACTCCTGGGCCTGGTCCACGGACGGCGTTTCCTACACCTCGTTCCTGACCGCCTGGAATCCCGACACCTCCTTCAGCATCTTCACCCTCGACCTGACCTCCCTCAGCCAGATTGACAACAAGGCCAACGTCTATCTGCGCCTCACCTTCGGCGGGCAGTCCGTCGGCACCGGGACGACCAACAACATCAAGTTCGACAACGTCCAGATCGGGGCCGCCACGGTTTACTCCGGCTCCCCCGTCGCCACCTGGCGCAACACCTATTTCCCCGGCAGCGGCAGTGAGATTGATCTGGTGGACTCCGACCATGACGGCCTCAACAACCTGCTGGAATACGCCCTGAACTCCAACCCGCTGGCCTCCAACGGCGCCCCCGCCCAGAGCGTGTCGGCCGGCCGCATGGCCCTCACCCTGGGCCGCAACCCCGCCGCCACCGATGTGACCATCATCGTGGAGGGATCGGATTCCGTCTCGGGCCCCTGGACCGGCCTGGCCCAGAGCGTCAATGGGGCCGCCTACACCTCCCTCGCCGCCGGTGTCGTCATCAACCAGACCTCTCCTTCCGCGGAGGTCAGCGACCAATACACCCTCAACGGCACCCACCCCAACCGCTTCCTGCGCGTCCAGGTCGTGGGCCCCTGATTTCCAGCAGTTTACTCGCCGCCACCTGTGGGACGCAAAGCCCGGAGGTGGCGTTTTTTTTGGACTCCCACGAATGGCTGCCCCGAGGCGGCGCCTCTCCCACCGAACGCACCACATCACGTCATGAAACCACTCCTGCTTGGTCTCTCACTCACCGCCACCAGCCTGTGCCTGGGGAATGAAAGCGGCCCTCCCGCCTGGTCCCGGGCCTTTTTCACCGACCGTTTCGAGGTGAGCCTCCCCGCTCCGGCGGACCCGGGCCTCACCCTCCGCTGGTCCGCCGACGGGCTCGTCCCCCGCGCTTCCGCCCAACCCTGGACCGGACCGGTTTCCTTCCGCGAATCAGCCGCCTTCTGCGCGAGGGTTTTCCGGGGCCGGGAAAGCTCCGGGGGGACGATTTCCCTCTCCCTGGTCCAAACCGCCGCCGCCACCCCGGCGCAGGCGGTGGAAACCGGGCTCTGGACCCGCGCGGGCGAATCACCCTGGGTCTCTTTGTCCGCTCCCGTCAGCCTCCCGCCCGGAGCGCTCGCCACCGGCGTGCTCCGCGTCCCGCAGGCGGGCCTCGTTTCCCTGGCGTGGTCCGACACGTTCGTCCGGGTGGACCTCGGCACGTTTTCCTTCACCCCGGCGGAAGCGGCCCAGGCCCCGTTTTGGATCGAGGCGGGTGATTATCCCCTCACGGCCGAGACACGCGCCGACGCCAGCCGCCCCACCGCCCTGGAGTTCAAGGCCGTCGAGGCCAAGACTCCCCTGGAGTTCCGCCGCCCCGCCCAGGCCCCCGTCCCCTTCGCCAGCTGGACCCCCGCCGCCGCCGGGGTGGAACGAACCTTGGACGGACGTGAGGAAACGGTCTGGACCGTCCCCTCGGCCGGCGCGGAGGCAAGCTGGACCCTCGCCCTCCCTTCCGAGGCGAAGGGCGGGGCCCTCCTCGTGGTGACCGACCCGGGCCTGACCGCCCTGCCCGGGCGCTTCCAACGGACCAACGGACACCCCGCCACCGCCGTCCCCATCGCCCCGGGACGTTTCCACCTGGCCCTGACCGCCGACGCCACCTCCCTCACCCTCGTCCAACCCGCCAACGCCGCGTCCTGGACGGTGCGCGAAATCCATCCGCTTCCGCCCGACCTCAGGCCCCTCGCCAGCCTGGCCGTCAACCCCCTGAGCGGTGACGACGCCTCGGCCCTGCCGGGGCTGCAAAAGCTGGCCGGCCTCACCCTGGACCTCTGGCCCCGGGTCGCCGCAGCCGCCCGGATGGACCCCAGGCTGGCCCCGCGCCAGCTCTGGGTCGGATGCCTGGGCGCGGCCAAGGGGGAGCCGGTCAAACTTCTGGGCCGCCACCTCCTCTGCACCCGGGAAACCCTGGAGAGCCCGGAGACACCCGGCCGCCTCCTCAACAAGCTGGGCGAGCTGGCCTCCCGCGCCTCCGCCAAATCCCCCGCCGACGTCTGCCAGGGCCTGGGCGCGGGCATCGCCTCGCTGGTTTCCGGCGCGGAGGGAACACCCCGGCCGCCGGCCCCCGAGGGAAGCCGGGCCCTCCTGATCAGCGGGGCCGCCCGGGAACACCCGGAGGCTTTTTTCAAGCTGCTGGCCGATGTCCGCACCGGCTGGGATGTTTCGATGTGGAAAGAGTTTGAGGGGGCCGCCCTTAACCGGAAACCAACCGAAAAATAGCAGCTTTCACGCGGTTTCCCCGCACGTTCTTAACCGGAAACCGCGATAGTGGCGGCGTTGAACGCATCAAGGCCGGACGGGTATCGCCGCGAGGCCGAAGTGGGTTCTAACAGTGCAACGGAGGGAGGTTCGGGCGGGATCCCGGACCTCCCTTTTTTTGCGGGGCGAAAGAGATGAAGTGCGGAGCACCGTGGAGTGCGGCAACAGGGTTGCCGCTGTGGCCCAGGGCAACCCTGTTGCCGGGCCGTGGGAGGTCGGCGCGGCCAACCATGGCGGCTCAACTCCAAGCGGCTCCGGCGAGGGTCACGCCGAGGCCGCGACAGGGTCGCGATGCCTCACAGCGGCGACAGGGTCGCCGCACTCCACGGCGCTGCGCGCGTTTCGAGGCAGCTTACTTCACGGCGCTGCGCGCTTACTTGGGCAGGGGGACCTGCTGGTTCGTCATCAGGTAGGCGATGAGGTCGCGCAGCTGGGCGTCGCTCAGGCCGGTGAGGAGGCCTTCGGGCATGAGGGAGGCGGGGAGCTGCTCCTGTTGGGTGATGTCGGCGCGTTCGAGGGTGAGTTCCTGGCCGGGGAGGACGAGGGTGAGGGTGCGCTCGGTCTTGTTGCGGACGAGGCCGTTGAGAGTGCGGCCGTCCTTGAGGGTGAGGATGTTGAGACGGAAGTCGGCGGCGACGGTGGCGCTGGGGTCGGCGATGTTTTCGATCAGGTAACTCAGCTCGTGGCGGCCGCTGCCGGTCAGGTCGGGGCCGAGAGTGTTGCCCTCGCCGTAGAGTTTGTGGCAGGTGGCGCAGAGGGTGTTGAAGAGGACGCGGCCCTGGGCGGGGTCGGCCGGGGCGAGGGCGGCGGGGGTGAGTTTGGCCTGAAGCTCGGCGATGAGTTTTTTCTTGGAGGCGTCGGAGTCGCGGAGTTCGCCCCAGGTTTCGGTCAGCTGGCGGGTGAGGCCGGGATCGTTGAAGGCGCGGATCTGGCGGGCGTGGAGGGCGGTGAGGGTGTCGCGGGGGAGGTCGCCCTTGGCGATGCGGCCGAGGAGGGCGCGGGCGAAGGCGGGGCGGGAGACGAGGGCGGCGGTGACGGCGGGGTGTTCGTTGGGATAGAAATTGCGCCAGCGTTTCAGGATGGTTTCGGCAATGGCCGGATCGTCAAAGGTGGCGAGGGCGCGCACGGCGGCGAGGGCCACGGCACGATCCAAGAGGAGCTTTTCGGCGATGCCGCGGAGCTCCGGAAATTTGGCGTCGGCCAGGGTTTGGAGGGCGGAGCGGCGGGCCTCGGGGTCGGCCTTGTCGTCGAGGGCGACGGCCCGGACCTGGTCGAGGGCCTGGCCGCTGCCGAAGAGGACGCCCAGCTCGCGGAGACGGGTGGCGGGTTCGCCGGAGGTTTCCTTGAGCGAGGCGGCAAACGCTTCCCAGGCAACGGGTGGGGTGGCTTTGCGCCAGCCTTTGAGGGCGGCGGCCATGCCGGTGAGAACGTCGGCACGCGGGATGGGATCAGCGGATTTCGCGGCCAGTTCCAGGAGGGTGTTGAGCGGGCCTGGGGCCTTTTCAATATCCTCGGTGACGCGGCGGGCGATGAACTGGCGGACGAGCGGGATCTGGCAACCGTCGAAGAGCCCGGCGAGGTCGGCCGGCGGTAAATCCCGGATGCCATACCAGCACATGAGGGGTAGGTTGCGGTCGGTGGCGTCTTCGCCGTGGGCGAGGAGTTCGCGGGCGGTGTTGAGGCGGATTTCAGTATCCATCCTCGGAAGAAGGCAGGCCCAGGCGAGACGCTCCCTGCGACCCCCTCCTTGGTTGGCAGGGGCAGTATCCGTCTCACAAAGGTAATCAAAAAAAGGCAGGTAGGGTGCGTAGGCTGCTGCTTTGACGCCGCCGGGAAACATGTGGGCTTCCAGAAAGAGGGCATCAATGGTTGGATAGAGAAAAGCTTTGAGGCTAAAGGCGGGGAAAGTTTTGGGGTTGATGGTGAAGCGACTTATGGCTTCGCGACCCGGTGCGGTGAGTTTGCCGGAGGTGGCCCGTTCACGGAGTTCCCAGCGCGCTTGGCGGACGAGCCATTCGTTGTCGCCGGTCTGGAGGTTTACGAGAGCCTCGTCGGTGAGTTGGGTGAGATCGGACTCCTTGGGCTTCAGGGGTTTACCGTAGGTGATTTTGTAGATGCGGCCGGAGGTGCGGTGGACGCCGTCTTCGTCGTGACATTCGCCGATGTCGCTCCAGTCGAGGAGGTAAACACCGCCGTCGGGGCCGTAGGTGACCTCGGTGACGCGGAGCCAGGGATCGTCGGACTTGAGGATGTCGGGCTCGTGTTTCGCCACGTAGCCGCTGCCCTCGCGTTCGAGGCGCTCGACGTTGAGGCGGCGGCCGTGCTGGTTGAAGGTGAGGACTTTGCCGCGATATTCGGCGGGCCAGTTCGTTCCCTGGTAGATGGTCATGCCGACATGGGCGTGGCCGCCGCCGAGGGCGTCGGTGCCGCCCGCGCCGCGGCCGCCGTCGGTCCAGGAGGAGCCGGTGTCCCAGTGGTAGTGGTCGGCGGTCTGGTCCATGAGGCCGTAGATGTGGTCGTAGGGATCCTCGCCGTGCATGCGTTTGAAGTGGGCGCCGGGAATTGCGTGCCAGAGGTGGCCGATGACGGTGTTGACGAAGAAGAGGTCGCCCGAGGCGTTCCAGTCCATGCCCCAGGGGTTGGTGGTGCCGTGGCAGTAGGGCTCGTAGGTCTTGCGGGTGGGGTGGTAGCGCCAGATGCCGCCGGCGGTGGGGAGGCGCTGGTCCTGCGGGGTGCCGGGGACGCCAATCCAACTGGTGCTGCTGATGCCGATGCGGCCGTAGAGCCAGCCATCGGGGCCCCACTTGAGGCCGTTGGCGAAGGTGTGGCGGCTGGCGGCGGTGGTG
>JANOBW010000461.1:0-5445 GCA_031411855.1 Opitutia bacterium
GGTGACGGGCTTCGACGCCAACAACATCGCCCTGGACTTCACCGACTTCACCAACGCCAACTTCGGCCCCGGCTACTGGCAGGTGCGTGTCTCCGGGATGGACCTGCAACTGGTCTCGGTGCCCGAGCCCGCGACCTACGCCGCGCTGGCGGGCGTGGCCGCCCTCGGCCTGTCCTGGCTGCGCCGCCGCCGTCTGCGCCAGGCCGCCCAGTCCGCCCCGCAGGCCTGAGGTTTGTTTCGGTTAACCACCTTCAGCCGCCGGCCCCCCGGCGGCTTTTTTGCGGCCCGTTCAAACTCCTGAATATCCCGCCTTCACGGGAGCGTGGGCATCGAACTCGCAGGGCGGTGCTTGGCGCCGCCCGAAAGCGTTTGGGGTCATACGGTTGCAACGTGCCCCGTTCCGGGGTCCGTGCCGGAGGTGCGGCAGATCCGAACGGCCTGCCGGCCCAAGTCAAAAGCCGGAGCGCACTCCCATCACGCAGCGCCACCCTGGGATATCCCCCCGGAAACAAAGCCCCGACAGGGCGAAACCAAGGGCCTTGGCCCGCAAAGGCTGTCGCAGGGAGCAACCGGACCAAATAAAAATCCCGCCGTTCCGGTGAAGGAGCGGCGGGATTACCCTGTTAATCTACCCATAAAGTTAAACACACTGCCAGACAACCGGTTCCCCAAACCCAAAACTTTTTTTCAAATCATAACTTATTGTCCATAAATGTCTTGAATTTATTTATCCACTTTTTATTTAAAAAAATATCCCCCAAACGGGTGAGAAACGATTGCATATTCCAAACGTTCCGCCGTCATTCCCGTATGACATCTTTTGGGCACCCGGTCGCGCCCTGGGCTTGCCCACCTCCCCGGTCCGACGGCACTTCCGGGAGGAACGGAAGCGGGGTGTTTCGCCCCGCCCGGGAAGTGGAAAGTATTGGAACCACCTCACGTCAAAATAAAAAAATCACTCAGATGCGGAGGTAGTTCTTGCAGGTCAAACGAGGTGTAATTCCTTTTCCCCCATGCGAGTCTTCTTCCGGGCCCTCCCCGCCCTCCTCTGCTTCCTCAGCCTGCGCGCGGATCCGGGCTATTCTGTCCGTGGCAAAGTCGAGCTCGGGGAGTGGCCCCCCGAACCCAAGGCAGGCAACCGCTACCTGCGCGGCCCGACCGCCCCCGCCCCCGTGGTCAAACGCGACCGCTTTGCCCTGGTCTGGCTTGAGCTGCCCTCCGGCAGTTTCCCCGCCCCGGCCGCTTCCCCGCCTCCTGAAAAATACGTCATCCTCCAGGAAAACCTGGAGTTCAACCCCCACCAGCTCTGCGTCCCCGTCGGCGCCAAGGTCAGTTTCCCCAACGAGGATGAGGTCCACCACAATGTCTTCTCCTACTCCCCCGCCAAAAAATTCGACCTCGGCCGCTATCTCCGGGGCGAGACCGCCCCCACCGTCACCTTCGACCGGCCCGGCGAGATCCGGCTCTTCTGCGAGGTTCACAAACACATGAGGGCCAGCATCTTCGTGGTGGACACCCCCTTCCGCACCCGCTCCGGCCCGGATGGCGGGTTCGAACTGGCCGGCGTCCCGGCCGGCTCCTACGTCCTGCGGGCCGTGGTGGATGAACGCGTGCGCCATGCCATGCCCCTGACCATCGCTCCCGGCATGCAGCCGATGGAGCTGCTCCTGGCCCTGCCCAAGACCGCGGCACCGTGAACCTCCCGTGCGCCTCGGCTTCCGCTCCAAACTCACCCTCGCCATCACCCTCGTGGTGGCCCTGGCCGTGCTGTTTTCCCTCACCGTCACCCAGCGGAAAATCGCCGACATCTACCTCCGGTCCCAGGCCGACCGCTCCGAGTTGGGCGTGAGCCTGGCCCAGGCCGAGCAGGAGGCGGTGACCCGCACCCTCCGCACCTCCGCCTGGAACGTCACCAACAACAACGTCCGCCTCATCGCCGCCCTCGCCGATCCCGTGGAGGCGAACCGCAACTACGGCCAGCTCTACCGCGACCTTGAGGTGGAGTTCATCCACCTGCGCGAGGCCGCCGAGGCCCTGGCCACGGGAAACGATCCCCCCGAGCTTCCCGGGGGCCGCTTCCGCTATGTGAAACCCGACGGCCCGGACGCCGAGCGCCTGGTGCCCCCGCCCGCGAAGGTGAACGCGGGTGATTTCCCCGCCGATCCCGTCTTCCACCGCAACCTGCTCACCCTGCTCTCCTCCCCGGAAAAAAGCCCGGAACGCAGCGCCCACCTCGCCGTCGGAAACCAGCCGTGGTGGGTCCTCGCCCTGCCTGTCCGCGATCCCAACAGCGAAACCCTTCTCGGCTGGATTGTCCTCGCCACCCCCGAAGCCACCCCCCGGCCCCGCCAGCCGGGCGAACTCCCCGCCCTCCGCACCGGCAACGCCTGGGCCGCCACCGATGGTTTTGACCCCGAACTGCGCCGCCAGGTCGGGCAGACCCTCGATTCCGCCAACGCCTACCGGACCGTCAAAGGAGTCGAAATCGGCGAGCAGTGGCGGCTCTACGCCCAGCCCATGAGGGTGCCGGGCCTGGCCACCTCCTGGCGCGTCCTCCTGTTTTCCACGGCCGGCCTGAAGGAGGATCTTTCCGCCGCGCGGACTCTCATCCTCGCCCTCGGGGGCGGCCTCATGCTCGGGGCCGGCTGCCTCGCCTGGCTCCTCGCCCACAACCTGTCCCTCCCCCTCATCCGCCTGCGCGACGCCACCCGCGCCGTCGAGAAGGGCGACTTCACCGTCCGCGTGGTCAACGCCCAGAGGGACGAGCTCGGCCAACTGTCGGAGTCGTTCAACCAGATGGCCTCCGAACTCGCCCTCAAGGAGAAATACAAAAGTGTGCTCGACCGCGTCACCGACCCCGAGGTGGCCCGCCGCCTCGTCCACGGCGAGATCAGCCTCGGCGGGGAGCTCCGCCGGGCCAGCGTCCTTTTCTGCGACATCCGCGGCTTCACCGCCCTGACCGAGGGCATGAACCCGGCCGATGTCATCACCATGCTCAACGAGCACATGACGGCCCTCACCGCCATCGCCAACCGGCACCACGGCGTGGTGGACAAGTTTTCCGGCGACGAGATCATGGTCCTTTTCGGAGCGCCCGAGTCGTATGGCAACGACGCCCTCAACGCCGCCCGCTGCGCCCTCGACATGGTGGCCGAACGGATCCGGCTCAACCACTCCTCCTACCGCCACATCAGCGTCGGCATCGGCATCGCCACCGGGGAACTCGTGGCCGGCTGCATGGGCTCCGTGGACCGCCTCAACTACACCGTCCTCGGCGCCCGGGTAAACCTCGCCGCCCGGCTCTGCGGCAAGGCCGGCCGCATGGAGATCCTCGTGGACGAGGCCACCGGTCGCGAACTTCCGCCCGAGATCCCTGCCGAAGCCATGCCCGAAATGAGCCTCAAGGGCTTCACCCTCGCCCACGCCGTGTTCCGCCTGGGCACAAGGAAATGATGAGACATGAATGATTTTGCCTCGCCCCCCTCCCCCTCTGAAATCTGAAATTTGAAATCTGAAATGCCGGTGTTCCGGCCTCCCCTCCATGCGCCTCCCCTCCCCCTCCCCTTTTCTGACTCTCTGCCTCGGCTTCAACTGCCTTTCCGCCCAGACCCTCCTGCCGGAAATCGGGCCGGGCCTGCTCTGGACCTCCGCCGACGGCACCGCCCAGCTCCAGACCGGCGGCCGCGTGGACCTTGAGGGCCACTTCGCCGAAAACAACAAGCCCCCGGGGCTTCTTCTCTCGCACGACCGGATCTTCTTCGCCCCGCGCCTCACCGTCACCCTCGACGCCTTCTGGGCCGACTGGCTTTACGGCTTCGCCAAACTCCGGGCCGACCGCGGGGTGGACCCCGGCCTCCGCCCCCATGGCGAGACCCGGGCCGACGAGGTCTTCCTCCGCGTCAAGACCCCGGACGGCGCGCTGAGCGCCCAGGTGGGCCGGTTCGGCACCGTCTTCGGGGCCTGGGCCGGCCGCCGCGACAACTGGGAAAACTCCTTCGTCACCGAACCTTTGGCCTACGGCCACTTCACCACCGTGTTCGACGGGGTCCAGCCCGCCCGCGCCCCCTGGATGCTCATGGCCGGAAAACCAGACAGCAAGGGGAAGTGGGTCCCCCTCATCTGGGGCCCGGTTTACAACGAAGGCGTCCTCCTGGCCGGAAACCTGGGCGAGTGGGACCTGGCCGCCGCCGCCAAAAACTCCTCCCTCAGCTCCCGCCCCACCGTCTGGAACGACCACGACTACTCCGACCCCAACTTCGAGGCCCGCCTCGGCTGGCGCCCCGACGCCCGCTGGAACTTCGGGGCCAGCGCCGCCCAGGGCCCCTACCTGAAGCGCAAGACCGCCGTCCCCGCCGGAGACTGGTCCGACTACGACCAGACCACCCTCGGCCTCGACGCCTCCTGGCAGTCCGGCCACTGGCAGGTCTTCGCCGAACTCATCCAATGCACCTTTGAAACCCCGCAGGCCGGCTCGGTGGACACCTGGAGCTACTTCGTCGAGGCCCGCCGCCAGCTCGGCCCCGAATGGTTCGCCGGAATCCGCTGGAACCAGCAGTTCTACAGCCATGAAAACGACGGCACCGGACGCTCCGTCGCCTGGGACAACGATGTCTGGAAAATCGAGACCTCCGTCGGCTGGAGCCCCTACCGCGACATCCAGTTCAAAATCCAATACGGCTACGCCGACCAGGACGGCCCGCACGAGCAGGGCCGCAACAGCGTGGCCGCCCAGGCCGAATGGCGGTTCTGAGGCCTCCGCCTCACATCAGCGCCGCCAGTTGGCCCTGGAGTTTCTCCACCGTCGGCCCGTCCAGCGACGCCCACTTGACCGTGTAGGTTTTCTTGGAACGCACGTGGATGTAGGTCTGGGGCTGGCCGGTCTTGGGGCGCGTCACGGCCCGCAGCACGCGGCGGCGTTCCAACATGATGGCCAGCAGATACTTGAGAGCATCGCGCAGGGACTCGTCCACCGACAGGTCCGGCATCGGTCCAAACTCCTCGCCCAGGTGCGCCGGCTCGGCCAGGCCGAGAAACAGCGTCTCCGTCGTGACAATGGCCTGCTTGCGGGACACGGCCTGCGCGTTTTCCTCCGCCGCCTTGGCCCGCCACCAGCCCAGCAACTGCCCCTCGGGTTTGAAAGAGGGGGCGTCGGCCAGGGCCACGTCGCGGCGCTGCAACCCCTCCGTGGTGTGCATGAGCACAAAACAGACGATGTCCTGCCCGGGGGTAAACCGGACACCTTGGGCGTCGCCAGAACGTGAGACAGGGGGCACAATCCAATCCATGGAAACAGCCAACCCCGGAACCCCCCGGGCTCAAGGACGGAAACGCCCGGGCAAACTTATTGCCTAAAGCCACGAAAGCACGGAGGGGTCCAAGAACACATAAACCCATCCTGCTCATCCTGTTTATCCTGTCCCCAAAACGAAGCGTCTCGGTTTCATC
>JANOBW010000462.1:0-27470 GCA_031411855.1 Opitutia bacterium
GTAGCCGACCGCCGACGGCGTGCGGCCGAGCAGCGCGGATACTTCGGAACCGGCCTGGGAGAAACGGAAGACGTTGTCCACGAAGAGGAGCACGTCCTGGTTCTTTTCGTCGCGGAAATACTCGGCCATGGCGAGGGCGGAGAGGGCGACGCGCATACGGGCTCCCGGGGGCTCGTTCATCTGGCCGTAAACGAGAGCCACTTTGGACTCGGAAATGTTGTCCTGCTTGATGACGCCGGCTTCGGACATTTCGTGGTAAAGGTCATTACCTTCGCGGGAACGCTCACCGACACCGGCGAAGAGGGAGTAGCCCCCGTGGCCCTTGGCGATGTTGTTGATGAGCTCCATGATGACGACGGTCTTGCCGACGCCGGCACCACCGAAGGCGCCGACTTTGCCGCCCTTGGTGAAGGGACAGATGAGGTCAATGACCTTGATGCCCGTCTCGAGGATTTCGGACTTGGTGTTCTGGTCAATGAGGGCGGGGGCGGCGCGGTGGATCGGGTAGCGCTTGGTGTGGGGAACGGCGCCCTTTTCGTCAACGGGTTCGCCGATGACGTTGAAGATGCGGCCGAGGACACCTTCGCCGACGGGGACGGTGATGTAGCTGCCGGTGTCGGTCACGGGCATGCCGCGTTGGAGACCGTCGGAGCTGGACATGGCGATGGTGCGGACGCGGCCGTCGCCGATGTGCTGCTGGACCTCAAGGATGAGGCGGGTGGGCACGCCGTTGAGGGTGTAGGAGAGTTCCAGCGCCTGGTAGATCGGCGGGGTTTTCTCGGCGGGGAACTGGACGTCTACGACGGCGCCCATGACTTGGACGACTTTACCGGTGTTGCTCATCGGGGGAAGGTGTGGTGTTTTAGGTTAAAAAGAGGTTGCTGTTCAACGGCTTAGGCGACGTTGGCGGCGGAGATTTCCAGGATTTCCTGGGTGATGGCGGCCTGGCGGGCCTTGTTGTATTCGAGGGTGAGCTCGGAGACGAGTTTCTTGGCGTTGTCGGTGGCGGCCTTCATGGCGACCATGCGCGCGGAGTGTTCGGAGGCCTTGGCCTCGAGCACGAGCTGGTAAACGCGGTTCTTGAGGTAGAGCTCAAGGAGGGCGTCGAGCAGGGTGGCGGGATCGGGCTCGAACTTCATCTCGCGCAGATCCTCGACGGGGGCTCCGGCGGACTCGGCAATGAGGGCTTCGCGCAGCTTGGTCAGCGGGAGGACGGGAGCGATGGTGGCTTCCTGAATCAAGGTGTTCTTGAAGCGGGAGTAGGCGACTTCGATGGTGTCCACCTCGCCGTCGAGGTAAGCCTTGACGAGGAGGTCCACGGCGGGGCGGACCTCGCTGAAGCGGGAGTTGTCCGAGACGGAGAAATCGGCCTTCAGTTTGCGGGCGGTGCGGGCGAGGAACTGGGAGCCTTTGCGGCCGAGGGCGACAAATTCGGTGGTTTCCTTGGGCAGCTCCTCGGTGACGAGACGGAAGAGGTTGGTGTTCAACGGTCCGCAGAGACCCTTTTCGGTGGAGACGAGGATGACACCGCGTTTTTTGACCTCACGCGAGGTGAGGAAGGGGTGGTTATACTCCCCGACTTTGTCCACGAGGACAGCGAGGATGCTGGCCAGACGGGACGAGTAGTTGCGACCGGCGAGGGCGAGGTCCTGGGCGCGCTTCATTTTGGAAGCGGCCACAAGCTGCATCGCGCGGGTGATCTGGGCGGTGTTTTTGACGCTCTTGATGCGGTTGCGGATGTCGCGGAGGTTGGCCATGGGCTGGGAATTAAAAATTAAAAATTAAAGATTAAAAATTGGGCCAGGCCCGCATCGCATCTTTAACTTGTTTCAGTTCAGTTTTTTAGGAGACGGTCTTCTTCCAGTCTTCCACGGCGGACTTGAGTTCGGCGATGGTGTCGTCCTTGAGGGCCTTCTCGAGGCGGATGCGGGTGAGGAGGGCGGCCTTGCGGGTGCGGAGGAAGTCCTGGAGGCTGAGGCTCAGGGCGGTGCACTTGGCGGTGGGGAGGCTGTCGAAGTGGCCGTTTTGAGCGGCCCAGAGGACGGCGACCTGTTCCTCGATGGGTTTCGGGGAGAAGGGGGGCTGCTTGAAGAGTTCGACAACGCGGCCACCGCGCTCGAGCTGGGACTTGGTTTTGGCGTCGAGGTCGGAACCGAACTGGGCGAAAGCGGCGAGTTCGCGGAACTGGGCGAGCTCGAGCTTGATTTTGCCGGCGACCTGTTTGATGGCCTTGATCTGGGCGGCGGAACCGACGCGGGAGACGGAGAGACCGACGGAAACGGCGGGACGGATGCCTTGGTTGAAGAGGTCCGTTTCGAGGTAAACCTGGCCGTCGGTGATGGAGATCACGTTGGTCGGGATATAGGCGGAAACGTCACCGGCCTGGGTTTCGATGATCGGGAGGGCGGTCATGGAGCCGTTGCCGTATTTTTCGCCGACGCGGGCGGAGCGCTCGAGGAGACGGGAGTGGAGATAGAAAACGTCGCCCGGATAGGCTTCACGGCCGGAGGGGCGCTTCAGGATGAGCGAGATCTGGCGGTAGCAGGCGGCGTGTTTGGAAAGGTCATCATAAACGATGAGGGCGTCGCGGCCGTTGTTCATGAACCACTCGCCGATGGCGGCACCGGAGAATGGGGCGATGTATTGGTTGACGGCGTTGTCAGCGGCGGGGGCGATGACGATGATGGTGTATTTGAGGGCGTTGGCCTCTTCCAAGACGCGGATGGTGCGGGCGATGTTGGAGTTCTTCTGGCCGATGGCGACGTAGATGGAATAGACGGGGCGGAAGCCTTCGGGGAAGGTGCCGTCGGGCTTGACGAACTGGTCGTTGATCTTGGCCTGGTTGAGGATGGTATCAACGGCGATGGTGGTCTTGCCGGTCTGGCGGTCACCGATGATGAGCTCGCGTTGGCCGCGGCCGATCGGGATCATGGAGTCAATGGCCATGATGCCCGTCTGGAGGGGCTGGTCCACCGATTTGCGGGGCATGATGCCCGGGGCGATCTTTTCGACGGGGTAGGACTCGGTGGAGGTGATGGGACCTTTGCCGTCCATGGGTTGGCCGAGGGCGTCAACGACGCGGCCGAGGAGGCCCAGGCCGACGGGAACGACGAGGAGCTGGCCGGTGGTCTGGCACTCGTCACCTTCGCGGAGTTTGGCGACATCGCCGAAGAGCACGCAACCGACGGAGTCTTCCTCAAGGTTGAGGGCGATACCGCGGATGCCGTGGGGGAACTGGACGAGTTCGTTGAACTGGACGTCGGAGAGGCCGTCAACACGGGCCACGCCGTCGGCGAGCTGGATGATTTTGCCGGTGTTCTTTTTGACGGCGGCGGTATCGAGGCGGGCGATTTCCTGCTTGATCTGGTCGAGGACGGAGGACATGGAGATTTCTTTGTAAAAAGTTGAGGGAAAGGGTGTTGGGAATACTCAGGAGGCGGCGGCCAGGCGGTCGAGGCGGGCTTTCGCGGAGGCGTCGTAAACGTGGTCTCCGAGGATGACGCGGATGCCGGCGAGGAGGCTGTCGTTGGGTTTGGTCACGGCCGAGATGACGCGGCCGGTCTTGGTGGAGAAGGAGGCGGCGATGATGGCGGCGGTGTCGTCGGCGATGGGGCCGGAGTGCTCAATGATGACCTGGGAGCGGCCCAGCTCGCGTTTGACGGCGGCCTCATACTGTTTGAGGAGGGCGCGCTGTTTGAGCGGGGCGACGGTGCGGGCGGCGAGGCTGGACAGGACGGCGGAAACGCGGGCCGGTGAGACTTGGCCGGTGCTGTCGAGGCTGAGGCTGGCGAGGCGCTGGGCCTGCTGCCGGAGCTTTTGGTCTTCCTTGGCCATGGTGTTCTAAAAAGGGGGTGGAAAGGACGCTCAGTTGGAGCGGGTGAGCTCGCGCTGGGCGGCGGCGTTGAAGCGGCTGCGGTCGGAGTCGTTGAGCTCGGTGGCGAGGACCTTGGCGACGGTGGCGACGACGAGGTTGGTGGCTTCGGCGCGGACTTCGGCGATGAGCTTGGCGCGTTCGTTGGCCAGGTTGGCCTCGGCGCGTTTGAGGAATTCGTCGGCCTTGGAGGCGGCCTCGGTCTGGGCTTTTTCGACGAGGGCTTTGGCGGTGGCGCGGGCCTCGTTGAGGACGGCGGTGGCCTCGGCCTGGGAGGACTTGAGGAGGTCGGCCTGTTTCTTCTCGGACTCGGCCATCTTGACCTTCATGTCCTCGGCGGCGCGGAGGCCGTCGGCGATCTTGTGGCTGCGCTCGTCCATCGTGGCCGTCAGGGGCTTGAGGGCGAATTTATACAGGACGAGGAGGACGATGCTAAAGCTGAAGAACTGCAGGGCGAGGTATTTGGCCTCGATGCCGAAAGTGTTACCAGAGGCGGAGTGCTCGGTGGCGGTGGCAGCGACAGAATGGGCAGCCTCGGCGGCTTGGGCCAGAAGGGACGGGAGAATCATGGAGGGGAAGTCGGACGGAGGTGGGAAACCGGCGGAAGGGGAAAAGCGGGCCGCGCCACGGCTGAGGTGGCGCGGCCCGGAAGGGGATTACTTCGCGAGGAAGAGGGCGAGAACGCCGAGACCTTCGGCGAGGGCCATGGCCAGAATGGACTGGACGAGGATCTTGCCGGAAGCGCCGGGGTTGCGGCCGACGGCTTCGACGGCGCGGAAGCCGATGAGGCCGACGCCGATGGCGGCGCCGAGGAGACCGAGACCGCTGGCGAGGTTACCGTAAACGGTGGTGATTTGCTCAGCAGCTGCGAGGATGGTGGAGGGCATGTTGTGTGTTGGTTTGTGGTTGGTTTTGTCCGCTGTGCGCGCTCAGGCCGTGGCTCAGGCAGGCTCCCAGCGGGAAAGGCTTAGTGGGCGTGTTCCTCGTCGTGGTGTTCGTCGCCGTGATTGCAGATCAGGCCGATGTAAACGGAGGTGAGGAGGGTGAAAACGAAGGCCTGGACGACTCCGACCAGGAGCTCCATGAAATAGAAGGGAGGAAGGAAGCTGGTGGCGTGAAGCACGTTTTCACCGCCGTAAACGTTGCCGAAGAGACGGACGGAGAGGGTGAGGGGGCGGATGAAGATCGAAAACACTTCAATGCAGCCGACGACGATAAAGATTAGGGAAAGGGCCATATAGACGCCGGGGCTGAGCTCCTTCTTGTCGGCTTTGTTGCCAAAGAGATCCACGATGATGGCCTTGGGACCGGCAAATTTGAGGCAGAGGATGAACCAGGCTCCGAACGAGATGGCGGCGAGGGCGATGGTGCCGTTGAGGTCGGAGGTGTGCGGGCGGAAGAAGGAATTGGTGATATGGAAGTGAGTTTCGCCGTTTTCGGTCACTTCATGTCCCAGGCCGACGGTGCCGACCCCGGGGATCAGACCCGACCAATTGTGGACGGTGATGAAGACGAAGAAGGTAAGGAGGAGGGGAAAGGCGGTGGGGAACGCCTTTTTGCCCACAATCGGCTCCAGGATGTCGCGCAGGCCTTCAATCAGGGTTTCCAGCACGCCCTGGGCGCGGGTCGGGATGAGCTTCGGGGTGCCCACCGCCATGCGGATGGCGAGGACCAGAACTGCCGTGATGAGGAAGCTGAACAGGATGGAGTTGGTGATCGGGCCCAGCTTGTCGGCTGAGGGGCTCACGCTGGCATGCGCGGTGGCCGTCATCGCGCCAAAAATGGCGGCAAGGGCGAGGACACGCTGGAGACGGGCGAACATGGCTGATGAAAAGTCGTTTAAGGGAAACAAGCCGGAAAGAGATTTAGGGGCGGGGCGTCAACGGCCATTTTTTGTCCGCCGGGGGGCTATTTATGCGCAAGGGGGCTTGGAATTAGTTGAACTTATGGGAGGAGGGGTGAGCAAAACGCTGATAATCCGCGCGGGTGGTTTCAAAAGAAAAGCCAAGAAAACGCAGATTGTCAAAGGCTTGGGGTGGGGAGGGCGGTGGCTCTCCGGGCAAATGAAAACGGTGTATCTGCCTCGTCTTAGCCGTGGAGTCTTGGCGGAAACGAACCTCACAGGCATTCTGCGGTCCGTCCGCAAGGGACGACCCTACGCTTCGTCACCGACGGATTTTCCGTTTTACCGTTGAAACCGTCTGAGGGAACTGAAGTTACCCTCCACTTTTCCATCCATGTTCAGGGCAAAGGGATGCCGGCGGGGAGTTTGGAAAAATCAATGTCCGGCAGTTTGGCCTGGGCGGGGCGTTCCAGTTTGCGTTCGAGTTTGTCGGGGACGCTGAAGCCGCCGGTGAAGAGGCGGAAAGCGCCGTTTTCGAGGGAGCAGCCGTAGTCGGCGCGGTCCCATTCCTTGGTGTTGGTGAAGCTGGCGTTGACGAGGGGTTTCCAGCCTTCGCCCTTTTGGAAAACGGCCTGGTTGGAAAAATCGGCCAGGCGGCGGCGGTGGCCCGCGTTTCCGGTCCAGTCCTCCAGGAAGGAATAGAGGCCGCGCAGGTATTTGCCGTCGTGGGGGGCGCGGAAGGCGGCCATGAGGTGCCAGCGGTTTTCCTTGGGCAGGAAGATATAACCTTTGTAGATGGTGAGGTCGCCCTGGGGTTCGGCTCCGAGGAGGAAACGGCAGGTCTCGCCCTCCTTCCAGTCGAAGTCGTAGGTGGATTTCCCACCGGTGCCCTCGTTGCCAAAGTCCTGGACCGCAACACCTTCGCCCTTGGCGAGGCCTTTGACGAGATGGATGGGGTCCACTTTTTGGCGGTCGGTGTGCTCATTGCCGCTGTCCCAGACGGAGAAGATGGCGATGCGTTTGTTGTCGTAAACCTTCTGGATGCCGAAGTAGCCGCGGGAGAAGCCGCAGGTCATGATGAAGGTCGAGACGGGGGCCTCGCGGACGGTGACCTCGTTGTAGAACCAGAGGGTGTCGCCCTTGGGCTGGGGGTAACCGAAGTGGACGGATGGGGCGTTGTTGCGGCGGGTTTCGTTGCGGGTGGCCCCGGCGGAGGCGGGTCCGGAAAGCTGGAGGGAGCCGACCCGGCCGAACTCCGCGCCTGATTTTCCCAAACCCTCCAGGATCAGCAGGTAGCGCCCGGGTTTGCCGAGGGAGGTCTCGCCCAGGAGGATGGTTTGGTCCTTCGCTGAGCCGGAAACCTGGACGGTGAAGACCTGTTCGGTGCGGGTGTCCCAGAGGCGGGCTTTCCAGACGGCCTTTTCGCCGGTGGCGAGGGAGGCGGGGAGGGAAAGTTTCAGGAGGCCGGGGGCGGTGGTTTCAAAGGCCCAGGTGATGCGGTCGGCGGGGGAGGTCCAGTTGCGGATCTGGCTGTTGGATCGGTTCAGCCCTCCTTCGAGGTAGGCGATGCCGGAGGGAACTTCCAGGCCGGCGGGGACCGGGGTGGTGGTGGTTTCCGCGAAGGCGGAGGCGGCCAAGAGAAGAGGCAGGAGGGCGGCAGGTTTAAACATCTTACAGGTGTTGAAACCGATGGAAGAGCCGGGGGTTCCTGGCAAGATGGACGGGAGGGAGGAAATGCGGGCTTGGCAGGGCAGTCCCGCACAGGGCCGGTGCGGACCGCTTTCACTTCGCTTCACTTCTTTTTCTTGTCGCCCTTGGGTTTGCCCAGATTGGGCAGGCCGAGGGCCTTCATCATTTCCTCCTGGGCCTTTTTCTGCTCCTCCTGGTGGGCCTGGTAGGTGGCGAGCTGATCGGGGGTGAGGATGTTTTTGAGTTCGTTGTCACCCGTGTCTTCGCCTTCCGCCGCGTCCGCGATATGGACTTCGGAGGAGACGGTGGCGGAGGAGGCTTCGCCGTCGGAGGCTCCGGCGATCATGACGGCACCGGCGGCGCCTTCCATGTCTTCGAAGAGAGGGGCTTTCATGGCCTTCTCGGAGTAGTGTTTGAAGATTTTGTCCTTCTGTTCCTCGCTGAGGTCCACGACGGAACTGACCTGGTTAAGCTGCTGGGTGGCGGAGGTCTCGGCCTGGGCGGCCTTTCTTTCCTGCTGGTAGCGCTCGTAGTTGGTGGTCTGTTCGGGGGTGAGGTTTTCCTTGGCCCAGTCCTTGGTGGAGGAAGGTTTGTCGGACTTTTCCATCTGGGCGATCTCCTTCTGCTCCTCCTCGGTCAGTTCCTGGCCGGAGAACATCCTTTTCATGAGGGGGGACTTCTGAAATTTTTCCATCTGGGCGATCTTGGCCTTGTCCTGTTTCTCCAGAAACGCCTCCAGTGAGGCGCGCTGCTCGGGGGTGAGTTTGAGGCGGGAGGAGAGGCGTTCGACCTTGGCGCGGCGTTCGGTTTTGGCCTGGGTCTCCATCATCTTGGTGATCTTGTCGCCTTCCATCATCTTGGCCATCATGCCGCCGAAGCCTTCGTCCTTGGCGTCCTCGGTTTTCTTTTCGGTCAGGCCCTTTTCAGCTTTGCCGAGCTGGACCTCGAGGGCCTGGCGTTCGGCGGTCTGGGCGGCGACGAGGGAGCGGAGGCGGGTGATTTCGACCTGGTCGGCGGAGGCGGACGCGGTGGCGGCGCTGTTGGCGGGGGTGGTCTTGGCGTTGCCGGCCGGGGGCTGGAGGGCGAACCAGGTGCCGGCGATGCCGAGGGCGGTGCCGAGAAAAAAGGCGGGAACGGTGAACTTCATGGGATTGGGCAGGTTGGAAAAACTTTAACCCTTTCTGAGCGGAACAGGTTACTTGGTTTGTGCGGGGACTGGTGGAGCGGAGGAGTTTCCCAGCCAGGAACCAGGGACGGACACGGGCGGACACGCATGATCGCAGGCACTTGACCTTCAAGGGTTTGTTTTATCCCGGATGGGGGGGGAGGCCGGGAAGGGGGATGGGTTGCCCCTCAGGTCTTGGGCAGGTCGTCGGGGTTGACGGCCAGGGTGTCGCGGTGGGCGCGGAGGGCGCGGCGGACATCCTCGGAGCAGGTGGAGGCCTCGACCTCGGCGGCGAGTTTGGCCATGCCCGCCCTGGTGGTGCGGCGGAGGGTGAACTTGAGCTCGGGCAAGGCGCCGGGGCTGGCGCTGAGGGAGGTGGCGCCCCAGGCCAGAAGCAGGGGGGCGAAGAGGGGATCGCCGGCGAGCTCGCCGCAGATGCCGACGGGGCGGCCGAGGCGTTTCCCCTCGGTCAGGATCGTCCGCATGAGGCGGAGGAAGCCGGGGTGGGCGGGGTTGTAGAGGGAGGCCACGCGCTCGTTGCCGCGGTCCACGGCGAGGAGGTATTGCAGCAGGTCGTTGGTGCCGATGCTGAAGAAGTCGCAGGAGCCGGCCAGGAGGTCGAGGATGAGGGCGGCGCCCGGGATCTCGACCATGGCCCCGACGGGGATGGTGGGATCGAACGGGATGCCCTTGGCGGCGAGTTCGCGGCGGCATTCCTCGAGCAGGGCGTTGGCGCGTTTCACCTCCGCGAGGTGGCTGACCATCGGATACATGATCCGGACGGAGCCGTGGGCGCTGGCGCGGAGGATGGCGCGGAGCTGGGCCTTGAAGAGGTCCGGATGGGCGAGGCAGAGCCGGAGGGCGCGGAAGCCCATGAAGGGGTTGTCCTCGTCGGCGGGCAGGACGGGGTTGTCCGTCTGTTTGTCGCCGCCCAGGTCGAGGGTGCGGATGACGACCGAGCCGGGTTTCATCGAGGTGACGACGGCGCGGTAGGCCTCATATTGCTCCTCCTCGGTGGGAAACTGGTCGCCCTTGAGAAAGAGGTGTTCGGTGCGGAAGAGGCCGACGGAGCGCGCCCCGCGGCGGTGGGCCTTGGCGGTATCCATCGGGCCGTCCACATTGGCCTCCAGGACAAAGGGCTGGCCGTCAGCGGTTTCCGATGGTTCGGAGACGACGGCCTCGTAGATGGCGCGGAGCTGCTCCTTCTGGCGGCGGAGTTTCCCGTAGCGGAAGAGGGTGGCCTCGCTGGGGTGGACGATGACGAGGCCCTCGTAGCCGTCCACGAGGATGGTGTCGCCGGGGGCGATGCGGGAGGTGGCCTCGTGCAGGCCGACGACGGCGGGGACCTCAAGGGAGCGCGCCATGATGACGGCGTGGCTGGTCTTGCCGCCCAGGTCGTTGACGATGGCGAGCACCTTATCTCTTGGAAGCTCAGCGGTTTCGGAAGGGGTGAGGTCGTTGGCGACGATGACGACCTTCTCCTTCAGATGGTCGCCGAGGTTGTGGCTGGAGCGGCCTCCGGTGAGGTTGCCGAGGAGGCGACGGGTGATGTCGCGGATGTCGGTGGCGCGTTCGCGGAGGAAGGCGTCCTCCATGGCGCTGAAGGCCTGGAGGAAACGGTCGGAGACGGCGCGGTAGCAGTAGTCGGCATTGAGGAGCCGGGTGCGGATCTCGCGGGAGGTTTCCTCGAGGATGGCGCGGTCCTCCAGCACGAGGATGTGGGCGTCGAAGATCATGGCCTCGTCGTCGCCGAGCCTTTTGGCCACCTGGGTGCGGAGTTCCTCCAGCTGGTCGCGGGTGGTGAGCACGGCCTGGTCGAGCCGGGCCAGCTCGGCCTCCACCTGGTCGGTCGGGATGGTGTAGCAGGGCACCTCGATTTCCCCGGAAATCAGCTCGTAAGCCGGGCCCAGGGCGACACCGGGGGAGCCGGCTACGCCTTTGAGGACTACTTCTGCGGGGGGCTGCGGGGATTCGGGCATCCGTTGATGAGGGTGGGGAAACAGGATTGCTTTGGGTGAGGGAAACACCGCTGGCAAACCCCATTTCCGGGGACATCCCCACTGTCCGGGCCGCCCCAGTCCCGACCTGGGAGGAAATGGTCAGCCACCTCCCCGCGCTGGCATACCCGCTGCTTGGAGGTGGGTCCATGAATCCCGCCATCCGATTTACCGTGTCACTCGGCGCAGGCCTCCTGCTCCTCTCCTCCCCCCTCCACGCCCAGCAGGCGGTCGCGGAAAAGGTCACGGCCCTGCAGGAGGACATGCGCACGTTGCAGCGCGATTACATTGACCTGCAAAAACTTCTGATGCAGAGCGGGGTGTCCCCGGCGCTGCAGGAGCAGCTGAAGGGGCTCAATGATTTCCGCAACCGCCTTTCCGATCTGGACCGCAAGGTGGCCGAGTCGGGCACCAGCAGCGCCGTCTTTCAGGAGCAGCTCAAGGCGCTGCAGCTGGAGTTCAAGAACCGGCTCGCGGAGGTGGAGCGCAAGGCGGCCGAGATCGGCTCGACTTCCTCCCTGGCCCTCCAGGACCAGTTGAAAGGGGTGGGAGAGCTGAAAACCCGACTGGCCGACATCGAGAAAAAGGTGACTGAAACCGGATCGGCCTCCACGGCCACGGCCCAGGAAATCAAGGATCTCAAGGCCCAGGTGACGAAGCTGGCCACGCCCCCGGCGGCCGCCGCCGCCAAAAACGGTCCCGCCCCGGCGGCGCCCTCGGCCGAGGCCCTGGCCGAATTGTCCAAGACCTCGACCAACCAGACGCTGGCCATCAACATCGTCTGGACCCTGCTGTGCGGCTTCCTGGTCATGTTCATGCAGTGCGGTTTCGCGATGGTGGAGACGGGGTTCACCCGGTCGAAAAACGCGGCCCACACCATGGCGATGAACTTCATGGTCTATTCGCTCGGGATGTTGGGTTACTGGGTCAGCGGCTTTGCCATCCAGATGGGCGGCACGGCGGCGAGCACCTCGGTGAGCGCGGTCGGCACCCTCGGGCCGGAAGTCGGCCAGTTGCTTAACAACGCCATCTCTTTCGACCTCTTCGGGAAGACTTTCCAGATCGCGGGCGCGAGCGGCTTTTTCCTCCCGCCCAGCATGTGGTGCGGGGGGATTTTCACCCTGTTCCTCTTCCAGATGGTCTTCATGGACACGACCGCCACCATCCCGACCGGGTCCATGGCGGAGCGCTGGCGCTTCCTTCCTTTCTGTATCTTCAGCTTCGTTGTGGGCGCCCTCATTTATCCGCTCTATGGCAGCTGGGTCTGGGGCGGCGGCTGGCTCGCGGCCCTGGGTAAAAACTTCGGTCTTGGCCACGGCCATGTGGACTTCGCGGGTTCCTCCGTGGTTCACCTGTGCGGCGGCGTCCTGGCCTGGGTCGGTGCGGCCAAACTCGGTCCCCGTCTGGGCAAGTTCAACAAGGACGGCTCCTCGAACCCGATCCCGGGGCACAACATCCCGATGGGCATCATCGGCACCTTCATCCTCGCCTTCGGCTGGTTCGGTTTCAACGCCGGTTCCACCCTGGCCGGCATGGATGTGCAGATCGGCGTGATCGCGGTGAACACCATGCTGGCCTCGGCCAGCGGAGCGCTCATGGGGATGGTCACCACCTGGGTGCGTTTCTCCAAACCGGACCCGAGCTTTATGTGCAACGGGATGCTGGCCGGCATGGTCGCCATCACCGCGCCCTGCGCCTTTGTGGACTCCTGGGCGGCGGTGCTGATCGGCGCGATCTCCGGTGTCATGGTGGTTTACGCCGCCTCGCTGGTGGAGGAAAAGTTCAAGCTGGATGACCCGGTCGGTGCGATCTCGGTCCACGGTTTCAACGGCGCCTGGGGCGTGCTGGCCCTCGGTCTCTTCGCCAACGGCAAATATGGAGCAGGCTGGAACGGCGTTGATGGCGGCGTGCGCGGGCTCTTCTACGGCGACGCCTCCCAGTTTTTCGCCCAGATCGTCGGCACCCTGACCTGCGTTGTGTCGGTCGGCTTCATGGGTTACGTGATGTTTGCCCTCCTTGACAAAACTTTCGGCCTCCGGGCTTCCGACAAGGAGCAGATGGACGGCATGGATGTCAGCGAAATGGCCATGGAGGCTTATCCCCCGGACCTCGACACCGTGCAGCCTAAGACTCCCGTCTCCTGAGTTCTCGGGAAACCTCTCCCCAGCCTCCGGCCGCCAGCCGGGGGCTTTTTTGTGCGGGCGGCAAACCTCGGATCATCAGTTCGCAAACTCATGAAACCGTGCGAGGCGCCGTGGAGCGCTCAAGCCTGTTGCCGGACTGCGAGGGGTGGTAGCTGCGAATGCTGGACGATCCCCTCCAGCCGTTTCCCGCAAAGGTCATGCGAGGCCGCGAGAAGGTTGCCAGGCCTCACCGTGCCGCAACAGGGTGGCGGCAGTCGTGCCTTTGCCGCTGCCCGCGTCCCCTCAGCGCGCCCGGTGGTCCGCCGCCGTCATGAGGAAGTCCACCGGGGTCCCGTTGTCGGCGCGGGGGTTGCGGCCGAGGTGGGGTTGGAGGTGGGACGGCTGGATCACGCGCTGGGTGCAGGACAGGGTGGCGCGGCGAAGGACATAAACGAGCTCCTCGTGGTTGCGGCGCCAGAGTTGCGATTCCAACACGGCGAGGCTGCTGGCATCGAGCCGGCGCGGCCGCTGCGAGGGGTTGAGGTCGGCCAGTTTGAAGACAATGTCCCGGGCGATGACGGGGATGTCGGCGACGCGTTCCCGCAGGGGCGGAATGGAAACGGTGGAGGTCACGAGCGGGAGAAGGTCCCGGGCCAGGACACCGCCGAGAAAGGCGTCCACCGGCTCGGCCGGGGCGGCGAGGATGAAGCGGGTGCGGATGCCGGGTTTGCTGATTTCGGCGCGGCGGCGCAGGAGGTGGTCCAGCAGCTCGTGGCGCGAGTCGGACGAAAGGGAGGCGAGTTCGTTGATGAGGACAAACTGGAGGGGTTCCGTGGAGAGCCGGGCGAGGCTGTCGAGGGAGCGGAGGGTTTCCTCCTGCACGTGGGGGTGGTCGAGATGGATCGGCCCGGTGTCGCTGTCGGTGCTGAGGCGGACGATCTCCCGGGCCACGACTTCAAACTCACAGCCGGGTTCGCCGACGAGGAGGATGTCCCCGGGAGTGGAGGCGGCCTTGGTCACGGCCTGCCACATTTCGCGGGCGGCGGCGGAGATGACGGTGAGGTGGCGGGGTTCCGGCGGCGGTGGCGGCGGGGGTGGGGGAGGGGCCACTTCGGGGACGGGAACGATCCGTTCCTTGGTGTGGGCCATGGGTCTTCGGGCCAGGAGGGCGTCAATCTGCTCCCGATGTTTGCGGGCGTGGGCCTCGGCGGTCAGGACCAGGTCCACGGGAGCGGAGCCTTCGCCCACGGCGATGCGGATGGTGGAGGGGCTGTCCCCGGCCAGGAGGGCCAGGAAATCCTCGGCGGCGGCGGGTGCGTGCTCGCGGTTGACGAGGCAGACCGAGTAGGTGCGGGCCTCGAGACGGTGGCGGGCTTCGGCCAGGTCGGTGGCCGAGTCCACCTTGCAGCCATGGTCCATCAGCATGAGGGAAATCAGGCTGCGGAGCCGCGAGTTGGGGAGGACGAGAAGTGCGGCGAAAGACATGGTGGGTTCTCAGTAGCTTTTGCCCCGGTAGAAACGGACCCGGGGAGGTTCGGCGGGGGGTGGCGGCGCGACTGGGGCGGGTTCGGGGGCCTTCGGTGGGGGAGGCGGGGGTGGGGGAGGTGTGGCCGCCTCAGGCTCCGGTGTTTCCGAGAGTTGTTTCAGGAGGGGGCCGGCCAGGTGTTTGATGGCCAGGTTGGTCACCATCCGGAGGGAGAGAAAGTTCACCTTCTCGTCCGCGAGGATAAAGAGCAGGACCTGGTCATTCCGGCGGATGAGGATGTGTTTGCCCTCGTAGCGCAGAAGGAAGTCCTCGGTGGGGACAAAGTTGTCGTCCACACTGTCGAAGAGGAGGGCGACACGGCGGCCCAGGTCGGGGAAAATCTCCGCGATGAAGAGCGAGGGGAAGCGGTTGCAGAGGAGGTTGCCTTGGAGGTCGAAGACGCAGACGCCCTCCGCTCCGGGAATGTCGAGGATGTTGCGAAGTAGTTTCTCGATCATGGTGTTTAGGCGTTGGGGAGGCGGGCCAGGACATCGGCCAGTTGGGCTTTGCGGTCCACCAGGACGCCGCAGAGTTCGTCCCCGCGGGGGAAACAGACGGCGGTCAGGGTTTTGCCCATGAGGCGGACTTCCTGAAGCGATTCGAGTCCGAGGCATTCCCCGATCAGCCGCGATGTTTGGTCAAGGTGCCCGAGGATGCCTCCGAGCAGTTCGGCCTCGTCTCCGGCACATGAGGTGATGCCTCCGTCCTGCGAGCAGGTGACGACCCCCAGCACGCCGGGCATCGAGGTCAGTTCGGTCAGGGCTTTGTTCGGTGTCATGGGAGGAGGCTGGTGTGGCCTGAACATGCAGGGCTGATGCCAGTTATCGAGGTCCGGGCCGTGGCGTGCCTGGTTGGGTGGAGCCGTTCCGCTTCCGTTCCGCTGGGGAAAGGCGGTGGCAGTTTGTGAATTTTTTACGACAGATTCTCTGGGAGGTGTGTTGCGGAGGAAGGTGTGATGCTTCACCAAGGGTGCCTTTAACGGTTCTTCCCCATGCAAATCGCCCTTATCGTGAACCGCGCCAAACCCGGCGCGTCGGACTGTGCCAGCACCCTTCAGCACCTTGCGGCCGAGGCGGGGGTGAAGGTCAGGACCTGCGCGGATGAGAACCTTCCGGAGGGCTTTCTCGACGGCTGCACGGTGGCTTTGGCCGTGGGCGGGGACGGGACGATCCTCGGCCTGGTCGAGGCGGCCGTGAGATCGGGCGTCCCCCTGATGGGCATCAACTTCGGCAAACTTGGCTTCATGGCCACCTTTGAGGCCGCCGATGCCGGGGAGGGGTTTCGGAAACTGATCGCCGGGCAATGCCGCGAGACGACCCGGACCCTGCTCAAGGTGCGTCTGGCCAACGGCCGGGAACGCCTGGCCCTGAATGATGTGGTCATCCGCACGACCTCTCCGCGCCTGCTCCGTCTGCAGGTCTGCGACGAGGGCAAACTCGTCAACCATCACAATGCCGACGGGCTGATCTTTTGCACCCCGAGCGGCTCGACCGCCTACAACCTTTCCGCCGGCGGCCCGCTGCTCCACCCCGGCGCCCGGGTGCTGGCCATGACGCCGATCTGTCCGCACACGATGAGCAACCGGAGTTTCATCTTTGACGAGGGCGCGCACCTGACGGTCAGCCTGCGCGAGATGGATGATTCGGTCCGCGTCAGCGTGGACGGGCGCGAGGTGGGGGGCTGCGAGCTGCTTCCCCTGGAGGTCGGCCAGTCGGACCAGACCCTGCGCGTGCTGGAGGATCCGGCGGTGGACTACTACCAGGTGGTGCGGCGCAAGCTCAACTGGGGTGAGCTGCCGGGCCGCGGCTGACGGCCGGCCCCCGGCGGCATCCCGGCCCAAACCAATGACCATGATGTCCTTGGGCGCAGGGGGGAGGGAACGAAGGCGGTCATGATATGGAAGTAACGACGGTTTTGTTTTGTCCAAAACCTTAGGGCAGAAGATCATGTGTTGGAAATATTCGGACATGTCATACTTCTTATTTGAGGAACCGAGGTCGCTCCCTGAATGTTTACCTCCCCCATGAGCAAGAGCAGGAGAATCACCTTGGGATTTACCCTTATCACCGGCGGCCTGGGTGGTGTTCCCGCCCCTGTGCCAGCGGCTCCCGCGCCCCCTCCCGATTACACCGCCGAGGTCCGGCCCATTCTGGCGCGTTGTTTCAAGTGCCACGGGCCCGACGAGGAGAGCCGCAAGGGGAAACTCCGCCTCGACCTGCGCGAGTCCGCGCTCAAACCCGCCAAGTCCGGTGAGACCGCCATCGTTCCCGGCGATGTGGACAAAAGCGAGCTGGTCGCGCGGATCTTCACGGCGGACGAGGACGAGATCATGCCCCCGCCCAGCGCGAAAAAGCCGATGACGGAGGCCGACAAGGACATCCTCAAACGCTGGATCGCCGGCGGGGCCGAATACAGGGAGCACTGGGCCTTCGTTCCCCCGAAACAGGTGGAACCGCCTGTGGTGAAAGACACGGCCTGGCCGCGCAACCCTTTGGACCGCTTCGTGTTGGCGCGTTTGGAAAAGGACGGCCTGGCCCCCTCGGCCGAGGCCGGCAAACACACCCTGGTCCGCCGGGTTTACCTCGACCTCACCGGCCTTCCCCCCACGCCCGAGGAGGCGGATTCTTTCGTTAATGACACAAATCCGGACGCCTACGGAAAACTTGTGGACCGGCTTCTGGCCTCGCCCCGCTACGGAGAACGCTGGGCCCGCCGCTGGATGGACCTGGCCCGCTACGCCGACACCAACGGCTATGAGAAGGACCGCAACCGCTCCGTCTGGCCCTGGCGCGACTGGGTCATCAACGCCCTTAACACCGACCAACCCTTCGACCGGTTCACCATCGAGCAGATCGCGGGGGACATGCTGCCGAACGCCACCACGGACCAGATCGTGGCCACCGGTTTCCACCGCAACACCATGCTCAACGAGGAGGGCGGCATTGATCCGCTCGAGTTCCGTTTCCACGCCATGACGGACCGCGTGGCCACGACCGGCACCACCTGGCTCGGCCTGACCGTGGGCTGCGCCCAGTGCCATACCCACAAGTATGATCCCATTCCCCACACCGAGTATTACCAGATGATGGCGTTTCTCAACAACGCCGACGAACCCGACTTCGACCTGCCCAAGGCGGGCGAGGACGGGAGGCGCGAGGCGAACCTGGAGAAGGCCCGCCGCCTCGTGGCTTCCCTTCCGGGGCTTTTCCCGGTCGCAAACGAGGCCTGGCAGTCCCCGAAACCCGCCGAGGTCAGGGCTGAAAGCGGCGCCAAGGCCAGGATCCTGGAGGACGGTTCGGCCCTTTTTTCCGCCAAGGCTCCCGACCGGGAGACCTACACCGTGGTCTTCGACAGCGACCTTCTGGACGTCAAAGAGTTACGCCTGGAAGCCCTGGCCGACGCCTCCCTGCCGCGGAAAGGGCCCGGGCTGACAGCGCACGGAAACTTTGTCCTGAGCGAGATCACGGTCACCGCCGCGCCCCGGAACGCCCCCGACAAGGTCCGGCCTGTCTCCCTTGTCTCGGCTACGGCCGATGTGGAGCAGCCCGGCTTTCCCGCAGCCAACGCCATTGACGGCAACACCGCCACCGGTTGGGCGGTGGATACGGGGGCCAAAACCAATTCGACCCACCGGGCCACTTTCCAACTTGCCCGGCCGGAGGGTTTCCCCGGCGGCACGCGTTGGGAGGTGAAACTGGTCCAGAACTACGGCGGCAAACATGTCATTGGCCGCCCCCGCGTGAGCCTGGCCACCGGAGCGGTGAAAACGCCGGCGACCGAGGCCGGCCGCAAGGAAGTCTTTGCCGCGAGGTTCGCCGAATGGCTGGCCCTGGCGCGCGAGTCCGCCGTGGATTGGAAACCTCTCCGCCCGGCCGGGGCCAAGTCCAACCTGCCCTTTCTCAAGGTCCTGCCGGACGCCTCCGTCCTGGCCGGCGGCGACATCAGCAAGTCGGACACCTACGACCTCGCCTTCAAGGGTGATTTCAGGGAGGTGACCGCCATCCGCCTCGAGGCCCTGCCGGACGACAGCCTTCCCGCCCACGGGCCGGGGATGGCCTATTGCGAGGGGCCGAAGGGCGATTTCTTTCTGGGCGAGTTCCAGGCGGCGGCCGACGGCAAGCCGGTGAAGCTGGCCCGCGCCTCGCACAGTTATGCGAAAAACAATTTTGGAGACGAAGCATCGGCCGCCCTGGCCATGGATGGCGACCCCCAGACCGGCTGGTCCGCGGCCGGCCGTTTTGGCGAGCGGCATGTGGCGGTGTTTGTGCCGGAGCATCCGATCAGCGCGGCCAGCCTTGACCTCAGGATGATGTTTGGCCGGCACTACGCCTGTTCCCTGGGACGGTTCCGCATTTCGGTGACCACGCGGGCGGGCGGGGCCGAGGCCAGCGGCATGCCCGACGACGTGCAGAAGTTCCTGACCGTGCCGGATGCGTCCCTTTCAAACGCCCAGCGCCAGACCCTGGCCGAAAGTTTCCTTCTCGGCCTGCCCGAGTTTGCCAAGGAGCGCGACCAGGTGGCCCGCCTCCGCCAGCCCGAGGACCATGTCACCACCCTGGTCATGCGGGAGCGTCCCGCCGAGAATCCCCGCCCCACCTTCCTCCACCATCGCGGCGAGTTCCTCCAGCCGGAAAAACGGGTCGAGCCGGGCGTGCTCTCCGCCGTCGCGCCGTTTCCGCCGGAGCTGCCCCGCAACCGGCTGGGTTTCGCCAAGTGGCTGGTTTCCAAGGACAACCCGCTCACCGCCCGCGTCGCCGTCAACCGCCAGTGGCAGGCCTTCTTCGGTCGCGGCCTGGTGCGCACGGTGGACGATTTCGGCTTTTCCGGGGAGGCCCCGACCCATCCGGAACTGCTCGACTGGCTGGCGGTGGAGTTCGTGAAGCAGGGTTGGTCCCTGAAAAAAATCCACCGGCTGATGGTGATGAGCGCTACCTACCGCCAGTCCTCGATGGTCACCCCGGAGCTGCTGGCCAAGGATTTTGACAACCGTCTCCTGACCCGGGCCCCGCGCCTGCGGCTGGAGGCCGAACAGATCCGCGACTCGTTCCTTCGCTCCAGCGGCCTTCTCTCTGAAAAGATGGGAGGCCCCAGTGTTTATCCCTCCCAGCCGTCGGGTGTCACCGAGGTGGCCTATGGCAACCGCGGCTGGCCGGTGAGCGCGGGGGAGGACCGCTACCGCCGCAGCGTTTACACCTTTGTCAAACGCACCGCGCCCTTCGCCATGTTCAACACCTTTGACGGGCCCACCGGCGAGTCGTGCCAGGCCAAACGCGACACCTCCAACTCCCCGCTGCAGGGCCTCGCGCTGCTCAACGATGTGGCCCTGATGGAGGCGGCCCAGGCCCTGGGCAAGCTGCTCACGGCCCGGCCCGGCGGCGTGGATGAGCGCCTCGCCTATGGCTTCCGCCGGGTCGCCACCCGGCCTCCCTCCGCCGGGGAGGTGGCGGTGCTGAGAAACTTCTTCGAGGCCCAGTCCCTCCGCTTCCAAACCGGCGAGCTCGACGCCAGGGCCTTCACCGGCGACAGCTCCGCCACTCCCGAAAGCGCCGCCTGGACCGCCGTGGCCCGCGCCCTCCTCAACCTCGACGAGGCCGTCAACCGCGGCTGAACCAAGCCCACAACCCCTTACCCATGAACCCTTTCCAACAGCACTGCCTGGGCGTGACCCGCCGCCATTTCCTCAACGACTGCGGTGTGGGGCTGGGCAAAATCGCCCTGGCCGGCCTTCTGACCGATACCCTGGCCGGCCGTCTCCGGGCGGCCGAGGCGGTCCAGGCCGCCGCCCCGGGGGCGGTCAATCCGCTGGCCCCGCATGCGCCGCATTTCCCGGGCAAGGCCAAACGTGTCATCCACCTCTTCATGGCCGGCGCCCCCAGCCAGCTGGAGCTTTTCGACAACAAGCCCGAGCTGATCAAGCTCCAGGGACAGCCGCTCCCAGCCTCGGTCATCGGCGGCCAGCGCTACGCCTTCATCCGGCCCGACGCCGCCGTGCTCGGTCCCTGCTTCAAGTTTGGCAAACACGGCCAGTCCGGCGCCGAGCTTTCCGTGATGCTGCCCCATCTGGCCAAGGTGGCGGATGACATCTGCCTGATCCGCTCGTGCCAGACCGACCAGTTCAACCACGCCCCGGCCCAGATCTTTTTCAACACCGGCTTCCTCCAGCCGGGCCGGCCCTGCCTGGGTTCCTGGACCCTCTACGGCCTGGGGGCCGAGACCCAGAACCTGCCCGCCTTTGTGGTCATGAGCACGGGCAGCGGCCTGAGCGGCGGTTCGGCCCTGTGGTCAAGTGGTTTTATGCCAACGGTTTATAGCGGTGTCCGTTTCCGCAACCAGGGCCCTCCGATCCTGGATGTCGCCAGCCCCGCCGGGGTGGACCCGCGGCTCCAGCGCGACACGATTGACGCCGTGGCCGAGCTCAACCGCCGGCGCCTGGTCAGCGAGGGCGACTCCGAGATCGCGACCCGCATCGCCTCCTATGAGATGGCCTTCCGGCTCCAGACCTCCGCGCCGGAGCTGATGGATCTGAAGAGCGAGAGCCAGGCCACGCTTGATCTTTACGGCTGCGATCCCGACAAGCCCTCCTTCGCCCGCGCCTGCCTCCTGGCCCGCCGCATGATCGAGCGCGGGGTGCGGTTCGTGAACATCTACCACGAGGGGTGGGACGCCCACAGCGATGTGGCCGGCAACGTGAAGAAGAACTGCAAGGAAACCGACCAGGCCAGCGCGGCCCTCGTCCAGGACCTCAAGCAGCGCGGCCTGCTCGACGACACCCTCGTCATCTGGGGAGGCGAGTTTGGCCGCACTCCCATGGTCGAATCCAACGCCGCCCTCGGCCGCAGCCAGGGCCGCGACCACCACCCCTCGGCCTTCACCATCTGGATGGCCGGCGGCGGCATCCGCCAGGGCCTGACCTACGGCTCGACCGACGACCTCGGCTTCCACGTGGTGGAAAACCCCGTGCATGTCCATGATCTCCAGGCCACGATCCTGCACTGTCTGGGCTTCGACCATGAGAAACTCACCTACCGCCATGCCGGGCGTGACTTCCGGCTCACGGATGTGCATGGCAAGGTGGTGAAGGGGATTCTGGCGTAACCGTTCCTTGGCCGTGCCGCCACCAGGCGGGCCCCGAGGATTTCGCTCCGGCACAGACAGGGCCGCCCTTTGGTCGCGCTGGTCAGGGGTAGCCCCCGGATCAACCCCGGGGGATCACCACTCCTTCCGATGAGCCGGTCACGATCAAAACTTTCGTTGCTGGGCCTTTTGCTTCTGGTTCTCCTGCTCCTCTTCCTGCCGTGGTGGAAACGGTCCGAGTTGTTGGTGAACAAGAATTTGCGCAAGGCGAGAACGCGCTCACTGCCGCCGTTGACCTACATTCCCCTGAACATCCCGCCTCCGCTCGGGCCTCACGGAAAGGCTTCGTCCCCGGCGCGGAATGAGCCGCTTCCCGAGGTCGGCTCGCCGTCCGCTTTTGACCTGAACCCGCCGGATCTTCCGGTGGAGCTGTTGCCTGAAATCCACTCCGGCAACCTGATCCCTTCGTCCGCGTGGGTGGTGGACGTGAGGTTTGGGGTGGTGGATGTGGGAAGGATTCTCGGGGAGAGTCCGCGACCGAAGGACATGACCGAGGCGTGGAAGCTCTATCTGCGGAGTTTTCAGCCGGACCAGAAATCTCCGCGTTCGCGGGCGAATCTCATGCCGGAGCTTCGCACGGCGGTGGCTGAGCTGGCCAGGGCGAGGGGACTGGAGATGGTCTTTGATGTTTCCTCCCGTTCCCCGGTCGAACCGCCGCTGGTGGTTTCCCTGCCGGAGGTGCCGGATCTGACGGACGAAGTCATCCGCCGGCTTTTTCCCTGAAGATGAGGCGAGGGTGACGGCCCAAGTAATTATTTGGAAGGGGCCGGAGTGGTGTTCGCCTCCCGCCAGACCCTTTCCAGCACGGGTTTGAGAACAGCGGTAAACTCCACGTAGGCCTGCGGATGGAAGTGAAGCCGGTCCTCCTGGTAGAGCTCCAGGCGCGGTTTGCCCTCGCTGTCCACCAGCGCCGGGTTGATGTCCACAAACGTGTGTCCCGGGGTGGCCTCGCAGTAGGCGCGGACGAGCCCGTTGTAATGGTCCACCTGGGTCCAGCGCGCCACCCGGTCGGGTGACCGTGTGCTGGAGACAAAGATGAGGCGCGTGTCCGGGAGGGCCGAACGCACCCGTTGTGAAAAGGTTTGGAAACGGCTGAAAATCCGCGCCGGATCCTCCGGAGACGGGCCCGCCTTCAGGTCGTTGCTGCCGCAGTAATAGACGATGACCTTGGGCGCGTAGGGCAGGACGACCCGGTCGAAACGCTCCAGCTGGTCCCCGGTGCGGGAGCCGCCGAAGGCACGGTTCAACACGGGCAAGGGGGCCATCTGTTCGGGCACGGTCGTCCACAGCCGGAAGATGCTGCTCCCCACGAAGAGGATGTTTCCCCGTTCCGGGGGCCTGGCCAGGTCGGCGGCGTCAAAGGCCCTGAAGTCCTGGGCGTAGGGATCGCGCTGGGCGGACGGAACGGTCTCTGCCGGCAGGTTGGCGGTGAGGGTGCCCGCGCAGAACAGGAGCAGGAGGGCGTGGCGCAGACGCGGGGCTGTTGGTGGGGGCATGGGTGTCCTTCTCAGACCGCGGAGACCGGCAAAGGTTTAAAACGGTGGGGGGAGGCAAACCCACCAACGCGGGTTTCAAAACTGGTGGCCGTGAAGCGCCACGGGGGCGGCGTCTTCCCGGCGGTCCGCCTCTCAGGGAAGCTCGGGCAGGGTTTTTCCGAGTTCGGCCCAGCGCTCGTAGATCTCCCGGAAGCGCGGAGTCCAGCCCGTGGGCTGTTTCGTTTGGAGGCTTAACTTGCAGACGGTGCGCAGGCCCTTGGCGTAGAGGAGTTTGCCGTCCGCGCTGTGGAAGCCGAACTGGGTGGTGAGGCCGGCTTCGCGGAGGCGTTTGACGCGCACGCTGACGAGGAAGTCCATGACGTTGTCGAGCGGGCGCAGGTAGTCGAAGTTGGCGTTTTTCACCACCACGTAAACGTCGGGCCAGGAGGGGGGATCGAAGGTTTTCGCGCCCATGAGCTCGTCAAACATGGCCTGCTGGGCGCGTTCGGCGTAGGCCAGGTAGCGGGAATGGTGGAGCATCCAGAGCCCGTCCAAATCGTCGAACCAGAGCCGGGCGCGATGGACAAAGAGACCCTCGGGAGGGTTAAGGAGAAGATCGGCGGAAAACGGCATGGAAGGGATTCGATTAAAACTGCCACGCCCTAAACACGGCCTATGCCCGAATTTCGAGGGGCTCTTCTTATCTTCTGTTCAAAAACCAAGGTTCGGGCATCCGACAAGGCAGTTTTGAACAGAAGATTGGAAGCACGATAGGCCTCCTAATGCCGTGGAGATGGAGTGAAGTCCAAGGTGCGGAAGTTATGATCTGTCAGTCTGTTCTGATGTTTTTATTTCCAGAACTTGAGGGCCAGGGCCAGCGCGGCGGTCATGAACACAAACGTTCCGGCCGCGCCGGTGAGGGCGAGTGTGCCGGAGCGTTTCTCGTCCGGGGCAGCCTGGCGGCGCAGGACCTCGAAGACCGCGAACCACAGCACGGCGGCCACGACCAGACCGATGACCAGAAACTGGTCGCCGGAGAAGGTGGCGGCTGGCAGGGGTTCGGTGGGCACGGCGTGGCGGCGAAACGGCTCCCGCGCCGGCTCAGACCAGGATGACGGCGGGGGTTTCCAGGATCTTCTTCAGTTCGAAGAGAAACTGGGCCGCGACGGCGCCGTCAATGACGCGGTGGTCACCGCTCAGGCCGATGACCATGCGCTGGCCGACGACGATCTGGCCGGCCTCGTTGACGACGGGCTTCTTGAGGGTGGCGCCGACGCTGAGGATGGCGGCGTTGGGCGTGTTGATGATGCCGAAAAAGCCGGTCACGCCGAACATGCCGAGGTTCGTCACCGTGAAGGTGCTGCCGCTCATTTCGGCCGGGGTGAGCTTCTTGGCGCGGGCCTTGGCGATCAGCTCCTTGGCTTCCAACGCGATCTGGCGCAGGGACTTGGCGTGGGCGTCGCGGATCACGGGGGTGACGAGGCCGTCCTCCAGGGCCACGCCGAAGGAGAGGTGGACGGAGCCGTGCTGCTGGATGGTGGCACCCATCCAGGAGGCGTTGACCTTGGGCTCGCGGCGGAGGGCCTCGGCCGAGGCCTTGAGGATGAAGTCGTTGACGGTGAGTTTGATGCCACCTTTGGCGGCGGGCAGTTCGCCGATGGCGTCGTTGATCTGCTGGCGCAGGACCATGAGCGGTCCGGCGTCCACTTCGATTTCGAGGTAGAAGTGGGGGACGGTGGTTTTGGATTCCAACAGGCGGCTGGCGATGACCTTGCGCATGTTGCTGACCGGGATGGTCTTTTCCTCGAGGCCGGCGGCGGCAAGAGCGGCGGCCTTGGCGGCGGGGGTGGGAGCGGCGGCGGCGGGGGCCGGGGCGGAAGCGCCGGCGAGGACATCGGCTTTGACGATCAGGCCGCCGGGACCGGTGGCGGTGAGGCCGGAAAGGGAGACACCCTTCTCGGCGGCCAGGCGTTTGGCCAGGGGGGAGGCCTTGTGGCGGCCGTCATCGGAAGCGGCCGGGGCTGCGGCGGGAGCCGCCACGGGGGCTGGCGCAGGGGCGGCGGCGACGGGGGCCGGAGCGGCCACGGGGGTGGCGGGCGCGGCGGGAGCGGGAGCCGAGGCACCGGCGGGGGCGGGTGGGGGAGTCTCGCCGGCCTTGCCGACGGCCAGGAGCGGGGCTCCGACGGGGATGACACCGCCGGCGGCGACGTATTGGACCAGGATCACGCCATCTTCGAAGGATTCCATTTCCATGGTGGCCTTGTCAGTCTCGACCTCGGCGATTTTGTCGCCGTTGGAAATTTTGTCGCCGACTTTCTTCAGCCACTTGGCGAGCGTCCCCGTGGTCATGGTGTCGCTCAGTTTGGGCATTTCGATGATGATGGCCATGTTGTGTGTCTGTTGGTAAAAAACGTTTATCTGTTATGACACATGGGCTTGGGGCAAGGTTTTTTGCGGGCTCAAGGCTTGCCCGCCCCGGCCGTGTCGCTTTCCCCTCTTCCCATGCGTTCCCGAGTCAACACCTGGGAGGCCCGTCCCAACCGACACAGCGTCGGTGCCTCCCGTGCCCGTCCCCGCGACGAGGACAGCCTGCCCGAGCTCCTCGCGGCCGGTCCCGATCCCCTTGTGCTCGTCTTGGACGGCGTCCAAGATCCTCAAAATCTGGGCGCGATCCTGCGCACCTGCGACGGTGCCGGCGTGCGGGCGGTCATTTCCACCAAACACGGCAGCGCCCCCCTCAACGACACCGCCCGCACCATTTCCTGCGGCGGGGCCGACGGCGTGCCCTACGTGTTGGTGACCAACCTGGCGCGGACCCTGGAGTTTCTCCAGGAGTCGGGCCTGCGCATCCTGGGCACGGCGGATCAATCGGCCACCGACCTTTATGCGACCGACCTGCGCGGCCCGGTGGCCCTGGTGCTGGGTGCGGAAGGTGACGGCATGCGACGCCTGACCTCGGAGAAATGCGACGGTCTGATCCGCATCCCCATGCTCGGCAAGGTGCCCTGCCTGAACGTGAGCGTCTCGGCCGGGGTCTGCCTTTACGAGGCGGTCCGGCAGCGCCGGGCCAAGGCCTGAGTTTTGCGCAACCAATTGAATCTGAACGCAGATGGGCATTGAATCGCGCGATTATATCCGGGAATCCTCCGCGCCGAGGGACCCTCTTTTCCCCTGGGCGCTTCCCGTTGCGCTTCTCGTTGTCTGGCTGGTGGTGGCCATTTCGGGGTCACACTTTGACAACTTCGAGGTGCTCAAGCTGGCGGAGTTGTCACGCGAGGGCATCATGAGGGGGCAGTTGTGGCGCTGGTTCACCTACGGGTTTGTTCATTTTGACTTTATCCATCTGCTCTTCAACTGCCTGGGGATTTTCCTCCTGGGCCGCCATGTGTGCACGATGTATGGGGATCGTTTTGCCTTCAAAGCCTGGTTTTGGGGCTGTGTGGGCGGAGGTATGGTGTGGTCACTTTTCTACGTTTTGGCCGGCAGGGAGGGATCAGCCATCGGTGCTTCCGCCGGGGTCTGTTGCCTGGCGGTGGGATGGTGTCTCCATCACTATTTTCGGCCGGTCACGGTGATTCTTTATTTTTTCCCGGTCACCATGACGGGCCGCAACTGGTTGCTCACCTTTCTCGGGTTGGACCTCATCTTTATGATGGTTTATGAGTTGAGCCCGCATGCGGGTGACGGGGTGGCCCACACCGCTCACGTGGGCGGCATGATGGCCGGTTTCGCGCTTTTTGCCGGAAAACTGGATCCGTGGCATGCGAGCCAAATCCCCATCCTGAAACCATTCCTGACCTTGAATAAACTCCTCGCGGGGCGCCGGGGTCCGCAGGCCCATCCCGGTCCGGTCCGCCCCAGCGACAACCGGCTGGAAACTCCCCGCGGTGTGCCGAGTCAGGCCGAAATTGACCGCATCCTCGACAAAATCAACGACAAGGGGTTCGGCTCGCTGAGCAAGGCTGAAAGAGCCACCTTGGCCCGGGTTCCCCGGCGCTGAAACAGCCTCTTTCGGCACCTGGTTTTGGCTGACGCCCCGGTCATCCCGGACACTTTCGCCCGGAACCGGGGTCTGTTCAGGACGAATGCGCGTCTTGGGTCCGCTCACTTTCTCACGAAATTGTTGGCCAATCCTCCTCTTTACCCCAGCATTTCAATTTCTACCATGACACTTCGCCGCCCCCTCCTCTGCGCCGCTTTGCTCGCCGCCGGGGTCACCCTCCTGACCAGCCTCCCCACCTCCGCTGAAATCGTTGTCTCTTCCGCAGATAAGGCACGGATGGCCCGGGAAACCGGTCTGACGCTCACCACTTATCAGACGTATCATTTCACCAAGAAGGAAATTTCCAGCTTTCCTCCCGAGGAAATCATCAAGGCTTACGTCGAGGATCTCGACTACACCCGTCTTTTTCTCACCCAGGCGGATCTGGATCAGCTCAACCAGCGTTTTGACGGAGCCCTCCACGAGACCTATCTGGCCAAGGGTGACCTCTATCCCGCCTTTGAGATTTTTGAACTTTACCGCCAGCGCGTGCTGGAGCGGGTCACCTGGGTCAAAAAACGCCTCAAGGAGCCCTTTGATCTCAACACCACCCGCAAGTTCATGATTGATCGGAGCGAGGCCAAATGGCCGAAGGACGCCGCCGAT
>JANOBW010000463.1:0-8386 GCA_031411855.1 Opitutia bacterium
CCCAGAAGAGCAGGGCCGGGTGTTTCCGGTAGCGTTCCACCTCCTCGCGGACCCTCTTCGCCTGGCGTTCGCAATGCTCCGGATTGGCGTAGGAGAACCAGGAACACTCGGACTCCAGCCAGATGCCGGCGCAGACGGTCATCTTCAGGCGGGCCGCCTCGTCGAGGATTTTGTCCAGCCCCCCCGTGGTCCAGGTGCGGACCGAATTGCCCCCCCGCGCCGCCATTTCCGCCATGGAGCCGTCGCCCCCCGCCCCCTTCACAAAGTAGGGCTGGCCGTTTCTCAGGAGTTTCGCGCCTCCTTCGATTGTTACCGGGATGGCGTTCAACGCCAGGGCGGGCAGGACCAAAAACGGGAGGGAGCGGAGGAGACGTGGCAACATGACAGGAAAGGTGGAAACGAAAAAGCCGCCCCGGTTCAAATTCCGAAGGCGGCGTGTGGGAAAAGGTGAACGGTCCGTGGATAAACTCAGGTGAACTTGACCACCGGAGCCTCTTTTTCGGCGGCGTTGAGAATCTCGAAAAGCTGGGCGGGCAGGAAACCCGTGGCCCCGGCCAGGACGACGGCGGGAAACTGCTCGCGCGCCGTGTTGTAGGCCGTGACGGCGTCATTGTAGGCCTGGCGGGCAAAGGCCACTTTGTTTTCCGTGGAAGTCAGCTCCTCCATCACGCGCAGCATGGTGGCGTCGGCCTTCAGCTGGGGGTAGGCCTCGGCCACGGCGATGAGCCGGCCCAAGGCGCCGCCCAGGGAGGCCTCGGCATTCATCAGCTGGGCCACGGCGGCCCCGTCGGCGGGATTGGCGGAGGCCTTGGAAAGCGCACCGGAAGCGATATTGCGGGCCTTGACCACGGCCTCAAGCGTCTCGCTCTCGTGTTTCAGGTAGCCTTTGGCGGTTTCAACGAGATTGGGGATGAGGTCGTAACGGCGCTTCAGTTGGACATCAATCTGGGCAAAGGCGTTCTTGAAACGGTTCCGCAGCGCGACGAGGCTGTTGTAAATGCCCACCCCCCACAAAAACACGAGGGCCAGAAGGCCAAGGATGACGGCGCCGGCGATAAGGAAGGGCATGGAAGTTGGAATGGTTTGGGAATGAAAACTGCTATCCTCTAACCCGCAGGCAAGCCTGCCCGTTACATTCCCATGATTTTTTTTGGTTAGTCTTGTGAATAAGTCTCGCCTTCAACCCAAAAATCGCCACTTGACACGAAACCTCTAACCCCACGAGAGCTTAGCCATGACGGACCCAACGGCCCATCCCGTCTCCAAAGAAATGCTGGTCACGGCCCAGTGCCAGACCACCCTCCTGCTTGACCACCATTGGATGCCCATCCGTGTGATCCCGGCGGGGCGCGTCTTCTACCACCTCTTCCGCAACCGCATCAACGGCCTCGACCTCGACCTCGGCCAGAACGACACCAACGCGTGGATAGCCCGCCAGCCCGAGCTGCTCGCCACCGGCCTCTACCCCACCCTGCCCGGCCCCCGCCAGCACTGGGCCGTGCCCACCATCGGCGTGGTCAACAACCCCTTCAAACGCGAGCGCCAGATGTCGCGCCGGATCGAGTTCGAGGAACTGCTCGAACTCTACAACCACACCTGCCAGATCTGCCTGGAACGTTTCCCCCGCTCCATGTTCGACCCGCGCGAAATCTTCAACCGCGACCACGTCCTGCCCCGCTCCAAAGGCGGCCCCGACGACGATTTCAACATCGTCCTGGCCTGCAAGGAATGCAACGCCCGCAAAGGCGACGTTTACCCCTACTACAACGCCAAGGGTGAGGAGATCAAAACCCGCGCCCGCCCGCATTACTTCGATGTGGCCCTCGGCGCGCAGGGCATCCGCCCCGAATGGCGGCCCTTCCTCTGGCGCAACAAGGTGGCCTGACTCCGGCAAAAGCCGTTGACAGGACCGCGCCGCCGGGCTGTCTCGCTGCTTCGCCCTCACGGGCCCTTAGCTCAATGGTTAGAGCAGGGGACTCATAATCCCTTGGTTGCTGGTTCGAATCCGGCAGGGCCCACTAGAGGAAAGGCTGAACGTCGAACGTCGAACTTTGAACGCTGAACGTCGAATGTCAGAATCAGCGGAAAACCTCTGGGCATCGCGCCCTTCCCAGCCTCCATCAGCGCGTCTTCGGTTGAGACCAAAGACGCCTCTGAAAAAGGCCGCTGATCAAGGCGGATAACAAACATCCCAGGCCGATAAAACTGACCGTGAACCAATAATCAGTGGGAAAATCCGCTTCCAACGTGCCCATTTTTTTATCGTTGAAACTTGCGCATAAAAGCAGCCACCCCACGCACATGAAAAATCCGGAAGTAAAAAATGAGGATACAAAAGAAACAGTTCTTCCTCGTTTCACCAAGGCTTCCATGGCCACACCATAAAGCAGGGAAGGCAGGGCAAAGGAAATCAGAAGAAAAGGTCCTCCGAAGAGAATGCCAAAAAATCCCAAGATAAAAATGCCACCGATGAATTCGGAAAAACCCTTCGAAACGGAAGGCAACGTGGGAATTGAGATGATAAAAACAAGCCCCATGATGACGAGTGCCGCCAACACGAACGAAAAGAAAGGCACCACACTGTGCATCAAAACGCGGAGAAAGCCGATGCCATTCCCTGGAGAGTTTTCCAATTCAAGGCGTTGCCTTGATTCCACCGCCTGCGGTGCTGGAGTTGGTGCCACGCCACTCGTGGGAGATGTCAAGCATGCCTGCTCTGCCTTATCATCACCTTCACCATCATATCTCTGCAAGCCTGGGCCTGTGCTTTGAAGGTTCGCGAGAAGGGGTGGCAGGGAAGGTGATGAGGCCTGATCATTTTGGTTTTTCCACGGCCAATCCCCTTCCCTGACTTCACCCGCATCGCCCTTGTTACTTGCGGTTCGATTCCCTGCCACAAACGGTCCCACCACGAATGCCAGCAAATGGATATAGAAAAAACTCAATTTGTATTTATCCAAAAGTGGATAAAGGATGAGATGAAACAAAACGGTGAAACAAATCAGCGTTACGGTGGAAGCCCAGATACCAGTGATCTGCCGGTTCTGCACCCGCGGCCTAACATGTGCCTCCCACACATAGGCGTATAATCCAAAAGTTACCAGCGAGGCTGCGACGGCATAAAAACCAAACTCAAACAAATAGCCAAAAGGTGGGTGACCCGGACTTTGATAAAAAGCCATCCCTCGGAGCAATTTCATACCACTCACCGTGATAAAAACGATCAGCATGACGGGCGCGGTTTTAAAAAAAGTAACACCAACGCGATTCAGGGTCGTCATTTGTAGTTCAAGGTGAGGGAAAGATTTACCCTTGGGATGATACCCGAGTCGAGCCTGGCCTCTCGTGATTCCATTCCAGTTCCAATCGCGACCGAAACCCGATGACTCCCTGGGGCTTGGGGATTGGAACTTGGTGCTTTCGCTTTTCCCGCCCGGAAAAGCGCCCTACGGCAGCTCCACCTTGGCGAAGTTGTGCCGGCCATGGCGGATGGCCGATCCGGTGTTGTGAAACTCGACCCCTTCAACGACATGCGAGGCATACGGGCGGTGCGTGTGGCCGAAATAAACGCGTTCGACACCCTGCCAGCGGGAATCACCGGCCAGATTCAGCCGGCCGTGGATGCGCCGGGCCGTGCGGTTGCGGCCGTGCAGCAGCTCCGGCACGCGGTGCAGGCGCGCCGTCACCGCCCAGCGGTAAACCCTTCCCGCCACCGGGCCCTTGCGTTTCTCGGCCGCCATCAGTGGACGCGTCCACGGATCATGTTTCTTTCCGCCCAAAGCCAGATCGCCATGGAGAAACAGCACCGGCCCCAGACGGACATGGGTGTGATGGAGGCGAAAGTTTGCCCGTTCCATGGCGAGTTTTTCCAACTCGCGGACAAACGGTTCCAAACAGTCGTGATTCCCCAAAACATAATGAATATCGCAGGCCGGATTGGCCAGGGCCAGGACCCCCATCATCCGGGCCGCCTCCTGGACCGTCTGGGCGACGGTGGGAAGGCGTGTCCAGCGAAAGTCAAAAATGTCCCCGTTCAGCACCAGAAAATCGGATTCCCGCGCCGTCCGGTTCAACTCCGGCAACCAACGCGCCCCGTCCGAACGGGCGGCGAAAATGTGAAGATCGGAAACCACCCAACCATGTTTCATTGCAAGAGGTTGAAAGGAAAAATGCCGAATGACGAACGACAAATGACGAAGTGGCCGAAAGAACCGGGACCGGCCTATCTTGGCGCTTGAAGTTTGAAGCTTATTTGGAGCTTGGGTATTGGGGCTTGGGATTTTTGCCTCTCGCCTCCCCCTCCTCCTTCCGCCATCCCCTCTCGCCTTTCACTCTCGTATCTTCACTTCATGGCCCTTGTCAGTCTTCTCGATGTCCACCTCGGTTTCGGCGGTCCCGCCGTTCTCGACGGCGTCAATTTCAACATTGAGGCGGGCGACCGCATCGGTCTTGTCGGCCGCAACGGCGCGGGCAAATCCACCCTCATGCGCGTGGTGGCCAACGACATCGCGATTGACGCCGGACAGGTCGCCAAGGCCGGCGATCTGCGCATGTTCTGGCTCCGCCAGGAGGTCCCCGAAGGCCTGGCCGGCACCGTCCGCTCCATTGTCGAGGGCGACGAGGGCAGTTTTGAGGAACACCATGACTGGGAACGGTTTGAGCGTGTCGAAAGCCTGATCGAGGCCATGGGCCTGCCGCCGGAAACCCTGTTTTCCGAACTGTCCGCCGGGATGAAACGCCGCGTCATGCTCGCGCGCGGTCTCGCCGGCGACCCCAACCTGCTCCTCCTCGACGAGCCGACCAATCACCTGGACCTCGCGTCCATCGAGTGGCTGGAAAACTTCATCCTCGGCTGGAGCGGCGCCCTGCTCTTCGTCACGCATGACCGCGCCTTCCTCCAAAAACTCGCCGTCCGCATCGCCGAGGTGGACCGCGGCCGCATCATCTCCTGGAGCTGCAACCACGCCACCTTCCTTGAACGCAAGGCCGCCCTCCTCGAGGCCGAGGAATCCCGCCAGGCCCTCTTCGACAAAAAAATGGCCCTGGAGGAGGCCTGGATCCGCAAGGGCGTGAAGGCCCGCCGCACCCGCAACATGGGGCGCGTCGCCGCTCTTCTCAAAATGCGCCGCGACCGCGCCCTCCGCCGCAACGAGACCGGCCAGGCCAAAATCGAGATATCCGAGGCCATCCGCTCCGGCACCAAGGTCGTCACCGCCGACAACGCCGGTTTCAAACGCGGCGACCGCTGGATCATCCAAGGCCTCTCCACCATCATTGAGCGGGGCGACAAGATCGGCATCATCGGCCCCAACGGAGCCGGCAAAACCACCCTGCTGCGACTCCTCCTCGGTGAACTCACTGCCTGCGAGGGAGTGATCAAACCGGGCACCAACCTCCAGATCGCCTACTTCGACCAGCTCCGCGCCCAGCTCGACGAAAACAAAACCGTCCAGGACGCCGTGGCCGAGGGCCGCGATACCGTCACCGTCAACGGACGCCAGCGGCACGTCATGAGCTACCTTCAGGACTTCCTCTTCGACCCCACCCGCGCCCGCACCCCCATCCGCGCCCTCTCCGGCGGCGAACGCAACCGCCTCCTCCTCGCCCGCCTCTTCACCAAACCGGCCAACGTCCTCGTCCTCGACGAACCGACCAACGACCTCGACGCCGAAACGCTCGAACTCCTTGAGTCTCTGATCGTTGAGTTCGAAGGCACCGTCCTCCTCGTCTCCCACGACCGCGCTTTCCTCGACAACGTCGCCACCGGCCTTCTCATCTTCGAAGGCGAGGGCAAGGTCACCGAATACACCGGCGGTTACCAGGACTGGCAGCTCGAAGTCGCCCGCAAGGCCGCCCTCCCGGCTCCGGCCAAAAAAGGCCCCGCCGCTCCCGCCGCCCCGATGCATTCCGCCCTCCCCCCGGCCAAGGCACGCAAACTCTCCTTCAAGGAACAGAAGGAATTGGACGAGCTGCCCGCCAAAGTCGGAGCCCTCGAGACCGAGCAGTCCCAACTCGTCGAGTCCATCGCCGACCCCAAATTCTACACCCAGACCAGCCACGCCCAGCAGGTCACCCACAACCGCTTGGCCGAGCTGGAAAAGACCATCGCCGAACTCTACAAACGCTGGGAAGCACTGGAGGGGTGAAGTGGGCCATGGCCAAAGTCGCTTACGTTGACGTGGATGACACACTGATCCGCTCAGTCGGTTCAAAGCGAATTCCTATCGTTAATGTCGTTGCCAGAGTCAGAGCCATGCAGGCCGAGGGCTGGGAACTGTATTGCTGGAGTCGAGGCGGTGCTGCCTACGCCCAAAGTTCAGCTCAGGAAGCAGGCATCAGAGACTGTTTTCGGGGCTTTCTTCCCAAGCCAGACCTTATGATTGACGACATGCCGCCACAGTCCTGGAGCTTTTTGACTGTGATTCATCCGGTGGAAGTTGGGTAAGTAAATTTGCATCGCCGCGTGCTCTGCCTCCGCACTCCCAAAGATAGCCAATAGTTTTCCATACCTGGCCCTGTGGAATTAAATTTGCGGTTGGGAAAACTCTGACCGGATTACCCTCCAACCATGGATAAAACAAAGAAGCCCCAGGGAGATGTCACCGACTACTCGCACTATGCCAGTCACTCACGTTTCGGCCAAGGGCCAATTCGAACGGGGCTGGCCCCAGCAGAAGAAGAAATGACCTTGAAACGTGGATGTGTCGTTGGACTCAATCTAAGGACCGCCACTTTGGTTGAATATCTGGAGGCGAAATTAAAAGAAGACATCACCCCCAAAGAGTCATCTGGGTTACAGACATGGTTGGCTGAACTTTACCGAGGAGGCTCAGAAACGATGGTGGAAGGCACAGCCATTCTCGCCGACCCAGCACGTCAGAACGCCATGTATCCTGCCACCCATTACCTTGATCTGGACAAGAAGTGCCTGAGGTGCGGTCAACGTTTTATCTTTTTCGCTCGGGAACAGAAATTCTGGTATGAGGAACTCGGATTTCCTCCCCGTTCCGAACCGAACGAGTGTGCAGATTGCCGCAAGGTCCTCCGCAAGCTCCACGGCCAACGCCAACGCTACGAAGTCCTCGTGAATCAATCTCAACTGACCCCGGAGGAAACCTGGGAGTTTGCCGACTGCGTTTTCAGCCTTTGCGACGAAGGCATCTTCGGGGACGGCCCGTTGGACCACGTCCGCAAGTTTCTCAAACGTATCCCACTCGAGCTACGCGAAACCCCGGCCCACCTCCGAGTGGTGGCCAAACTGGCGGAAAAAAGTCACAAGTGAAGCCATGGGGCCCGGTGGATTTTGCCTGAAAACGGCGACGGAAATGTCAAGTAGCAGGCAAGAAACTCACCATCGACTACTTGCACTTCGATGCCTTCAGACCTTGATTCCAAGAGGTCGCCTTGGCGGAACTTTGGTTCGGCCAAGAATCAGCTTTTTTCACCATAGGGTCCCCCTGTTTCACCCCGGAAACACGATTTCTCACCCGGAGAGGTTCTTTTTTCACCATGGAGACAGGATTTTTCACAATTAAGCCGTGATTTTTCACAATTGAATCGCGATTTTTTACAATCAGGGGGCGATTTTTCACAAACTGATCCTGATTTGACCTCTTCGGTGCAAAACGCACGGCGATTCCCTCAAAATCCCAGGATGGTGAAGTCCGACAGGGAACGTCCCACAAGCTCTTCATCATGTCCCCCACCCCCAATCGACGCCTCGGAACCAACCTCTCGCTCGCCTCCCTCACTTTCGCGCATTTGGGCGTCGGGCTCTTCGTCATCCTCGTCCCCAAACCTTCCCTTGACACTTATCACTCCGTGTATCCCGGAGTTCCTCCCGAACCGACACAGATAGGAATTCTTTACGGAAACAGCTTCTGGCCACTGGTGTTCAGCCTGGTCTTCCTAGGTGTCATTCTAACTTCACTGATCACCTGTGATCAGTTTCCGAGATTTACCAAACTGGGCCCAATCATTTACTACGCCGGACTCTGCATGGCCCTCGCTCATCTGGTTGTTTTCCTTTGGTCCATGTGCCTACCGTTTTTTTCCGAACATTGCCACAATTTTAAATAGTCTTTGAATGTGTCCCAGACCTCGGGTCTGACTCCTTTGGGAGTGCGGTGGAACTGCCACGCAGAGCGATAGCCTCATGAGACTCCTTACTCCAACGGACAGCCGACCAGGATCGTTTCAGGTATCAATCCTTTGCACGGAGCTCTCCTCACCGGGCGGACGGCGGAATTGTCGGCGAAGCTCGCCGGAACAGCACGGCGCCGCTATGGTTGGGAGAGGACCGTGGCCCCGGAACTTTTCGTCCCTGTAGCCGAAGGACTTGGTGCTGGAAGGCCGTTTAGTTGGGCCGGACGCCGGGGCGCTGGCC
>JANOBW010000464.1:0-6637 GCA_031411855.1 Opitutia bacterium
AGGACAAATCCGGCAAGGACGGCGCCACCGTCGGCTCGGGCCTCCTCACCTACCCCGTCCTCATGGCGGCCGATATCCTTCTCTATCAGGCGGATCTGGTGCCCGTGGGCGAGGACCAGGTGCAGCACCTGGAACTGACCCGCGACCTGGCGGAGAAGTTCAACCACGCCTACTCCCCCACCTTCACCGTTCCCGAATACGTGCTGGGCAAAACCGCCGCCCGCGTCATGTCCCTCCAGGAGCCGACCCGGAAGATGTCCAAGTCCGACGCCAACCTGAACGCCAACATCTACATCACGGACGATGCCGACACCATCCGCCGCAAGATCGGCCGGGCCGTGACGGACAGCGGCACCGAGATCCGTCCCGGCGACGACAAACCCGGCATCACCAACCTGCTGGACATCCTCTCGGCCGCGACCGGCACCCCCATCGGGGAGCTGACCAACCAATGGGCCGGAAAAACCTACGGTGAATTCAAGCCCGCCGTGGGCGAGGCCGTGGCAGCCATGCTGGCCCCCGTCCGCGAACGCCACGCCGACCTTTCGAAACACCCCGACCACCTCGCCCAGGTCCTCAAGACCGGAGCCGAGCAGGCCCAGCAGCGCGCCTACCGGACCCTCTCCAAGGTTTACAAAAAGGTCGGCTTCGTGGAACGCTTCCGCTGAGGGTGCCACGGGCGGCCGCCCGGATAGGCAAGGGACGCGGGCTTGGACAAAGTGAAGCAGGCGGACGGCCCACTGATCACGGAGCTATCTCCACCGCCAACTCCTGCATGGCGGTGTTTTCCCGGGCCGGGCTCACGGGGGACACACTCCACAAGATCCAACGAAAGCTGCCCAGGTTTTGCCCCGGACTGGCCCGCAGAGAGGCGGCCTGGAAGGCAGCCGAAGTCGTTCCGGTGTCAAACGATCCGAGGGGCGTGAACCGGGCCGAGTCCTCCGTTTTCCATCCCGGATCGGTGGCGGCGTTGCTGCCAAAGAGGGTCACGAGCTGGCGCCCACGGCGTCCCTCCTGACTGAAGGACCAGCTGGTCAGGGCGGTGATTTTCCGCGTCGAACCGAGGTCCAGCTTATAGGCTCCGTTTTCCACCCCGTTGCCAAACACGGGGCCGTAGTTGTGGGCCAGCTTGCCGTCGAGCAGGCTGCCAAGCGGTTCGTTGCCGGTCTTGGGACGTGAGCTGATTTTCGCTCCCGGGGTGGCCCGGGGAGCGAGCCTGGCAAACCCCGTGGGTTCGGCGGCCGATTCCAGCAGGACAAACGGAACTCCTTTCAGTTCAAGGGTTTGAGATTTCTGGTTGCGGACGAAACGGAGGGAAAGGGGCGCGTCGCCCAGGCTGGAAAGACCGGCCAGAAGGTCGGCCACGTTCCGCACCTTGCGCCCGTTCAGGCCCTGGATGAGGTCGTCCTTCGCGAGTCCGAAACCGGCGGTGGGAGCGGTCAGGAGCTGGACGCCGCCGTCCTCCTTGACCGTGCCAAAGGCGGAAAACTCCTCTCCGGCCAGGCTGTGGAGGCGGGCTCCCAGCCAGGTAAAAGTGGGAGCGGTGGCTGCGGTGCCCGGGCGGGCGGTTTCCGTCTCAACCCCTGGGATCACCGGTGTTTTGGCCAGGGCCTTGAGGGAGGGTTTCTTGACCCCGAACTGGTCCATCGGGAAGTTTTTGAAACCGAGTTTCAGGGCGGGTGAACCTTCCCTGACGCGGAAATCACCGGCGGCCGGATCGGTGAAGAGCGGGTCGCCGGAAAGGGAGTTGGCGTCACATCCGGCGGTGCCTTTGGCGGTGCGGTCCTTCTCCGACGTGAAGAGATTGCGGTCCACTCCCCGGCCCCAGCCGGCCGGCATGCCGATGTCGGCGTGAGCCCGCATGACGAGGTTGCGCTGGAACTCGTCCCCGCTGTCCTCGAACCAGACGTGCGGGTGGAACCCGTTGTTCACCATGATGTTGTTCCAGGCCTTGCGCCCGTAGCCCTCGCGGAACTTGAGGCCGCCGTTGAGCAGGAGGTTGTGGTAGATCTCGTAGTTGGTGGAGCCGTCGTCGAGATCTATGTCCCATCCGTGGTCGCAGCGCCAGCGGCTGTCGCGGATGATGGTGGTCGCCATCGCGTCGAGGTAGGGCAGGCGCGGGTCCTTTTTCACCTCGGGCTGGGAGACGCCCCGGTGGTTGGAGGACCAGTAGCGGTCGCGGCCCCAGGAGTTGAAGGAGCCATGGTCGTGGGTTTCCAGCACGGTTTCAAACACGTCGCAGCGCTCGATCAGATGGCCTCCCCAGGTGCCCTCGCTGATGTTGATGCCGGCGCGGGCGCAGTCGTAGATGGAGGTGTCGCGGACCGAGATGCCGCGGGACATGGAAATCTGGACCCCGGCGGGCTGGCGCTCGACGCGGCCGATGCCGTGGATGAGGCAGTCCTCGACGGCGCAGTCGGCCGGGTAGTTGTCGGTTTTGGGGCCCGGAGTGCGGTCGATTTTCGAGAGATCCTGCTTCTGCCCGTATTCAAAAAGCGGGTCACGCACCGCCTTGGGATCGCCGACAAAACAGACGCCGCTGGCCCCGGTGTCGTGGATGTGGCAGCCCTTGATGCGGACGCGGCGGTTGTAGGTGCTGACGAAGACGGCGTTGCCGCCGGGCTGGTCGAATTCGGAATCCAGGACGGAGACATCCTCTGCCCCGGTGATGAGGACCGCGCCGCCGCGATAGATGGTCCAGTCGGACCGGAGAAGCGGTTCCCGGGTGTCCATGAAGGTGCGGGCGGTGTGGCGGAACACCAAGCCCTGCAAGGAGATGTGCTGCACGGGCGCGGCCTGTGAACCTTGGAATTCCACCAGGTGGCGGAGCCGCACCACCTCGACGGTGGCGGTGGTGAGATCGGTGCCGGCCTCCGGCTTGAAGTAGAGCGTGCTGGTTTTCGCTTGGTGAAACCATTCGCCCGGGGCGTCGAGCTCCTCGAAGATGTTTTCCACCATGCGGAACTCCTTGTGCATGCCCATCTGCCGGTTGTTTTGCCAGCCGCCTTCGTAGGCGACGGAGCCGTCGGGCTTCTTGCCGGTGATGAGGTAGTGGTAACCACCCCAGCGCGAGCCGTGCATGGCGTGGATGAAACCTCCGGCGGGGTCCGCCCAACCCGCGGCCCGTTCCTTGGAAAACGCGTCCGCCGCGAAGCCCTGGTAGGCGGCGGTGGTTTTGTCGGGATCGAAGTTGGGGTAGCGCGCCATGCGCTGGCGCTTCCCGTTGACAAACAGCTGGTCCAGAACGAGTCCGGCGGGGACGGCGGCCTGGAGGATACCGTCGCGCCAGGGTTTCCAGGCCGGGTCGAGTTTCAGGCCCCCGCTGAGGACGGCCCGGCCCTCGTGGGCGGCGCGGTAAACGACGGGAAATTCAGCGGAACCGGAGTCGGCCGGGGTCAGGACGAAAGTTTCCGGGAGGTAGTGGGTGCCGTCTTCGAGATAGACCGTGACCGCCTCTTTCCCCGCGAATTTCCGCGCGGCGTCGCGGGCGGCGGCGAGGTGTTGCAGCGGGGCGGCGGCGGTGCCCGGGTTGGTGTCGCGGCCCGCGGGAGAGACGTGGAGGTCGGCCGCGGCCAGAAGGGGGGAGGCGAGGAAGGGCAGGAGGCGGGGGAAGGTGCGGCGCATGCGAGGGGGTATGGTCGGGGCTTGGAAAGGAAGGAGCGCGTTTGGCCCTGAAAGTTTCCGTGTGGATGGCAAAACTTGCCGGGCGGCCCCGCTTCCGTGAAACGGTTGAGGTCGGATGACATCCCATGGCAGTCCCCCCGCGCAGACCGCACGGATCACGTCACGAAAGCGCGGCCGGCTCCTCGGCCAGTTCCAGGATGTGGACGGCAATGCGGTCGGCCAGGAGACGCCCGGCCGGGCTGAGGCGGATGTTGTGGCCGGAAACGTGCAGAAAACCTTCGGCGGCGAGGCGTTGCCAGAGCGGGTCCCATTGCGCCCAGTCGGTGGCCGGAAAACGTTGCGCGAGACTGGCGAGGTTGACACCGCGGTCCATCCGCAGGCCGAAGACGAGGGCGTCGGAAGCCAGGGTGGAGTCGGTCAGCTGGTGGACGTCCACCAGTTCCGGTTTTCCAGCGGCGAGGCCGGCGAGCCAGCGCGCGGTGTCGGGGACGTTGGTGTGGCGCCGGCCCTGGTATTGGGAGCTGGCGGACGGGCCGAGGCCGATCCACTCGGTCATTTCCCAGGTGTTGAGGTTGTGGCGGCACTCGCGGCCGGGCCGGGCGTGGTTGGAGATCTCGTAGCTGGCAAACCCTTCGCTGGCAAGGACCTGGGCGGTGAGCTCGTAAAGGGCGGCCTCCTCCTCCTCGGAACGTTTCGCGACCTGCCCGGCCTGGAGGCGGGCCATGAGTTTGGTGTCGTCCTCGAAGGTGAGGCAGTAAGTGGAGATGTGTTCGACTCCGGTGCGGGCGGCCTGGCGGAGATCGGCCTCCAGCTCGGCGGCGGTCTGGCCGGGGATGGCGATGATGAGGTCGAGGTTGAGGTTGCCGCACCCGGCGGCGCGGCAGGTTTCGAGGGCGGAAAACACCTGGGACGGAGAATGGCGGCGGCCGATTTCGGCCAGGTGTTTGGCGGAGAAACTCTGCACCCCCAGGGAGATGCGGTTGACGCCCAGATCGAGGAGGGCGCGGATCTTGTCGGCCTTGACGGTGGAGGGGGCCATCTCGACCGTCCATTCGACCGGCGGCGCGGGCAGCCGGGCGAGGAGGGCCCGGCCCAGGCGTTGCATGTCCCTGGCGGTCAACACTCCGGGGGTGCCGCCGCCCCAGAACATCGTCTCGACCGGCAGGCCGGCGGGAAACCTTTCCCATTCCTTCTCCATGCCCGCGAGGTAGGCCTCCACGCCCGAGCGGTCCGGCTCCTCCTGGTAGAAGGCGCAGAAGTCGCAGGTGCTGGCGCAGAACGGCACGTGGCAATAGAGGCCGAGTGGTAAACTCATTTTTGATTTATGATTCTTGATTTATGATTTTGCGGCTTTGCCGCGAGTCCGCCTGCGGCGCAGGTGGAGGGAATGACGAAGCACGAATTACGAATGACGAAGATGCCGGAGACCAATCATAAATGAGCTCAATGTCCCCACCGCGTGGTGGACTCCAATTTGGGCAGGCTGGCCGGATCAAGCGGGGCCGCGCCGGGACGCAGGACCACGGCTATGCCCACCACTCCCGAGGCCGGGGCTTTGGCGTTGATGGTGAGAATCCGGCGGTCGGGGTTGGGGGCGTCGTATTCGTTTTCCGGCGGATCGGCGCTGATCACCTCAAAGACCGCGTCGGCCGGGGCGATGAGGCGGGCCCGGAGGGTCTGGCCATCCTGGGTAAGGGTGGCCTCGGCTCCGTTGACCTGGATTTCGGCCCCGGAAACCATGGCCCAGCGGACGTTGTCGTCGGCGGCGAGTCCGCCCAGCTCGTCCTGGATGAGCACCGAGCGCGCAGGCAGCAGCCGGAAACCACGGGTGACACTTTTGGCCTGGGTTTCAAAAACCGGGGAGAGGTCGAGGATGGCGAAGGAGTCCTTCGGGTCGGCGGAGAAGCGGCTGAGGGTGGCCCGCCCCTTTTCATGGTGAAGCTCGTCGTTGATGGTCAGCGTGCCATGACTGCGGTTGTTCAGGCGGAAGACGGTCCACCGCTCGGCGTCCTGGCCCCGGCTGAAAAGCGCTATCCCTTTGGATTCCAAAGAGTTGTATTCCTGGGCGCCGAGGTCGCGGGCCCAGCGGACCCCGTCGGCCTCCAGGACAAAGGAGCCCGCGTCCATGTGGGCGTGGTTGAGGGAGGCGGACCCTCCCTTGGTGGCGAGATAAAGTGCCTTGGGGTCCGTCCAGGAGTCGCGAAAGACCGCCACGGGATTGGCCCCGTTTCCCTGCCAGCGGAGGGGAAGCGAAGGCGGGGGAAGGGTCAGCTGGTCAGGCCACCAGAGGGCGGCCAGGGCGGAAAAGCGGTTGTCGGGAGTCTCCTTGGAACCGGCTGCGACGTAGGCTTTGAGGTGGTTGGTGTTGAGGGAGAGGAGCGCCGGTTGCCTCAGTTTTTGGGCAAACCAGAAGTAGGCCGGCTCGAAGGAGGACTTTTCCCCGCCGTCGGAGAAATTGAAGGCCAGCCCGGTGGGGCCGTGAAGCTGGGCCTGGACCCCGGCGCTGGCCATGAAACCGGGAGCGGCGGAGAGGCCAAAATCTGACCCCAGCGCGGATTCGAGACAGGAGAGGAGCAACACCTGATAGGTGGTGCCGTAGTTCCAATACCCGGGACCTTCGGGGTAAACGCCTTCGGGAGCATAGGGGATCAGTCCGGAAGGGTTGTGGCGGAGGGCCAGGGCCACCATTTCCCGCGCCATTTCCGGCTCGTCTTCGGCCACGGCCAGCGCGGCGGTGGTGAGTCCGCCGAGGCAGACCTGGTTCCAGTTCATTTCGGCGGTCAGCCAGGTGTGCCGGGAGGAGGAGGAGGAGCCAACGACCAGCTTCAAAGCGTTGTTCACAATCGCCTTATGAACCAACTCGCGGGTGGAAAGGGGCAACTGGTCGTAAAGCCAGTCGTATCCCAGGCCGAGGGCGGCGGCCGCCTCGGCGGTGTCGAGAAAGTGCGAGGGGTTCCAGTCGGGAAAATTGGCCAGGGCCTCCATCTCGCGGATGGCCTGGGCCAGCAGGGCG
>JANOBW010000465.1:0-12263 GCA_031411855.1 Opitutia bacterium
CCCACGGAAGACGGTGATGCCGCGCTTGCTGACGAGGGTTTCCACGCCCTTGCGCAACTGGTTTACTACCTTGTCCTTACGCGCCAGGAGGGCGGGGATGTCGGCCTCGGGTTTGCCGACCCTGATGCCGTGGGAGGCGGCCGAGTGGGCGATGAAGTGGAAGTGTTCGGTCGAGGTCAGCAGGGCCTTGGACGGGATGCAGCCGACGTTGAGGCAGGTGCCGCCGAGGTTGGAATCCTTCTCGACGAGGGCCACCTTGAGGCCGAGCTGGGCGGCCTTGAGGGCGAAGACATAACCGGCGGGTCCGGCTCCGATGACAGTGACGTCGAACATGGCAAAAGGCAAAGTGATGAGTGACGAGTGATAAGTTGGTGGCCTACGGCCGGAAACTCATTATAGGCAAAAACTTAGACGTCCAGGAGGAGGCGGGTGGGGTCTTCGATGGCATCCTTGACCTTGACGAGGAAGGTAACGGCCTCGCGGCCATCAATGACGCGGTGGTCGTAGCTGTGGGCCAGATACATCATCGGGCGGGCCACAATCTGGCCGTCCACGACGACGGCGCGCTCCTTGATGGAGTGCATGCCGAGGATGCCGGACTGGGGCGGATTGATGATCGGGGTGCTGAGGAGGGAGCCGAAGATGCCGCCGTTGGTGACGGTGAAGCCGCCGCCGGTGAGGTCCTCGATGGTGATCTTGCCGTCGCGGGCCTTGGCCGCGTAGGCGCCGAGGGCTTTCTCGATGTCGGCCAGGGACATCTGGTCAACGTTGCGCAAGACGGGAACCATCAGGCCTTTGGGCGTGGAGACGGCCACGCCGATGTCGTAAAAGTTGTTCTGGATGATCTCGTCGCCCTCAAGGGAGGAGTTGACGGCGGGAACCTCGCGCAGGGCGCTGACGACGGCTTTGAGGAAGAAGGACATGAAGCCGAGTTTCACGCCGTGTTTCTTGGTGAACTGGTCCTGGTATTTCACACGGAGGGCCATGATGGGGGCCATGTCGCACTCGTTGAAGGTGGTGAGGAGGGCGGTCTGGTTTTTGGCCGCGACGAGGGTGTCGGCGATCTTGCGGCGCAGGGGAGTCATTTTGCGCCGCGTGGTGCGCCCGGCGGCGGGAACGGCGGCGGCCTTGGGGGCTGGGGGGGAAGCGGCGGGGGCGGAAGGAGTTGCGGCGGGGACCGGGGCGGCGGGCTTGGCCTCGGAGGCGGCGAGCATGTCGACCTAGGTCACCCGCCCGTCTTTGCCGGAACCGGAAACGGTGGCGGGGTTCACACCCGTCTCGGCGGCGAGGCGGGCCACGGCGGGGGATTGTTTGGCGTCGGCGGCGGGCGCGGAAGCGGCTGGGGCGGAGGAAGTTGCGGCGGGAGCGGCTCCGGCCTCAATCAGGGCGACGATCTGGCCGATGGCGACCTCGTCACCGGCGGCGGCCTTGTGGCGGACCACGCCGTCGGCCTCGGCCACGGCCTCGGAGGTGATTTTGTCGGTCTCGAGGTCAAAGAGTGGTTTGCCTTTGGCTACGCTGGCGCCGTCGGCGACATGCCATTTGGCGATGATGCCTTTGGAGATGGATTCGCCCATGGAGGGCACTTTGACTTCGATGGCCATGTGGAGGAGGGAAAGGGTGGTGGGAAGGTAAAGAAAAAGCCTGTCACTTCCGGCGGTGACAAGGCGCAAATGGGATTTTTGAACCACGGATGCGCATTTTGTTTTCCGCCAGTTCCCAAGCGGGGGAGAAGCGGAATTTTGGACCAGGTAAGTCGGTCTTCCAGGGAACTCGGAGACCTCGAAACCCTAGGCCGGGGCTTGGCGATCTTTTTTAAGAAGCCCTTGTCACAGAGGAACTTGGATCGTCTCTGGTTTCAGAGCATATCGAACGCCCCATGTGGGCACAAAAAACCCCACTTTCACAAGTGGGGTTTTAAAAGTGGCTTAAGCCTTGCGATTGCGAAGGCGGCGAACCGAGACAAATCCCAAGCTCAGAGCTGCAAAAGCAAGAGCATAAGAGGAAGGCTCAGGGACCACGGTTCCAGAACCGACCACAATCGGAGTGTTGGCGGTGGTTTCATAACCATAAGAGTTGATAGTGAAACCGCCAGCGGCACCTGCCGTAAAGGTGACATGAGCCCAACCATATTGAGTTAAGCCCGTAGAACCGATGAACTTAAAACCAATATCACCAGAAGTGGTGGTGGTGAAGGCACTGGGTCCAAAGCCACCGACTGTGGAGCTAAGACCGGTAGCCAAAGTGTTTGTATTAAAACTAACAATCGGGGAAGCGACATCCGTCACATAACCACTACCGGAACCAATGGTGGCCGTGGGAGATTGCGAAGTAAGTTGTTTACCTGTCGTATTGACAATAACAGTGGTGGCAACTGTGTAAGGATCCAAGCCAATCCGATTGACGATATTGGGGAAAGTCCCCGCGTCAGAACGGGTCAGTTTAAAAATGGCTAAACCGTCAAGGTTCCAGTCAATGACAGTTGAAGTGCTGTCGGAGAAATTGATATTAATGGGGGTCGTAACCTTGACCGCAGCTGCCTGGGCCAAGGAAGCGACTGAGAGAAGGACGGCGGCGGAAGAAATTTTGATAAAGTTCTGGTTGAACATGAGGACCATGCTGAGGAGTTTTTATTTTTGAGCAAGGAAAAAAAATGTAAAATAAAGCGCATCTTCCACCGCGGAGGGATGTGTTTTATCTCTTTGCCTATAAATGGTTTGTTGTGTGAAAACGGGGCTGTTTTCGATTCCACGACTTCAAAAAGGGGGGCAACTTTCTGGGGTAAATTCCCCGTTTCTGTGACTAAAGCTAAAACGGCACCTGCCTGTTTTCTGGCATGGTTTTTCTAAGTTACTTTGAGTCAATGAGATGGCGTGTGGTTGTCCGGAATGTTCCTGCTGGCGCGGTGAGTTTTACCCGGGTGGTTATTTTAGCTTCCCGCACCCTATGCCGAGTGAGTTGGCCTATGTCTCCTTGCTTCCTGTCTATTGCCAAGGTGGGCCGAAGCACCCTGGCTCCCTTCGCGCCAGGACTTCCCGCATGATCCGCATCAAGCAGGTGATGACAGACGTTAAGAAGAGAGGGGGGAGAGGCTTGAGCAGGGAACCGCCCGCCCTGCGGTGCGGCCTTTCTTCAGTGTGACTCGGGGCCAGTCCCCGGGACCTCGGGCTTTTCCGGCTCGCCTTGCCGGGTGGTTGCCCTACGCAGGTGGTTTCCCATTTTTACCAATGAGCAAGTTCAAGACTCTTCGCGACATCAACGTGGCCGGCAAACGCGTCCTCATACGCGTGGACTTCAATGTCCCGCAGGACAAGGCCACCGGTGCCATCACCAATAACCAGCGCATCGTGGCGGCCCTCCCCACGATCAAGCACGTCCTCGACCAGGGAGCCAGCGTGGTGCTGATGTCCCACCTGGGCCGTCCGGATGGCAAGGTGGTCGCCAAGTATTCTCTCAAGCCCGTCGCCGACGAGCTTTCCAAACTTCTCGGCAAACCCGTCACGTTCCTCGACGGTTGCTCAGGACCCGCTGTCGAAGCCGCCTGCGCCGCCGGCACCCTCAAGGCCGGCGAGGTCGTCCTCCTCGAAAACCTCCGCTTCCATATAGAGGAAGAGGGCAAGGTTAAGGACAAAAAGACCGGCGAGACCATCGCCAAGGCCACTCCCGAGGCCACCGCCGCCTTCCGCGCCAGCCTGAGCAAGCTGGGTGATGTTTACGTCAACGACGCCTTTGGCACCGCCCATCGCGCGCACAGCTCCATGGTCGGGGTGGACATTCCCGTCAAGGCCGCCGGTTTCCTCATGGAGGCCGAACTCAAGGCCTTTGATATCGTCCTGAACAATCCGAAGCGCCCGCTTCTCGCCATCCTTGGCGGGGCCAAAATCGCCGACAAGATCCCGCTCATCAAAAACCTGCTGGCCAAGGCCGACGAGATCATCATCGGCGGCGGCATGGCCTACACCTTCAAGAAAGTGTTGAATGGCATGGAGATCGGAAACTCCCTCTACGACGAGAAAGGCGCCGCCATCGTGGCCGAACTCATGGCCGAGGCCAAGACCCGCAACGTGAAGATCACCCTTCCGGTGGACTACCTGTGCGCCGACAAGGAACTGGTCGGGTTTGTCTTCGGTTTCGGCGGCAAAGCCCCGGCCGACTACGACTACGCCGCCCATATCCAGGCCGCCACCGACGCCACCGGCATCCCCGCCGGCTGTGAAGGCCTCGACGCCGGCCCCGAGAGCCGCAAACTCTACGCCGCCGCCATCGCCCGCGCCGGCACCATCATCTGGAACGGTCCCGCCGGCGTGTTTGAACACGACAAGTTTGACGCCTCCACCAAGGCCATGGCCGATGCCATCGGCGAGGCCACCGCCAAGGGTGCCATCACCGTGGTCGGAGGTGGCGACACCGCCACGGCAGCCGCCAAGTTTGGTGTGGATACCAAGGTGACCCACTGCTCCACCGGCGGCGGGGCCTCGCTTGAGTTCCTCGAAGGCAAGGTCCTCCCCGGCGTGGCCGCTTTGACCAACTCCTGAAGTTTCCCAATCCTTTCAACCACAACAAGTAACATGGCCCGTAAATTCCTCATCGCCGGCAACTGGAAGATGAACAAGACCCCCGCCGAGGGTGTCGCCCTGGCCCGCGAGATCGCCGCGGAAGCCGGAGTTCAGAACGACGTCGAAGTCCTCGTCTGCCCGCCCTTCACCGCCCTTGCCGCCGTTGGCGGATCACTGGGCAGCTCCCAGGTCAAGCTCGGGGCCCAAAACCTCCACCCGGAGCCCAATGGCGCCTTCACGGGCGAGATTTCCGCCTCCATGCTGCGCGAACTCCACTGTTCCCACGTCATCCTCGGCCACAGCGAGCGCCGCGAGTATTTCTCGGAGTCGGACGCCTTCGTCAACCGCAAGGTGCAAACCTCTCTGGAGCATAAGCTTAAGCCCATCCTCTGTGTCGGGGAAACCCTCGCCCAGCGCGAGGCCGGCCAGACCTCCGCCGTCGTCACCACCCAGATGCAGGGCGGCCTGGCCGGCGTGAAGCTCGAGTCCGGCGACCAGCTGGTCATCGCCTATGAGCCCGTCTGGGCCATCGGCACCGGCAAAACCGCCACCCCCGAGATGGCCCAGGAGGTCCACGCCCTCATCCGCCGCCTGCTCGTCACCCAGTTTGGCGAGGCCGCCGGCGCCCGCGTCAAGATCCTCTACGGTGGTTCCATGAAGCCCGGCAACGCCGCCGAACTTTTCGCCCAGCCCGACATTGACGGCGGCCTCATCGGCGGCGCGAGCCTCGTGGGACGCGACTTCCTCAAGATCATCCAGGCCGCCCAGGAACGCGCCAAGGCCTGAACCGCCATTGTTTTCTTCTCAAAGCCTCCGGCCCGCCGCCGGGGGCTTTTTTTGCGGGATTTGCCTGCGGTGGCAGGGGAGGGGGCGGCAAAACAAGCCGTCGCCGCCGCGCCGCCCGGTTTGCCCATCTTTCGCCTTGCCCGTCCCGCATCCTTGGGCAGGCGTTTTCCATGCCGACTCCGTTGCCTCCCGCCGACCACGCCGACAGCGCCTTCTTCCGCGCCGCCGACGAGTTCTTCCGCTCCAGCCTGCCTTTCGCCCTGACCTACGACGACGTCACGCTCGCGACCAACCACAGCGACATCCTCCCCCGCGACGCCCAGACCCGCACCTCGCTCTCGCCGCGCCTGAGCCTGCCCACGCCGATCATCTCGGCCGATATGGACACCGTCACCGAGTCCGACATGGCCATCGCCCTCGCCCTCCACGGCGGCCTCGGCCTCATCCATTACAACATGACCGAGCAGCGCCAGGTCAAGGAGGTCGCCCGGGTCAAAAACCACGTCAACGGCCTCATCCAGGAGCCCATCACGGTCCGTCCCGGCCAGACCATCGGCGAGATCATCGAGATGGCCGAGGAACGCGGCTTCGGCTTCCGCACCTTCCCGGTGGCCGACGAGCAGGGGAAACTCATCGGCCTCCTGCGCGGCCGGGTCGTCATCCCGCGCTACGCCTCCCGCACGGTCGGTGAGATCATGACCCCGCTCTCCGAGGTTCTCACCATCCAGGAAAGCAGGCTTGGCTCCAACCCCATCGCGGCCGCCGACCAGTGCTTCTCCGAACATCCCGGCTACCATAAACTCTGCGTGCTCGACAGCGCCGGCCGTCTGCGCGGCCTGTTCACCCTCAGCGACATCGAACGCATCACCGAGGAAACCAAGTCCCAGTTCAAACCCGCCCGCGACTCCAGTTTCCGACTCGTCTGCGGCGCGGCCGTCTCCATTGTCCGCAAACCCGACGGCTCCCTCGACCGCGACCGCATGATCGCCCACGTGGCCAACCTGGTCGCCGAAGGTGTTGACGCCGTGGCCGTTTCCACCGCCCACGGCCACACCGTCGGGGTGGGGGAGGCCGTCAAGGCCATCCGCCACGAGTTCCGCGATCTCACCATCATCGCCGGCAATGTCACCAGCGGCCAGGGGGTGGAATACCTCGCCGACGCCGGGGCCGACGCCATCAAGATCGGCCAGGGCCCCGGCTCCATCTGCACCACCCGCCTCGTCGCGGGCGTGGGCATCCCGCAGCTCACCGCCGTTTACCTCTGCGCCCGCGCCGCCGCCTCCCGCGGGGTCCGCATCATCGCCGACGGCGGCATTAACAAGTCCGGCGACATCGTCAAGGCTCTGACCCTGGCCGACGCCGTCATGATCGGCGGCATGCTGGCCGGCTGCCGCGAGGCCCCCGGCGAGCTCATGGAAATTGACGGAAAGTTCTTCAAATCCTACCGCGGCATGGGCTCCCACGCCGCGATGAAGGCGGGTTCCGCCACCCGCTACGGCCACAGCCGCAACGACAGCGTCCGCAAGGTCGCGGCCGAGGGCGTCGAGGCCCTCAAGGAGGTTTCCGGCACGGTTTCCGATACCCTGGGCAACCTCGTCGGCGGCCTGCAAAGCGGCATGGGCTACCTGGGAGCCTCCAGCCTCGACGAGCTCCGCAAACGCGCCCGCTACATCCGCGTCACCCCCGCCGGTCAGAAGGAGTCCGCCCCGCACGACATCATCGAGGTCAAAACCAGTGGCAAATGAACAAACCATTCTTGATTCGAGATTCTTGATTCTTGATTTAATACAAACACTTCATGCTTAAAAACTTACCCTTGGCTCACCGCTCTTCTTGGATTTCCGCAGGCTTGCAACGCAACGTCTCCGGCAAATCAAGAATCAAGAATCAAGAATCATAAATCTGCCGCGTCATGTCTCTCATTCCTTTCTCCAGCAAACTCATCGCCGATGTCGGCATCTCCCTCGGCGACGAGGGCAAGGGCCGCCTCATCTACGAGGTCATCGAGGAGCTGGCCCAGACCACCGGCCGCCCCGACGCCGTCAACATCGTCATGAAGGTCAACGGCGGGGCCAACTCCGGTCATACCGCCGGCGGCCTCAAGCTCAACCTCATCCCCGCCGGCGTCGGCGGCAAACACGTCGCCCACCTCATCGTCGGCTCCGGCGTGGTGGCCGATCCGCGGAAGTTTCTCTGGGAAGGCAAACCCTTGGAGGCCAAGGGTTACCCCATCTTCAGCCGTCTCCGCATTGATGAACGCACCCAGGTCTCCGACCTCTGCCACCGGCTGCTTGATCTGGCCTGGGAACACTACCGCGCCCACGTCATCGGGGAAACTCCCCGCGGTTCCACCGGACGCGGCATCACGCCCGCTTATCAAGATGAGGTCGGCCAGTTCCAGATCCACTACGCCGAGTTCCGCGGCGACCGGGCCACCTACGCCCGCAAACTTGCCCAGCGCGCCGACCGCGCCCTGCGCGTCATCCAGCACGTCTGCCAGGTGCCCGAGGAGATCTTCTCCGGTTTCTTCGACACCCTGACCAACGCCGAACGCCGCGCCAACGCCGACGGCATTGACGCCGGCATCTTCCCCGCCTCCGAGTTCGACTTCGTCCGCTTCCGGGGCGCGGAGCCCTTCACCTTGAACCTCAAGGAGATCGAGGAAACCTACTGGCGCGCCGGATCGGCCCTCGCCGCCAACGTCGTGGACATCCGCGACATTGTCCGCGCCTCGCTCCGCGACGGCCACTACCTCATCGGCGAGTTCGGCCAAAGCTACTGGCTCGACAAACGCCACGGCTTCGCCCCGAACGTCACCGCCTCCCACACCTTCTCCCCGGAGCTCTTCCAAAGCGCGGGCCTCCCCGTCCAGCCCGTCCACACTTTCGGTGTCTGCAAAGCCTACGACACCAAGGTCGGCACGCACCGTTTCCTGACCGAGATGGACGACAACCACCCGCTGACCAAACGCCTGAAACAGATGGAGTTCGGCACCAGCACCGGCCGCCAGCGCATGGTCGGCTGGTTCGATGCCGTGGAAAAAGGCGACGCCCTCCGCTACGGTGGTTTCCAGGATCTCATGATCAACAAGTCCGACGCACTCGGCCTCGGGCCTGACTGGCAGTCCGGCGAGCTTCTTGTCTGCCACGCCTACCGTGCCGCCGACGGCTCCCTCGTCCGTGGCGTGCCCCGCGACGACTCCGTCCGCGCCCGCCTGCGTCCCGATTACCTCCGCCTCCCCGGCTGGCAGGGCGACATCAGCGGAGTCCGCAGCTTCGCCAAACTCCCCCCTGAAGCCCGCCGCTACGTCGCCGTGATGATGAAAAGCATCTTAGAAGTCGCCTTCCGCGACGGCTGGCCCGCCGAAGACCGCGACCTTCCCAACCTGCGCTATTTGGGTGTCGGACCCGAGCCGTCCCAGATCATCAAAGACGTGCCCAGCACGCGCGAGCTGATGGCGATGGCGTAAAGTTGGTTGGTTTCAGGCATCGTTGACACCTGGCCAATTCACGGTCACTAAACCGATGCAAATCCACCTCTTTCGTCATGAACATTGAAACCATTGAAGCGAAAGCTCATACGGGCCGAGATGGTAAACTCAGCCTTAACCTATCCACAGGCATTGCCGACACGGATGTTTCCGTAACCGTGCTTGTCAGACCCGTGTGTGCTTCTAGCGAGACGGATGCCAACGGGTGGCCCAATGGTTTTTTTGAGCGTGTTGTCGGCTCGATGCCGGACCTCGTTCGCGCGGACCAAGGTATCGCTTCGGAAAGACTTAGCCTGGAATGATTTACCTTCCGGACACCAACGCCTGTGTGACACTGTTGCGGGGACGTAATCCTCTTTTTGCAGGCCGCTGGCAGAGCCGCCGGTCATCAGAAATCGTCCTCTGCTCGGTGGTCGTTTACGAACTTCGTTTTGGGGCGGAACGTTGCATCCATCCGGCTCGTGAGCATGCCCGTCTTGATCTTTTTCTCAGTGCCTTCGCCTCTTTGCCCTTCGACGACAACTGTGCTCATGTCTGCTCCATGATCCGCCGGAATCTGGAAAACACAGGAAAAAGCATCGGTCCCTACGATCTGCAAATCGCCGCCATCGCCTTGCACCACGGCCTCACCCTGGTCACCCACAACACGGCTGAATTTTCCCGTGTCCCCAACCTCCGTTTGGAAGACTGGGAAGCCTGATTGCACAGCAAATAGGCTTCCCAAAGCCTCTGCCACGCGGAAACTCCATGCCAGTGCGGAGCCTGGTGTTTCGGGAAAGAACCATCGCCATATGTGGGATACCTTTCACCCGTTGTTTCCAATCGAGTTGGTCGGGCAGGCGTCCAAAGCCTCTTCCGCCAGTTCGATTTCCTGCGGAGTGACCGGCTGCCGGTGCACGATGGACATTCCGAGGTCATCGTCGCGGGTGAAGAACTCCGGCGCGGTGAAACGGCACGACTCGCAGTCTATGCAGCTCTCATCCACGTAAAAGCGGCCGGGGGCGTTGAGTTTGAGGCGTTCGAGTAGGTTGGGCATGATGGTCAAGGACAGGAGCATATCAGAAAACGTTTTCAGATTGAAATTCATTAGAGTCATCTATTGATGCCTTTTATGCATGAATACCTGAAGACGGCTCCCTTCGATCTTTACGAACTTTACCTCTTCCATCTGGTGGTGAAGCATAGGAGTTTTACCAAGGCGGCGGAGGTGGCGGGGCTCACGCAAAGCGCCGTCACTCGACAGATCCAAGGGATGGAACACCGGCTCAGCGTGGCCTTGCTGGAGCGAACGACGCGCGACGTGCGCATCACCCCGGCGGGAGAGTTTCTTGACCGGGAGGGCATGCGCCTGATCGGGGATGTCGAGCACTCGCTCCAACAGTTGCGGGAAAGGTTTGCGAATGCCCCGAAAGAGGTCCGGGTCGGGGTGTCGCGCTCCATCGGTCTGGCCTATCTGCCGGGCTTTTTTCACGCCAACCTCAGGCGTTTGCCGCACCTTTCCTGCCGGGTTTCCTCCTCTCCCAGTTCCGCGATTCTATCGGCCCTTGAAGCCAATGAACTCGATCTCGGCGTGCTCTGCCCGCCTCCTGGTCTGTCGAAAACGTTCCGCATCACCCACCGCTTCACCGACGCCTTCACCCTCATCGGATCGCCGGGACTGGCCGCTGAGTTTTCCAGCCAGCCGAAATCCAAGAAGGGCTGCGCCGACTGGCTGGCCCGGCAATCCTGGCTTACGCTGGCCGAGAGCTCACAAACGGGGCAACTCCTGCTGGCCTGGACGAAGGAACAGGGCTGGGAGCTCCCACCCGCCATGAGACTCGATAGTTTCGACCTCATCATCAACCTCGTCTCCCTCGGCATGGGGGTGGGGTTTGTGCCGATCCGTTCGCTGGCCCTCTACCATCGCAAGCAAAGCCTCAAACGCATCACACTGCCCAAACGGTTTGAACGCGAACTTGTGGTGGTGGCCCGAAAGCATTCCAAGCCGGCCCCGCATCTCACTGAATTCATCGGCAACATCCTTTTCCAGTAAGCTTGCTTGCTCAGCCAAGGCCCTTTTCCCAATTCCCCGCTGTGCCAACCCCCACCGCATATACGGCCCGCCCAAGGGTGACTTACGCCTTGCTGCTGGGCTCGGTGCTGGGAGCCGGGCTGCTGTGGCGTTCGGGCTGGCTGCCTTTGTCGCCGTTTTGGTTCAAATATGGTGGGGATTCACTTTGGGCGCTGGCGGTTTTCCTGGGTTTTGGAACGATCTGGCGCATGGCCTCCACGACACGTGTGGCCTGCCTGGCTCTGGCCTTCTCGTTTGCGGTGGAGTTTTCCCAGCTCTGTCATGCCCCCTGGCTGGAGGCGATTCGCGGTAACATGTTGGGGCGGCTGGTTTTGGGCTCCACTTTCAACGCTCCGGATCTTCTGGCCTATGTGGCAGGGATAGGTGCGGCAATGGCCGGAGAATTCATGTGGCGGAGAAAGTGAGGTTGAGCGGCCGGAAGCGCGGACCTGAACTGCCTCTGCGCACGAATCATCCCCAAGTGGCCCGGGGAGGGCACCTTCGGAAATCGAAAACCGGCCAGGGTTGTTTTGGGAGCGCCCACCCTCACTTCGCCGCGAACTCGCGCTGGAGGCTGGTCACGACGGCCGGGTCGGCCAGGGTCGTGGTGTTGCCGATGTCGCGGCCCTCGGCGATGTCGCGGAGGAGGCGGCGCATGATCTTGCCGGAGCGGGTTTTGGGCAGGTCGGAGGTGAAGACGATGCGTTCGGGGCGGGCGAATTTGCCGATCTTCTGGTCAATGAGGGCGACCAGGGCCTTGCGGAGTTCGTCGCTGCCGGTGTGGCCGTTTTTCAGCGTGACGAAGCCGACGAGGCCTTCGCCCTTGATCTCGTGTTTCACGCCGATGACGGCGCTTTCGGCCACGCTCTGGTGCTCGATGAAGGCGCTTTCCAGCTCGGCCGTGCCGATGCGGTGGCCGGAGACGTTGACGACATCGTCCACGCGGCCGAGAATCCAGATGTAGCCGTCCTCGTCGCGCCGGGCGCCGTCGCCGGGGAAGTAGTGTTTACCGCCCCAGCGGGACCAGTAGGTCTGCACGTAGCGGTCGTTGTCGCCGTAGATGCCGCGGAGCATGCCGGGCCAGGGCTGGCGGATGGCGAGGATGCCGGCCTCGCACTCGTTGCCGTCGTTGTCGAGCACGGCGGCATCAATGCCGAAGAAGGGGGTGGTGGCGCAGCCGGGTTTGGTCGCGGTCACACCAGGGAGCGGGGTGAGCATGTGCCCGCCGGTTTCCGTCTGCCACCAGGTGTCCACGATGGGGCAGCGTTCGCCGCCAATGATGGTGTGATACCACATCCAGGCCTCGGGGTTGATGGACTCGCCGACAGTGCCCAGGAGGCGCAGCGAGGTGAGATCGCGGGCCCTGGGCCATTGTTCGCCC
>JANOBW010000466.1:0-2892 GCA_031411855.1 Opitutia bacterium
GCGGCCAGCGAGCTGACCAAAATCACGGATCCGCTGGGTAACGAGACGAGTTTTACTTTCAACCGCAGAAAGGTCCCGCCACCAAGTCCGGGGTAAACTCAAAATGAAGCAGAAAGTTTTTTTAAGGGGGAAGCGTTCGTTGCCTTCGGAATCAAGAATCTCGAATCAAGAATCAGGAATGATTCAGATCACGCCGATGCGTTTGAGAACTTCATCGGAGGGACCGGCAAACTCCGCCTGTGGCACGTTGCCGGTGTAGCCGATCGCTTTCCAGCCTTCGCGGGTGGTGTAGTAGCCGCCGGCGGTGCGGTCGCGGAAGAGCTTCATGAAGCCGTAACCGGCTTTGCGGGCGGGGGTGTCGGGGGCGAAGGTTTCGGTGACGAGGGCGGTCTGTTGCTCAAGGGTGCTGTCGGCGAAGGCTTTGGTGGTGCGTTTGACGCTTTCCTGGTCGAGCCAGGCGAGGCCGTCGCGGATGGTTTTGCGGTCCTTGACCTGGGTGTCGTAGGGGGCGCTGATCCATTCGTCGAGGAAGTCGGGGACACCGACGGCGCTGGCGGCGGGGCCGTAGTCATCGGCGGGGATGATGATGTCGCAGAGGGCGGTGGTGGCGCGTTTCTCGGCGGGGGTCATGAGGCGGTCCCACGGGATGTCCTTCTTGAGCATGTCAGGGTCCCAACTCAGGCCGGGCTGGGTGGGAGCGCCCTGCATTTTGGGGAGGATGACACCGGCGGCGGTGGCGGCGAGGATGAGGCGGAGGGCTTCGCGACGAGTTAAGTTCACGGGATGAGGGAGCAGGGATGGGAGGGAATTTCAGAATCGAGGCAACTGGGCAGTTTTCTACCGCAGAATTGCGCAGAAATAGCGCAGAAAAAAAAGGCAATGAGATGGGATTGGAATCCGTGTTAGACGCGGATTTGCGCGGATGGTTCGGGCAACGAGGCAGATTCTTGCCCTAAAAGGATATTGGATGGATTGTAATTATTAATTGTTAATTATTCACTATTAATTGGTTCCGCCCTCAGGGCGAAACCGGCGTCAGCGTGACCGGGCCGAGGAGGCCGGAGTCGCGGAGGGGCCATTCGCTGGCGTCGAAGACGGTGTAGGCCTTGGCTCCTTTGACGGCGATGTTGATGTCCTTGAAGATCTTCCATTCGACCTTGCGGCGGTCGAGATCGGCGACGCGGTTGGCGGCCAGGTTGGTGACCTCGAGTTCGAGGAGGTTGGGACCGTCCCTGAGGTCGTGGGTCTCGATGCGGTAGGGGGCGTCGAAGAGGGTGGCGATGTCCTTGCCGTTGAGGCGGATGCGGACGGATTCGCAGACCTTGCCGAGGTCGAGGATGAAGCCCTTGTCTTTGCCTTCGGGTTTGGTGAAGGTGGTGGAGTAGAGGGCGGTGCCGGCGAAACGGTTGAGTTCGGGGTCGTCCATGCTCCAGTCGGTCCATGAGGTCAATTTGCTGGTTTCCAAGGGTTTGGGGAGGACGGGGCCCCCATCTATGAAGGATATTTTCCAGGTCCCGATGACCGGCAGCGGGGAGGCGGCGGGGGTGCCCACGCGCCAGATCCGGGTGTTATCGTAGGGGAAATCGTTCAGGACCTTGAGGAGCATAGACTCGCCGGGGGCCAGGCGGAGGACGGGGCCACTGTGTTTTTCGATGGCGGTGCCTGAGATGGAGGTAGGGTCGAACCAGAAGGTCCTGCGGTTGGCGAAGCGGGGGTTATCCACCAAGGCGCCGACACCGCTGCGGGAGAGCTCCACTTTGCCTTCGAACGCCGCGGTGGAGCGGTTGGCGATGAAGTAGGTGAAACCTTCCGGCGTGGCGCGGCGGATGTAGCGCAAACCGTTCCTGGCCATGGGTTCCGGTTTGACTCCGGCGGCGGTGACGAGGGCGGTGAGGTCGTCGCCGACGGCGGCCTTGGCCTTGAGTTCGGCGAGGCTGGCCTGGAAGGTGGCGCGGCGTTCGGCGAGGCGGCCGAAGCCGGGGACATCGCGGGGGAGCTGTTTCTGGAAGATAATTTTCGCGCCTTCTCGGGTGAGGCGGGCGAGTTCACGCGCGCCGGTGTCGCTGATGAGATCAATGGCGGGGACGACGATGGCATGGTAGCTTTGTTGGCCGATGAGGACCTGGCCGCTTTTGACACGGGCCTGGGCGAGGAAGGCGTCGGAGACGTGGTCGTAGCTGATCCCGTTTTCCATCAACGACATGGCGGCCTTGTGATAGGGGTGGGGCCAGAGCCAGTCCTCGGTGTTGTGGACGGTGAAGGGCATCAGGAGGCCCTCGGGTTTGTCCCAGAGATCGTGGAGGGGGAAGTAGAGGAGGACGTCGTTGTCGGGCACGCCTTCCTGGAGGACGGACTGGACGCGGGTGAGGTAGGCATTGAAGGCCGGGAGGTCGCGCCAGAGGCCGCCTTCGGGGCCGAAGTTGGTGGCGGCGTAGAACTGCCAGCCGGGCCAGGCGGCCTCGCGGGGTGAGTAGGGCGTGCCGTGGAAGAAGAGGTGGTTGGCGCCGGTGAGGAAGAGGTAGTCGGCGGCCTGTTTGGCTTCGGCCAGGGTGACGTTGAAGTGGTTGTTGAGCCAGGTGAAGGATTCGGCGGAGGCAAGGTTGCGGCCGGTGAGGTGGGCGGCGGAGGAGGCAAACTTCAGCATCGGCATGTGGCGCTCGTCGAAGGTGCCGAAGGTTTCCGTTTCAGGGATGTCGGCGGCGGCGTAAACGTCGAGGATGTTGGCGGGCGCGCCGTGGGCCTGGTCGCGGGAAATGCCGCCGTGGGTGTGGGTCCATGAGGTCCACTTGCGGATGTAATCGAGGTGGAGCTCGCCAAGGGTTTCGCGGAAGTCGGTTTTGACGCGGGCGATGTGGTCGGGGTTGCCCTGGTCGTCGAGCGCGGCCAGTTCGG
>JANOBW010000467.1:0-3010 GCA_031411855.1 Opitutia bacterium
CAAACCCCAAGCACCAAAGAAGCTTCAACCCTCAAGCATCAAGCCTAAGTGCTTCACTCTGTGGGAGTTCGGAGTCACAGCTTCAGAATCATAGTATCAACAAAACCCAAAATCACCCCATGAACCTCTCCCGCCCCCCTCACCTCTCCCGCCAGGGCTTCAGTCTGGTGGAAGTCCTCGCCCTCATCGGGGTGCTCGTCGTGCTTTTCATAGCTTTAATCCCCACAACCGTATGTGGTCCCTTGAATGCAAAGGTCGCCGGAGCCGCTGGTGGCCTTCGCAAAATCAGCACCGCCTATCTCGCGATGATTTCGGGTGACCGCCCCCGCATCATCAACGAAAACACCGTTCATGACGCCGCCCGCCACATCGCCCAATACGGCGACTACAACGAGGCCGACGGCTGGCTCATCAAGAGCGACCCCCTCGTCGAAGAAAAACTATCCGGCGGCAAGTTCCCCACCCAGGTCGCTGACAAACCCACGGTTGCCAGCCACGATGGCAAATGGTTAGTAAACAAAGACTTCAAGGCCTACCCCGTCTCCTTCGCTGTCGCCAACAACACCCCAGCCAACGCCCCGCTCACCACCCCCATCATGTGGACTCGCGGGCTCAAGACCGATGGCACCTGGACTCCCAGCAACAAAGCCAAACCCTCCCCCTTCGGCTCCGACTATGGCTTGATCATGTTCAGGGACGGCACCGTCAGACAATGCAAGGAGGACGCCCTCGCCGAAGACGGCGGCACCCTCCAGGACTACAAGAACCCCCAAAACCGCACCGCCAACATCCTCAAGGCCATCCACCCCGACGCCAACGTCCTCGAATCCGCCGGCAACTGATCGTTCTTTTTCCAGCATCCCCCTGTGCCTCGGCGTAAGTTGTCCAAGACTCTTCCGGTTTTACCCACCCCTCCCAACCCCGTCTTGAATCGCGCCCCTCGCCCCGTTTACCTGCCGGCATGAAAGCTCCCCACCCGTCCGTCCGCTCCCGCCACGGCTTCAGCCTGGTGGAAATCCTCGTCGCGGCGGGACTGGTCCTCGTGCTCATCGTCATTCTGCTCCCCTACGCTTCGGGGCAGTTGAAAACCGCAAAAATCGCCGGAGCCACCGGTGGCCTGCGCAAAATCAGCGCCGCCTATCTCGTCACCACCATGGGCGACGACGCCCGCGCCGTCAAAGTCGGCACCGTCCACGAATTCGCCCGCGACCTCGCCCAATACGGGGGCCTCAACGACCCCGACGCCTGGCTCATCCAGGCCGACCCCCTCGTCGAGGCCAGACACCTCGCCAAAGCCCCCTTTCCCACCCGTGTGGCCGACGAACCCGCCGCAAAAAACGCCCCCTGGACCGTCAATCCCGACTTCCAATCCTCCCCCGTCTCCTTCGCCGTCGCCAGCAACACTCCGCTCAAAGCCGCTGACACCGCCCCGGTCATCTGGACCCGCGGACTCAAACCGGACGGCACCTGGACCGACGAAAACGACCCCAAGCCCTCCCCCTTCGGCTCCCCTTTCGGCCTCATCATGTTCCGGGACGGCAAGGTCGAGGTCTTCAAGGACAACGAGCTGGCCGCAAACGGCGGAGCCCTCGTGGATTACAAAACCAGGCAGCCCACCGCCGACATTTCCAAGGCCATCCATCCCCAGGCGAATGTGTTGGAGTCAAAGTGAAAACTGAAAGCGTGGAAAACCGCCGCTCCTTGGGTTCATCCGAAACCTCACTCCTTCGGCAGGGCGTCGGGGTTCAGCGGCAGTGGCGGCCACTTTTCGTCGAGGTATTCCTGGAGGATGACGGCCGCGGCGCGGGAGTCCACCACCCCGGAGGCGCGCACATCCCGGCGGTCCTTCTTTGAGATGCTCTGCTCGGCCGCGTAACTGGTCAGGGTTTCGTCGCTGAGATGGACAGGAAGGCCCGTGAGCTGGCGGAGTTTTTCGGCAAAAGCCTGGGCCTCCTTGGCCTTGAAACCGATGGTGCCGTCCATGTTGTAGGGCAGTCCCACCACCAGTTCCTGGACCCGGCGTTCCTTGACGAACTTCAGCAAATGGGCGACCCGCTCCTCGTCCGTGGCCTGGACGGCGGCGGGCAGGGGCATGGCGACAAGGAGTTCGTCGGCATAGGCCAGGCCCACACGTTTCGTGCCGTAATCAACTCCCAGGATGCGCATACAAATACAATTCCGAACGTCGAACGTGGAACCTTGAACGTTGAACGCCGAAGTGAAAGGAGGTGGCTGCCGAACACGGTCCGTTCATTTTTAATCCTTAATTTTTAATTCTTAATTCCCGAACTCCGGCCCGAAGCCGGAGCCGGGTCACAGCAGGTGTTTAAGCGACGGATCGGCCTCCATGGCCTTGAGCAGCGACTTGATTTCCTGGGCGCGGGCCTTCGGCACCACCAGGGTGGCGTCCGGTGTTTGCACGACGACGAGGTCGTCCACCCCGAGGAGCGCGATGACATGTTTGCCGTCGTTGACCACGATGTTGCCCTTGCCTTGCAGCACCACCGAGGGCCCGCGGCTGGTGTTGCCGGCGGCGTCGGCCGTGAGGTGGCGGGCGATGGCGGGCCAGTCGCCGACATCATCCCAGTCGAAGCTGGCGGGAACGACGAGGATGTGGGGAAACTTTTCCAGGAGGGCGAAATCCACCGAGATCTTGCGGATCTGCGGGTAGTGGAGGTCAAGGGCGGCGTCCAGACCCAGGCCGGCGTCGAGTTCTTTCCCGGCAGCCTCCAGCGCGGCCCAGATGTCGGGGGCCAACTGGACAAAGGCCTGCCTCAGCACGGAGGCGCGCCAGAAAAAGAGTCCGGCGTTCCAGAGGAAACGGCCCGAGGCCAGGTATTCCCCGGCCTTTTCCTCGTTGGGTTTCTCCACAAACCGGGCCGTCTTGTAAACGGGAAGGCCCTGGGCCTTAAAGACTTCGGCGGCGCTTTCGATGTAGCCGTAACCGGTGGCCGGGTGCGTCGGCGGGATACCGAGGGTGACAAAGGCCTCCTCGCGCTCGGCCGCCTCG
>JANOBW010000468.1:0-8645 GCA_031411855.1 Opitutia bacterium
GGATTCAGCGAGGGCACGCCCAGCGTCTCAAACTGCCGGACCACGGCCCATCCGCTGTAGTTGATGGAAACCCCGACGCGGGGGATGATGCCGGCAGGAATCTCGAAGGGTTCGCCCTTGCTGAGGATCAGCGGGGGCACCGCGTCCACCACGGAAAACTGCAGCGTGTCCAGGACCTGCGGGACCAGTCCCTGTTTGACGCAGCACTCGCGCAGGCGCCGGGTGCTGTAGCAGCGGGGGTTGCGCGAAAGGATGGTGACTCGGGGACCGGGCATGGCGGGCTATCAGCGGGCGGGAGCAGCGGCCGGGGAGGCCGGGGCGGCCGTCCCAACCTTGGTGGTGGGAGTGGGCGTCGGGGTGGGAGAGGGGGCCGCCTCGAACGAGGGAGGAAGGAAAGCCGAGGGGCCGCCGAGGGGCCGGTCCGGACCGAAGATCTTGATCAGGAGGCCGAAGACGAGGATGGCGGGCAAGAGGATGAAGAGCAGGAACTTGCGTCCGGACATCTCGGGTGGTGGCGGTGGCATGGAGGAAGGGACAATGGGCGGAGGCGGGGCCGGGTCAACGTCCGCGCAGCGATCTCCACCAGGCCATGACGGCGAGGACGAGCCCGAGGAAGAGGGCCAGTTTGACGAAGATCAGTCCCCGGCCCGCGATGGGCGCGATCTTTTTGACGATCCAGAGGGCGGCAAAGAGGCAGCCGAAGACGGTCAGGATGCGGAGCAGGAGGTCGAGTCTCATCGCGGCGGGCGGGCGGTGGGGAGGTGACGGCTCGTCGGCGTTTTCGTCGGCGTCGTTCCGGTCAGTCAAGCCACCTGATGTCGTCCCGGTGGCGCGGCAGGTGGAACCGACCATCCATGGTTTCAGGGAAACAGTGGGGGGAAATGATGGGCTCTGGCATGGCTTCCGCAGAAGGCGGAAGGCGGGTTGGTCTGTCAATGATGCTGGCAAATTGGCGGGAACTTGCCGAGGGTTGTTTAATCTCACCCGTGAAGTTTTTATCCATCAACATGAAGCGCCTCACCCTCCTCCTGGCTTTGTCCCTCCCCGCGCTGCTCTGGGCCGCCTCCCAGGAGGTGGACGAGATTGATGCCAAGACCGCCGAGGCCCTCAGCGCGGCCGACAAGGCCTTCCCGGCCGGCCAGGATGAGTTGAACAAAAAATACCTGGAGGCCCTCAAGAAACTGGAGGCGGACCGCCAGAAGGCCGGGGATCTCAAAAGCCTTCTCCTGGTGCGGGACGATCTGAAGCTTTTTGAGGAAAAACTGGAGGTGAACGACGGCCCCGGCTACCCCGGTCTGCAATTCTGGCGCGAGGCTTACGCCCAGAAGTTTCACCAGCTGAAAAAAGACCAGCTGGAGAGGCATGTGGCCCTCCTCGAAGCGCACCGGGCGACCTTGGATTCCCTCCGCAAAAAAATGACGCAGGGCAACCTCATCGAGGATGCCCTCGCCGCCGATCAGGCCCTGCAGGATTTCGCCCCGCGGCTCGCCCAGGCCAGGGAGGAGCTCAAGTCCTGGGCGGCCAAAACCCCCGCCGAGGTCCTGGGGAAAAACCTCAAGCCGCAGGTCGCCGAGACCCCGGCCACGCCCGCCCCGGCCGGCACCGACCCCAAGACCCCGGGCGCTCCCGATCCGTTCGGTCCCCCGTTGCCCGAAGGCACCGCCAAACCGGCCGACACCGCCAAGGCCAAACGCATGACCTCGGGCACCGCCGTCGCCTGGGGGCGTCCCGATTTCGGGCAGAACGACATCCCCCTCAATTTCCGCGAGGTTTCCGATGTCGCCGCCGGCTGGTATCACTCCGTCGGCCTCAGCCCCGAGGGCAAGGTCCGCACCTGGGGCGGCCGCGGTTTCAGTGGGGGAGAAGCCAAGATCGAGCCGGTCAATCCCGCCATTCTCACTGTCCCGGCCGATCTGCCTCCGGCTGTGGGTGTCGCGGCCGGCATGTCTTTCTCCGCCGCCCGTTTGGCGGACGGCACCATCAGGGTCTGGGGTGTCGGCGAGGCCTTGGAAGTCCCGGAGGCGGTCAAGGACGTCACCGACCTCCAGGGGGGCAAGGATTACCTCCTCGCCCTGCGTTCCGACGGCAGGATCATCGTCTGGGGCAGCGAGGTCAAAAAATACAAACTCCATGTCCCGGAGGGGCTGGGCAAGGTGAAGCAGATCAGCGCGGGAGCCTTCCACATCGCGGTCCTCACTTCGGACGGCCAGGTCCGCGCCTGGGGAGATAACACTTTCGACCAGTGCAAGGTCACGGGTGATTTCTATTATGACAAACCCACTCCGGGGGGGGGCACGAGCAGCATGCACGACGACATCGTCCAGGTGGCGGCCGGTTCCGAAGCCACCTACGCCCTCGGCAAGTCCGGCCACATTTACGGCTGGGGCGGAAAAGAATTCAACCAGATGAAGATACCGGAGGGGAATTCCTTCATCCTTCTGGAGGCGGGCGACCGTTTCTGCGCCGCCGTCACCAAGGTGGGCAAAGTCGTGGTCTGGGGCACCAAACAATACCCCCTCACCCCCGACGGCAAAGCCCAGGACGTGATGAAACTCTCCGCCCTCAACGACCAGATCCTGGGCATCTCCTCCCCCGACAATTCCGGCAGCAACTTCCTGGACCGCTGGAAAAAATGGAACAACCGATGAGGCCGGGCTTCCGCGCGCCGCCGCCTCCCCGCCTTTTGGGTTGTCTTAAACCGGGCTTTTTCTTGTCTGACGTCTTCGCATGAAAAAACCGCTCATTCTCGCGCTTCTCGCCCTCTCCGGGGCGCTGTTTGCCGCCTCCCAGGAGGTGGATGAGCTCGACCGCAAGACGGCGGACGCCCTCAACCAGGCCGAAGTCGGCCACCCGGCCTCTGTCGAGGCCATGAACAAAAGTTACCTGGCCGCCCTGCAAAAGCTTGAGGCCGAGCGCCAGAAGGACGGCGACCTCAAGCAGCTCCTCATGGTCCGGGACGACCTCAAGTCCTTCAACGAAACCCTCGAGATCCGCAAAGGCAGCTCGTTTCCCCGCCTTCAGTTCCTGCGCGACGCCTACCTCAAACAGTTCCACCGCCTCCAGGCCCAGCGTCTGGAAAAACGCCTCGCCCTGCTGGAAGGCCACCGCACCGCCCTCGTCGCCCTTCAGAAAAAATTGACCCGCAGCGATCTGATCCCCGAGGCCCTCGAAGTCGAAAAAGCCCTCGAAGTCTGCGACCCCAAGATTGAAAAGGCCCGCGGCGAACTCAAAACCTGGATGGAAGTGAAACCCGAAAGGGCCATCAAAGAACTCAGCAAGGCCGGGAAAGAGGAAGGCGCAGAAACCGAGCCCAAACATCGCGAGAAGACTCCCGCCCCGCGCCACAAAGACCCTGAGAAAACCGCCGCCGAGACCGTCCCCGCCCCCGTTCCGGAACCGGCCAAGGAGCCCGCCTCCCCGTTTGATGCCCCGCCGGAACCCGCCAAACCCGAGTGATTGGATGCGGTTATTGAGTCGCAGGCTGCGATAGATTCCTCGGTGAGGTAAAATTGGTTGTCATGAGCCTCCCCGGTTCCCAAGGGTCAAGCCTGCCGTGAAACACCTCCTCGTCCTTGCCCTTGCCCTGCTGGCCCTGCCCCTGGCCGCAGCCGAAACACGCCCGCCCAACATTGTCCTCATCTACGCCGACGACCTCGGTTACGGCGAGGTGGGGTGTTACGGCCAGAAACTGATCCAGACGCCCTGCATGGACCAGCTCGCCAAGGACGGTGTCCGGTTCACCCAGTTTTACACCAGCGCCGCCGTCTGCGCCCCCGCCCGCTGCTCCCTCATGACCGGCAAACACGGCGGCCATGCCACCATCCGCGACAACATGGAGTTTGATAACAAACCCATCAGCGGACAGAAACCCATCGCGGCCGCCGATGTGACCATTGCCGAGGTGCTCAAGACCCGAGGCTACACCACCGCTTGCATCGGGAAATGGGGCCTGGGCGCGCCCGGCAACGACGGCGACCCCCTCAAGCACGGCTTCGACCTTTTCTTCGGCTATTACTGCCAGCGGCACGCCCACACCCATTACCCCAAGTTCCTCTTCCGCAACGGGAAACAGGTGGACCTCCCCGGCAACGACGGCAAAACCGGCACCCAATACAGCCACGACCAGTTCGACACCGAGGCGCTCGGCTTCATCCGGCAGAACAAGGACAAACCCTTCTTCCTCTACTTCGCCGCCGCCCTCCCGCACGTCTCGATGCAGATCCCCGCCGCCGATCTCGCCCCCTATGCCGGCAAGTTTGAAGAGACGCCCTACGACGGCAAAAAAGGCTACATGGCCCATCCCACGCCGCGCGCCGCCTACGCCGCCATGATCTCCAAGTTCGACGCCTCCGTCGGCAAGGTCCGCGCCCTGCTGGAGGAGCTGAAGATCGCCGACAACACCCTCATCATCGTCACCTCCGACAACGGCGCCACGCACGATGTCGGAGGGGTCGAGACCAAGTTTTTTAACTCCGCCGCCGGCCTGCGCGGCCTCAAAGGCAGCCTCTTCGAAGGTGGCATCCGCGAGCCCTTCATCGCCCGCTGGCCCGGCAGCATCGCCCCTGGCCGCGTGGTGGACGAACCCGCCGTGGCCTACGACCTCTTCTCCACCTTCTGCAACGTGGCCGGCGTGGAAAAGGCCCCCGCCACCGACGGCGCCGACCTCACCGGACTCCTCACCGGCAAGGCCGCGAAACGCCCCTCCGACTTCCTGCTCTGGGAATTCCACGGCTACGGCGGGCAGCTCGCCCTCCGCCTTGGCGAATGGAAGGCCGTCCGCCAAACCCTCGACAACAAACCCAACAGCCCCGTCCTCCTTTTCAACATCGCCCAGGACCCGTCCGAGACCACCGATGTCGCCGCCGAGCACCCCGACCTCGTGGCCAAGGCCCGCGCCCTCTGGCAGTCCCAGCATATCCCCAACCAGCTTTTCACCTTTCCCCCGCTCGACCCCGCCAAGGCCAACTGAGGCGCGGCCTCGGGCTTAACAAAGGGGCGGGAGCAGCTTGCTCCGGTGAGATGGGCTTGAGGTGAAACCACGGGAGCAGCTTGCTTCGGAGGGACTGACTTGCCGAAACTCCCACCACCCGCCACCTCTCCCGATGAAACCCTCCCGCCTGCCGTTTCTGGCCGTTCCCTTCGCCGCCTTTTTCGCGCTCACCAGCTGTCTCACGGCCGGTCCCGCCTCCCTCGGCAAAACCGAGGCCGAGGCGGCCCTTGGCAAACTCTGGCAGGAACGCGCCGCCACCCTCAGGGCGGAGCGCGCCGACGAGGTGAAGGCGAAGTCCATCACCTTGGGCGACAAGACCATGCCATGGTTGGTCAAGGAGTTCGGCACCGCCCCGGCTGCCGGCCACAGCCTTTGGATCTCCCTGCACGGCGGCGGCAACGCGCCCAAGGAGCTCAACGACGGCCAGTGGAAAAACCAGATCCAGCTCTACCAGCCGGAAGAGGGCATTTACCTCGCCCCGCGGGCCCCCACCAACACCTGGAACCTCTGGCATGAGGGCCACATGGACGCGCTGTTCGACCGCCTCATCGAGGACTATGTGGCCGTCGCCGGGGTCAATCCCGAGCGCGTCTATGTCATGGGCTACTCCGCCGGTGGCGACGGCGTCTGGCAGCTCGCCCCCCGCCTGGCCGACCGCTGGGCCGCCGCCGCCATGATGGCCGGCCACCCCGGGGACTCCTCCCTGCTCCCGCTCCGCAACCTGCCCTTCGCCGCCTTCGTCGGGGGCATGGATGCCGCCTACAAACGCAACACCCTGGTGGCCGAGAAGATCAGGGAGCTCGACCAGCTCCAGAAGGACGACCCCGGCGGCTACGACCATCTAGGCCGCGTCTATCCCGGGCTCCCGCACTGGATGAACCGCAAGGATGCCGAGTCCGTCCCGTGGATGGCCCAGAAGAAGCGAAACACCTGGCCCAGGAAGGTCATCTGGGTGCAGGACGACATCACCCACACCCGCTTCTACTGGCTCTCCGTCCCTGAAGCCGAGGCCAAGGCCGGCCGGAAACTCACCGCCGAAGTCGAGGGCCAGACCATCCGCCTGACCGGCGATGTGCCTCCGGGCCTCGCCCTCCATCTTTCGGACCAACTCCTCAACCTCGACGAACCGGTCTCCCTGCTCGTCGCCGGGAAAGAAGTTTTCCAAGGCAAGGTCCTCCGCACCGAGGCCGCCCTCAGGGAATCCCTCGCCCAACGCGCCGACCCCACCGCCGCCGCCCCCGCCCGGCTCGAAGTCCCCGCCCGGAAACCCTGAGTCTCCGATCAACCCGCCTGCTGGGCGGCTTTGGCGAGGCGTTTTTCGACCAGTTGGAAACCGGCGCTGTGCTGTTCGGCCTTGTAGCTGGAGCGGACGAGCGGGGCGCTTTCGATGTAGCGGAAACCGATCGAGAGGCCGAAGGTTTTCCAGTGGGCAAACTCGGCCGGGGTGACCCAGCGGTCTATCGCGACGTGCTGCGGCGAGGGTTGCAGGTATTGGCCGACGGTGAGGATGTCGCAGTCCACCGAGCGGAGGTCGCGCAGGACCTGCTCGATCTCGTGCTGCTCCTCGCCGAGGCCGAGCATGAGGGAGGATTTGGTGACGAAGCCGCGGGATTTGGCGTGGCGAAGGACGCCGAGGGTGCGGTCGTAGCGGGCGGTTTTCCGGACCGGTTTCTGGAGGCGGGCGACGGTCTCGATGTTGTGGTTGAGGATATCGGGCTCGGCGTCGAGGACGGTGTCGAGGCTGCCGAAATCACCCATGAAATCGGGGATGAGGACCTCGATGGAGCAGAGCGGGTTTTTGCGGCGGGTGGCGCGGATGGTGGCGGCCCAGACGGAGGCGCCGCCGTCCTTGAGATCGTCGCGGGCCACGGAGGTGATGACGGCGTGTTTGAGGCCCATGGTGGCGATGGAGGCGGCCACGCGGGCGGGTTCGCCGAGGTCGAGCTCGGTGGGCCGGCCGGTGATCACGGCGCAGAAGGTGCAGGCGCGGGTGCAGATGTTGCCCAGGATCATGATGGTGGCCGTGCCGCGGGACCAGCATTCGCCGAGGTTGGGGCACTGGGCGGACTGGCAGACGGTGTGGAGCTCCTGCTTGTCCACCAAGGCGCGGACCTCGCGGTATTCGGGGCTGCTGGGCAGCTTGGCGCGCAGCCAGTCGGGCTTGCGCGCCCCGGTCACGAAGGGGACGCGTTCAAAGGTGATCCCGGCGGCGGAGGCGGGGGCGGTGGGAGCGGTGAGGGTTTCCGGTGTCACGGTGTGGAAGAAAAAAGGGACCAAAACTCGGTTTCGACGATGCGGGCTACCTCGCCGCACTCAACTGCTTTTCCGAGTTCGCGTTCGAGGGAGGTGACGGACCCGGTCTCGGGGGTGAGCCCGCAGGGGATGAGGCCGTCGAAAAGGGAGAGGTCGTTGGAGACGTTGAGGGCGAAGCCGTGGTGGGTGACCCAGCTTTTCACGGCGACGCCGAGGGCGGCGATCTTGCGGTTTTCCAACCAGACGCCGGTAAGGCCATCGCGGCGGGCGGCGGTGAGGCCGTGACGGGCGAGGGAGCGGATCAGAACTTCCTCCAGGTCACGGAGATAGCGGTGGAGGTCGCGGCGTCCGTCCCGCAGCAGGACAATGGGGTAACCGACGAGCTGGCCGGGGCCGTGGTGGGTGGCGTCGCCGCCGCGGTTGCTGGCGTGAAGGACCACGCCACGGGCCGCGCGGGTGGGGGAGTCCCAGAGGATGTGTTTGTCGGCTCCGGCGCGGCTGCCGGTGGTGTAAACGGGCCGGTGTTCGGTCAGGACGAGGGTGTCGGGGATGAGGCCGGCCTGGCGCTGCCGGACCAGCTCAAACTGGCGTTCGAGCGCGTCGGCGTAGTCGGTCAGACCCCAGTGGACGGTGTTCACGGAAGGCATCGGTTCAATCAATCTCCCCGCAACGCCAGCATTGGCTGCTTCCCTCCGGGTAATAGTAGCTTGAGCAATGGGGGCAGGGCTTCGGTTCTCCGGCGGGGGTGTATGGACCAAAACCAAGCCTCAGATTCTTGATTGATAGGGCTTCTTCCCAAGTGGCAGCTTCAACCTTGAATACTAAAACATCAGCGCCGGGAAGTTGAGTCCCATTTAAAGATATGGGAGGATCGATGCCTTCGGAGAAAGAAAGCTCCCTTCCGGTGGCATCAGTCCAAAGGCTGTAGGTTCTCATTTTGTTCGCGGGGGCTGTTTCACCAAAGAAAGCGGCCCCGCCGGTGAGGCGGGGCCGCTGGAAGGGAGGGTCGTTCAGACGGTGGCGGGAGCGGCCTCGGCGGCCGGGGTTTCCTCGCCTTCGGCGGGTTTGGCCGGTTCCGGGGGTTTGACGATCCAGAGCGGGGTCACACCCTTGGACTGGGCCCATTGGAAAGCCTTCTCGGTCAGGGCTTTGTCGTGGAAGGCGTGCCAGGAGTCGCGCATCTTGGGATACTGGGTGAGGGTATCCTTGAAACGGCGGAAGGGCTTGGGACCTTGGACGGCCTGCTGGAGGTTGTCGCGGGCGCGGCCCTCGTAAAGGGTTTCGATGAACTCCTGCATGATGCGGTAGCCTTCGAAGGAGGCGATGGGGCTGACCTGGGTGTAGCGGGCCGGATCAGCGGTGATCTGGGCCGAAACTTCCGCGAAGTCGTCCGAATCCAGCA
>JANOBW010000469.1:0-4416 GCA_031411855.1 Opitutia bacterium
ATGGGGAGGAAATCAAGGGTCTATTTGATCGATGGTTACGGCACCGTCTCCGCCCTTGGAGCCAAGATTACCATTTTCACCAGGTCTAGCAGCGCCTCCCGCTGCTGAAATGTTGGAAGCACCAATAATGTTACCCCCTCGTAACACCAAGATACGACCACCTCCTGATGAGCCACCTGGTTTGTCTCCATTACCTTGTCCTCCCATTTCTCCTTTAGCTGTGATAGAACCTGTCAGACCTATCGTTAGATTTCCTTTGACGATTAGAACAAGAAGACCTCCGGTCCCTGTGCCACCATTTATAGAGCCTCCTGAATTACCTGCTCCACCGCCACCGCCACATTGTCCATTGCCACCAGACCCGCCAAAGGGAGCTCCAGGAAAACCATATCCCGGCCCCCCACTACCGCACATTGTGCCCCCGCCGCCCGCTCCGCCACTGAAACAGGTTCCTGCACTTCCACTTCCACCAGCATTAAAACCGTTACCCCACCCAGAGGATCCTCCTCCAGTTCCATTTGCAACCGTTTTACCCGGTTCACATCCGTATCCTCCACCCGGTGCATCAGGTCCCCCCTCTCGGGTGATCGTATAGATTTTACCATTCGCTTGGGCTCCGGCTTGCTGTAATTCCACGTTTTTCCAAGCTGACCCCACCCCCCCTAATCCTACTCCCCCTAAAACTGAACCTGCAAGAGTTTCATTCGAGCCAGATTTTTTGCGGATGATTTGGATTCCCTCGGGTGGAATCGAGTCAGCCAAGGTCGGGTTTACATTGGCACCTCTTTGTGACATGGAGAGTGTGCCATTGATCGTAGCATCTCCATTCACATAAATAACAAGGCCTCTGCATCGATTTGCGGTGGTGACGGTAATATTTTCGTTGATTGTGAGGCTGGTGTATTGTTTCACCACAACCTCGCCGTCGGTGGCCACAGGAAAGGACACATTGGCACTGGCATTCAGAACTCCATCGGAGCCATTGCCCCAATAGTTTCCGGAAGATGACCAAGATTTGGTGACGCCAAACGGATCTACAAATAAGGTGTCAGAGGCCAGAGCAACGCCTACATAAACGGGATTAACCGTAGGGAATGTGCCAATAATGGCACCGTCAGTGGAGCCCAGGTAGTAAGAAGATCCAACCGTCAGTCCCGAAAAACCCGTCATGGCCCCGAATTGCTGAACGGTTACGGGAGCACCTGATGCCGCCGCTCCTTTGGCGAAACCATAAAAGGCGGAACGATTCCCAACCGAGGCATTTGCCTTCAGCAGTCGCACGTTGTTTCCCGCATCCTTGGTGATCGCAACGGCATTCTGAATCGCAATGGCTTCTTGGGCTGTCATAGAAGGCACCAACGAGCCTTGGATGAGACTTCCGCCCAAGCTTGAGACCACATCGGCAGAGAGTGACGAAAAGCCCACGCTGCCGGCGATCAATTTGGAGGCATCAATGGAGTTGTTGCCAAACAGAGACGGCTTGAGGGAGCCGGTGGTGATGTTGTTCGTGGGCTGGTTGGAACTGTCTCGAAATAGGTCAGACCAATCATAGCCCCTCATTTTTGAAGTGTTCTTGGAAAAGAACGACGGGATAATCAACGACCTTGGCACCATTTCCGGGTCGGCGGTGGTGGCCGTATTGTCGGTATCAACGGTGATGCCGAGGTATTTGGTTTGGGAGAAATCAACACTGTCTAATTTACTAATGCTGCCGAGGAATACGTTGATCATGCCCTTGTTAACGCCGATTTTGACGTGGCGCTCGGACCAGACGGGCTGGCCGCCGACCGCCTGGTCGTAGAGGTTGAAGATGACGGAGTATTGGCCGTCGGGAGAAACGGTGCCGGATTGGTTGGTGACCTGGCCTTGGAAGGGAATGTAGAGGGGGCTTTCAGCCCCGAAGGATGAAGGTTGAAGGATGAAGGATGAAAGGAGGAGCGGGAGGGCGGTGCGCCAGGTGTGGAGTCGCGGTTTCATGTGATTTTTTGGAAAGAGGGGGAATCAGAGATAGGAGATGAGGGAAGGGAGATGCGAGGTAGCCGGTCGGGAGACCGGCGCTCCCAGGGGCGAGGCAGGGCGGGTGCGGAGCCCCGCGTTCCCAGGGCAAATGGTGGTCGGTGGGCGAAGCATATCAGGGGAGGGTTCTGCCGGGGAGGATGCGGATGTCGCCGACGGCGGCGGGGATGCTGGGGTTGGTTTCGGAGAAGACGCTTCCGCCGAGGGCGGTGAGGATGCGGAAGCGGAGGGGTTTGGCAGTGCCGACGGGGAGGTAGGAAGTGAAGCCGCTGTTATTATTGCTTTCAAGGGTGCGGCTGGTGGTGGGAGTGCCGTCGTAGGTCAGGACATCATACTTGGTAGGGTTGGGGCTGGTGGTGTTGAAGCGGACGTAGCGGAGCGCAGGGTGGTTGGGCGTGAGATCGAGGTCTTCGGGGCTTTCGGGGCCGCCGAAGGGGGTGGAAGGCGAAGCCAGGGGGATGCGGTCTAGGTCGAAGGTGGCCATATCGGCGATGCTTTCTTGAAGGACGAAACCGGATTTGAGGCTGAGGGAAGTTGGAGGAGTGCCCAGCCAGGTGACGGTAGTGGTGACAGCATTCGGTTCCCCATTCGGTCCGCTGAGGATAACAGGTTTTTCCGGCTCGTTAATAGCTGTTCCATCGGAACGGGCGGCGAAACTACCGACAAACCCGGTAAGGAGAATCTGAGTGCCAGCGCCGCTAGGGTCGGAGACGGCGCGTTGGACGAGGATGTCCTGAACCTTGATAACATTGGCGCTCAAGCCTCCCCCGCTAAGAGTCACTTTGGCGTTGTAATAGCCAGGGGTCACGTAGTCGTAGGTGATTTCGGAAAAGTCGGCGATGGGGCCGGTTTTGTCCGTGGTGCCATCACCGTTAAAATCCCAGGCGATGGTGGTGCCGGTGAAGCCGATGGGCAGATCCACCGCAAACTCGACGTGGAGGGGCTTGGAGCCGGCGTATCCAATCGGTGGCGAAGCGGTGAGGCGGGGAGCTGTGATGTCAAGGGGTGTTAGGGAAATGTCGCCGATGGGCAGGTCGGTTTCGCCGATGAAAAAGTTGTAGGCGAGAGTTTGGTAGCCGGGCTTGGTGACGTAGAGGGTGTAGTCGTTTTCCGTGAGGTCGGTGATGGTGAAGGTGCCAGTGGCTGTCGAAGTGAAGGTGCGGGTGGAGACACCTCCTTCGAGGCGCAGGGTAGCCCCGGTAAGCGGGTTGCCAGATGCCATGATACGCCCGGTGGCCTCATGGCTGGACTCGCCCTCGATGTCCAAGCCCCAACTGGCCAGGGTGCCGCGTTCGCCGGAGGCTCCGTCCCATTCGATCTTGAGTTTCCAGATGCCGTTGCCGTTCTCCAGGGCGAAGGTAGTGGAGGGGATCAGGAGAGAAGAAGGAATCGCGGTGGAGTCGCCGAAGTCATGGACCGGGAAACTCGTCCCTAAAGGCGAGACCAAAGAGATACGGAGCAGGGTAGGGTCACCGTAGGTGAGGTTCAGCGAAAGCGTTACATCCTTGACCTTCACCGGGTTGGTGATGGTGAAGGAGGTTTCCCTCTCGGTGGTCTCGGTGCCGCCAATGCCAAGCTGGACATCGGCGTTTTCGTTGAAGACACTGCGTTTGGTGGGGGTGAAGGACTGGCGTTCGAGGACAAACGTGCCTTCGATGAAGACGGGTTGGCTGGTGGTGAGGAAAGAGTCGCTGGAAAACTTGGTTTGGTCGGTGCTGAGATCGTTGCCCGAGGTGGGAGGCAGCATTCCTCGGATGGACTCGATATAGGTGCCCTCCAGACGGTCGGGGGTGACGCGGGTGCCAAGAAGGGTGACTTCGCGGCGAATACCGTAGGGGAAGGGGTTCATCACGTCCACCTTGCCGTTACCGTTGACGTCGCGGTCCTTCGGATCTGAGGGGAAGTTTTTGTAGGGCGGGGCGTTGCGATCGCCGGCCTTCATCTCGAAGTTGGTCGTGAGTTTGAACTGGTTGTCGGAGTAGAACACGCCGTCCATGTAAACATCACGGGGGAAGAGGATTGACTGCTCGCGGTTGAGAACGGAACGGAAGCCGTTGCCATTGAGCGAGAAGATGTTGAGGGAGAGGCGGACTTCTCCGAGGCTGATGTTTCGGCCGCCCACACGGGTGGTGGTGGCGAAGCCGCGCCAGTCACCGTCCACGGGTGCCACATCAAGGAGAACGGTGACTTCATTAGCTTGGCCGGCGACCCAGACGGTGAAGGAATCGGTTTTGCGTCCTGGGGTAAGGCCGGTCCGGTCCACATAGAGAAGGACGACGTCTCGATCGGAAGAAGCAGTCCCCTTGGCTGTCTTGGGGCGGCCGACATTGTCGGGATAAGCTTTGGCGTCGGCAACTTCAGTGAAGAGCCAGGGAATGCCGTTTTCCAAGGACCAGTTGA
>JANOBW010000470.1:0-2075 GCA_031411855.1 Opitutia bacterium
GTCATCGACGCCCGCGACCACCTCCTCTGGGACAGCCGCATTCCGGGTTACGAGATGCACGCCCTGGATGAGTTCATCCTTTTCACCCGCTGGCCCGTGCTCCGCAAGGAACTGATCCACTACCGCCCCGTCTTCCCCAGCACCGTCGCGGCACGGTTTGAAGTGTCCTGGCAGGGAAAAACCTTCGCCCTCTACTCCATCCACCTTCCCTCCCCCCGCCACGTCTTCCGGGAGGCGTTGGGGCGGATTCCCGGAAAATCCCCCTGGGGCATCCTCTCGGCGGAAACACGTGAGGATTATGCGAGACGCCTCGCCAACATCCAGGCCAGCGAGACGTTTGTCCGCCTGCGGCTGGCCCGGGAAAAACTTCCCCTGCTGATCGCGGGTGATTTCAACCTGCCGCCCCACTCGCTTTTCATCAGCCGGATGGAGGAAAACGGCTGGGCCGACTGCTTCGCCGAAAGAGGGCGCGGGTGGGGCTGCAGCTTCCCCGGCGACCAGCCTTTCTGGCTGGCCTTCAACCGTCCCTGGCTGCGGCTCGACTATGTGTTTCACTCCCGGGAGTGGACCGCGCTTTCCTGCGAGGTCGAACCACCCAGCCCGGCCCAGCACTCGGCCGTCAGGGCCGTGCTGGAACTGAAGGCCCCCTGAGGGGAAAAATAACCAAGGACCGGGGATTTCGACGTTCGGAGTTCAAAGTTCGACGTTCAACGTTCCCCCACGGTTTTTGCTTCCCGCGCGGCCCAACCTTCCCCATTTTCCCACCCTTTTCCCAATTTAACCACATGCGCGTCCTTGTCACCGGCGGAGCCGGATTCCTCGGCAGTCACCTCTGCGATCGTCTCATCCGTGAAGGCCACGAGGTCGTGTGCCTCGATAACTACCACACCGGCCGTAAATCAAACGTCGCCCACCTCCTCACCCATCCCCGCTTTGAGCTGGTCCGGCACGATGTCTGCGAGCCCTACCGCTTCGAGGTGGACCGCATCTACAACCTCGCCTGCCCCGCCTCCCCGGTCCACTACCAGAAGGACCCCGTCCGGACCATGAAGATCTCCGTCCTGGGCGCCATCAACGCCCTCGACCAGGCCGTGGCCAACGGCGCGCGCATCCTCCAGGCCAGCACTTCCGAGGTCTATGGCGACCCCCTCGTCCACCCCCAGCCCGAGTCCTACTGGGGCCATGTCAACTGCACCGGCATCCGCTCCTGTTACGACGAGGGCAAACGCGCCGCCGAATCACTCTTCTTCGACTACCACCGCACCCGCGGGGCCGACATCCGCGTCATGCGCATCTTCAACACCTACGGCCCCCGCATGAACGCCTCCGACGGCCGTGTCGTCTCCAACTTCATCGTCCAGGCCCTTCAGGGTCAGGACATCACCATCTACGGCGACGGCTCGCAGACCCGCTCGTTCTGCTACTGCGACGACAACATCGAGGGCATGTCCCGCCTGATGGAAAACCCGTCCTTCATCGGCCCCGTCAACATCGGCAACCCCGGCGAGTTCACCATGATCGAACTGGCCGAGGAAATCCTGCGCCAGACCCACTCCAAGTCCAAACTCGTTTACCGTCCCCTCCCCGGCGACGACCCCCGCCAGCGCAAACCCGACAACACCCTCGCCCAGGAAAAACTCGGCTGGTCGCCCAAGATCCCCCTGTCCGAAGGCCTCAAGCCCACCATCGCCCACTTCCGCTCCGAGCTCGGTCTCGCCTGAGCCCCATAACCACGTCTCCGGTCCTCCATGTTCTCCTTCCTCATCAAGCATTTTTCCGGCCGCCAGTATCGCAAATACGTCGCCCGCTGCCAGCCCGTCGTCGCCAAGATCAACCAGTTGGAGGAATCTTACAAGTCCCTCTCCGACGAGCAGTTGCGCGCCAAGACCTCCGAGTTCCGCGCCCGCTACGCCGAGGGCTTTGCCAAGGGCCGCGCCAAGTTTGCCCACCTGCCCTACGAGGAAAAGGCGCTGCGTGAGCGCGAGGTGACCAAGGCCGTCCTGGACGAACTTCTGCCCGAGGCTTTCGCCGCCTGCAAAAGCGCGGCCCGCCGCCTCTGCGGCTCCAAAATCATG
>JANOBW010000471.1:0-3066 GCA_031411855.1 Opitutia bacterium
AGACGGTCAAAACCGTCACCGTCCAACCCTCGCAGTTTGTCCAATACAACAACGTGTGGCAGACGGGCGGCCTCGGCTCGCGCGCCGAGACGGGCGAACTCCAGAAAGCCCTGCAGGACGCCCAGCAATCCTACCTCGCCCTGGCCTCCGCCAGCATCATCTACCAGACCAACCTCGGCCATGTGAACCACCTCCGCACCGTCTTCACCGAGATGGTGACCTCCCACATGAAGCAGCGGCAGGAACTCTCGGACAGCCAGACCACCCTCCTCGACCTCGAACGCCTGGTGCGCGACCGCGAGATCACGGCCCAGTCCTTCGACGACATCGCCGATGTCGCCGCCACCCTCGGGGATGCCATCTCCGAATACTTTCCCAAGGTGGTGGGGCTCAGCGCCGACCTGACCTCCCCCGCCCGTGGCACGGCCAAACTGGTGGGCGCCGTGGCCGCCACCGTGGCCAAGACCATCGCCCTCTCCACCCGCGCCTCCGCCCGCGTCCAGCAGACGAACATGTTCGAGGAGGAGCAAAAACTGGAGGCCACCCTCCAGAAACTCGGCTTCAAACAGGAGCAGATCCAGCTCGCCTATGAATACTCCACCCTCCTGAGGGACACGGAAACGGACACGGCGGAACTCATGAACCTCACCCTGGACCACCAGCGAGCCCTCGAAAACGTCCGCAACGTCGTCGCCCAGGGCAACCGGGTCCTGGTTGAGCGCGAGATCTTCCGCCAGCGCGCCGCCGCCGTCATCCAGGGCTACCGCACCAAGGACGTCACCTTCCGCGTCTTCCGCAACGAGGCGCTGGAACAGTATCGCACCCTCTTCGACCTGGCCAGCCGCTACTCCTACCTCGCCGCCAAGAGCTACGACTACGAGACCGGCCTGCTCGGCACCGCCGAAGGCCAGAAGGTCTTCGCCCGCATCGTCGCCGCCCGCTCCCTCGGCGACCTCACCGGCGGCATCCCCCAGTCCACCGTCTCCGCCTTCGGCGACGACGGCCTGGCCGGCACCATGGCCAAACTCAACACCGACTTCGCCGTGGCCGAAGGCCGCCTGGGCCTCAACAACCCGGACTTCAACAACACCATCTTCTCCCTCCGCCGGGAACTCTACCGCATCCTTGATGACCCGGACATCACCGGGGACGACGATGCCTGGCGCCAGACGCTGGAGCAGCACATCGTGGCCAACGTCCTGACGGACAGCGATGTGGCCAACTACTGCCGCAACATCCGCAAGCCCGACGGCTCCGCCGTCCCCGGCATCATCATCCCGTTCTCCACCACCATTGAGCACGGACGGAACTTCTTCGGCCTGGCCCTCGCCGCCGGCGATCATGCCTACACGCCGAGCAATTTCTCCACCAAGATTTCCGGGGCGGGCATTGTTCTCAGCGGCTATGTGGGCATGGACACCTCGGGCAGCGGCCCCGTCGTCAATGATCCGAACTCCCTCAGCGCCACCCCCTACGTTTACCTCATCCCCTGCGGCACCGACTACATGCTGGCACCCTTTGGCGACACCAACACCATCCGCTTTTGGACGGTGCGAGACCAGGCCCTGCCGCTTCCCTACAACCTCGGGGCCAGCAGCTTCAACACCACGCAGTTCTTCACCGCCAACGACACCCTCAGCTCCGCCCCCTGGGTCATCCGCAAGCACCAGGCCTTCCGCGCCGTGGACGACCGCAACCTCTACCTGGCCGACCTGCCGATCATCTACACCAACCCCCGCCTCATCGGCCGGAGCGTCTGGAACAACCAGTGGAAGATCGTCATCCCTGCCTACACGCTGCTCAACAACGAGCAGGAGGGGCTGAACCGTTTCACCGCCAGCGTGAAGGACATCGAGCTCTTCCTCAGGACCTACAGCAATTCAGGCAACTGAGGCGCATCGCTCCGGGATCATGTCCTCCAGGTTTGTCATCGGTGCCGCCTTGGTTTCGGTGCTGGCCGTGGCGGGATGGTCTGCCTTTGGCCCCGCCTCTTCCCCGCCCCCGCCCGCCGCTGCGGCCGCCCGGACGGAGGCTTCCGGCCCGGCCAAACCGGTGCTCAAACCGGAGGCCGAACCGGCGGAGGTTTTCCGGCGCGCCTTTTGGAAACGGCCCGGCCCCGACGATTACATCCTCCATGCCGAACGCCGCGAGTTGGCCGGGGCCGGCGGGAGTCATAAATGGCGGTGGTTTCTCGTCCTCAAAGCCTCGCCCGGACTGCTCACCTACCTGCGCCAGGAAAACGCTTTCGGACTCAGGCCGGCCGCCTCCCCCCTTGTCCCGCCGCCCGAGGCTCCGGCCTGGTTTTCCTTCCCGGAAAACGACTTCAAGACCTATGGCTCCCGCACCGGCTCCATGCGGCTTTCCTTCGCCAACGACGGCAACCTCCTCTATGCCACGGGTGAGGGTGGCGCCTTTGCTCCGGGGGTGCCCGAAGCGCCCGCCGCAACCCCGGTCCAAACCGAAACTTCCTCCGGTCGTCTCCCAAGCGGGCCTCCGCCCAGTTCCAAGCCGCTCTGATGCCATTCCAGGCTCAACTGGCCCTCTTTAGTTCGTCCTGAAGAAGAAACGAGCTCGGTGTGTCCGGGTTGAGGAAGCCAGGCGGCAGGCAGGGGGCAAGTCGCACCCCGTCTGGCCGCTCACTCCACGGTGACGCTTTTGGCCAGGTTTCTGGGCTGGTCAATCGGGCAGCCCCGGAGGCGGGCGATGTGGTAGGCCAGGAGCTGGAGGGCGACGGCGGTCGGGATGGGGGAGACGCAGGGGATGCTGGGCGGGAGCTCGATGACATCGTCGCAGAGGCGTTTGGCCTCGATGTCGCCCTCGGTGATGATGCCGAGGACGGGGGCACCGCGGGCCTTGCACTCGTGGGCGTTGGAGAGGGTCTTGTCGCGGCCGGGGATGTCGTTGAGGAGGGCGACGACGGGCATGCGCTCGTCCAGCATGGCGATGGGGCCGTGCTTGAGTTCGGCGGCGTGGTAGCCTTCCGCGTGGATGTAGGAAATTTCCTTCAGCTTCAGCGCGCCTTCGAGAGCGACGGGATACATCGGTCCGCGGCCGATGAAGAAGGCG
>JANOBW010000472.1:0-13790 GCA_031411855.1 Opitutia bacterium
TGGTCTTTTTGCGGGCGCTGTCCAGGAGCGCCTCAATGCGCTGGAACTGTTCGCGGCTTATGTCACTGTCGTAAATCTCTCTCATGGAGCTGCTTGTATGGCTCCATCTTTTTCAAAAAGAAATCATAAACAGGTTCTTAGGACTTTGGGTGTTGGGGTTTCAGGGCGTCACGTTTTCAAGGCAGTTTGTCTCGCGAAGGGTGCAAAGGGTGCAAAGGGTGCAAAGGAGTTCCTTTTGCTCATCCAAGTAAAATGCCCGGGAAGCGGGAATGTCGGCGACTTTTACCCTTAATTCCTTTATTTTCAATATCTTGTGATCATCGCTTCCGCCCGCCCCGCCTGTTTTCCGCCGAAATCGTCCTTTCCGGCAAAATGGTTGTTGCCAAGGGTCCGGTCGGGGTGTCTTGTCCTCCGCTTTTTACTGTCATGGCCCGCGAACACATCATCCTCGAATGCACCGAAGCCCGCAAGGAAGGCAAGTCGCCCTCCCGCTACATGAGCTCACGCAACAAAAAGATCCAGACGGAGCGCGTCGAAAAGAAGAAGTATAATCCGAATCTTCGCCGCCACACGATCCACAAGGAAGTCAAGTAAATCACTTGGCACCATTACTTTAGTCGGTCCTGAAAAAGGCCTCAGGCGGCGCGAAGGGGCGAGATTTGTGCTGGGCGGAGATCTGTCCGCCTCAGGTAGGCGTGGATAAAAAAGGCCAAAAAGAACCTCAGCAGCTTGCGCAGGTTCATAGCGCTCGCGCCCAGCAGCACGTTCAGGCTGTCACCAAGCGCCCCCTTCAGGCGGTTGCGCTCCAAACCATGCTCGTTCTTGAGGTGACCGATGGTGGGTTCGATGGCTGCCCGCCGTTTCATTCGCTTCCACAGCGCCTTCGCTATCGTGCCACGGCGTTTTTGGTCCACGTGGATCTGGACTGGCCCTTCGTAGTCGTGTTTGCGGTAGCCCATGTCCGTGTGCGCCTCCTTCACCAGGTTGGCGACGATCCGCTCCACCTGCTCCAGCTGCTCCTTGAGCGTGTGGCCGTCATAGGGGTTGTCCCTGAAGTCCAGCGCCCCGATCAGCCAGCAGCCCTGGCTTGTCGTGACCACGCCGGCCTTGTTGCCAAACTCGTGCTTTTTGCCCGTCTTGCCCTTCGTGATGCAGCGCACCTGCGGTTCGTGCACGCTGTAGACCTTGTCCTTGTCGGTTTTCTGCTGCGTGTGGATGCGTTTGGCCACGGCCAGGAGTTGGGCCAGTGGCGATTCGGGATCGAACTTCTGCCGTTCGATCTCGCGGATGACGCGGCCGAGGTTGGTGTGGAGTTTGCGGGTGCAGGCCCGCGCCTGCTTGGCCTTGCGTGAGTGCGACAGGCGGCCGAGCTGCTTGAGCAGGCGCGGGCCGGTGCGCTCGTAGCTTTGTTTGATGCGCAGGCCGGCGGCCCGCGCGGTCTTGACCAGGCGCTCGCGGGCGCGGTCGTAGAGGCGCGTGTCGGTGGGGAAGCGGACGTTTTTGGTCTGCACGGTGGTGTCCACGTTGACGCGGGTCATCTGCGCGGGGGTGGCGGCCCCGGTTTTGAGCGCCGTGGCGATGGTTTCCTTGAGCATGAGCTCGGCTCCGGTGGTGCCTAGGCGGCTGCGCCAGCGGGTCATGCTGGAGGCGTCGCAGGGGCGTTCGTGCTGGAAAAAATGGGCTCCGCTAAAATGCTGCCAATAAGGGTTTTGCACCCAGAGTTCCAGGGTGGCGTCGTCGCTGAGGTCGTGCTGGTATTTGAGGTAGTGCAGGGCGACCATGAGGCGGGTGGGCAGGCCGGGCGCGCCGTTGTCGGGGCAGTAGGTTTGGCCGAGAACCTGCTCGAAGCTGGCCCAGTCCATCTGGCGGCCGAGGATGACGAGGGGGTCTTTGAGGTTGATGAAGGCTCCGAGGTCGGGGCGGGTGAAGTCAGCTTGGAAGTAGGTTGGGGTGGCGTCAGGCTTCATGTTTTCCGGGAAAGTTGGCGTGAAGGGCGGTTTATCAGGGATATTGGAATGGTCTCATTAAATTGCAAGCCATTTATAGTCAATTGCTTAAGATATTTTTCAGGACCGACTACTTTAAGGTCGATCTCTTCGGGGGTCGGCCTTTCTTTTTTACCGGACTTCGGGAATGGGTCTGGCATCATCCGGAAAGGACGCCGTCCCCTCTGCGGGATGATTTCAGCCCCGCGCTTTCAGCCCCGCGCTTTCAGCCCCGCGCTTTCAGCTCTTCGAAAAAATCTCCGGGCCCAGGTAACGTGGGCGGACGCGTTTGATATCGGCGGGGTCGCGCAGGGCCGGGCTAGGTGAGTCGAAGCCGGCCCGGACGATCGAGTGATGCAGGTTCAGCCAGGACGACACGAGTGAGGCGGGGTAAGCCCAGACCATCCCGGCCAGGGCTTGGCTGGCCAGCGACAGCTCCTCTTCCGTGAGAAAATCAAGATCATGAAGGCAGGTTTTCGCCCTTCTTGCGGCCGCAAACTCAAGGCCCAGGGTGGCCAGTTGAAGAACAGCGAGGAGCAGGTAAATCGCGGCCAGCAAGATCCCCACATAAGCAACTTTGTCGAAATAAAGATCCAGGGCGATGGCGACCGGCAGCAGTTGGGCCGCGCAGACGGTCAGGGGATTGATGGTTTGACGGAGGCGGGAGCCAAACTTTCCCTCCTCGCAGAGGCCCGCCAGGGCGCTTTGGTGTGCCGCCGCCGCCACCGCCGCGATGGTGTCGTCGGTGTAATGGCTGGTGTGCAGGCTCACGCAGTGAACCGAGGGGGAGTAGTGGTCGAAGCTTCGTCCGTCAAAGGAGGCCACCCGGCATGTGTCCACGGGGAAAAGCCTCGCGAGTGACTTCTGGGCCACTTCCGCGCCTTTTTTTCCCGCTTTGTTTCTGACCGCATAGGCCGGTCCCAGGCGGTTTCTGACCGTGAGGAGGGAAATCGTTCCCAACACAAGGGGGGGCGTGATAAGGACTGCGATCAGGGTAAAAGGCGACATGGGGCGTGTGTGGTTTTTATGAGGGCGAATTCATTTCCTCGGCAAGCCAATCCTTTGCCTTGGGATTCTGGGGTGAAGGAACGCCTGTCAAAGGGACATGGATTTTCCTGGTTTTGAATTTTTCTCCGAGGCATCCTTTTCTGCACGAATGGTCATTTTCGTATTGTCCCTCACTCTTTTTCTGAAATAACAAACGTCCGTGCAGGCAGGCCTTTCTTCGCCTGCCCACGACCTTTATCGCCACGCGAACCACGATGAAACCACCCATGTTTTCCACCTCGGGCAGAGCCTTGCAGGCCCTTTTGCTAGCCGGAGGTTTCACTTCCTTTCATGCCATGGCCGAAACCACGGTGACCAAGGAGGCCTCCCTCGAAACCGTGCCCCCGCAGGTCGAAAAGCGCACCTATGAAAAAGACGGCAAAACCATCACCGAAACCACCACGGTGACCAAGGTCCGGGAAACTGAAGCCGTTTCCAAGAGTTTTTCCGGTCTGGCCGCCATCATTGTTTCCAACCGTGCGGGCGCTGATTACGACGGCAAAATCGCCGTGATTGAGGATCTCCTTTCCGCCAGGATTTCCGATCTCGGATTCAAGGTGATGACCCGCGAGGTCATTGCCGACGCCGCCCGCCGTTTTGATCCCGACGTGGCCTCCTCCCCGCATCCCGAAAAAAGCCTCGAAGCTCAGCTGACCAACCAATCCTCAGCCCTGCGGCTGGCCCAGAACATGGGTGTCGGCTACATCATCCAGGTTTCCCTGGCCAGTTATTCCAAGACCGAGCGGCATATCAAGGCCTACGGAAACGACCTCACCAATTACGATCACACCCTCCGTCTTACTTACAAAATACTGGACGCCTCGAACGGAGGTTCGCTGACGGGGGACGACACCAAGGTGACCCGCACCGAACAGGGGACAGCCTCCGCCACCGCGCTGGTCGGCGGCATCCTCGATGATCTGCTGGATGAGGCCACGGGGAAAATCGCCACCTCGGTCGGAGCCAAGGTGGCGCAAGGCAAGGTGACCGGGCCCGCCGCCAAAGCCGCCCTGGTCAGTGTGAACCTGAAAGTGGAGGCCGCCGACCTCACGGTCCCCGACATCCGCATTTCCGGCGACAACACCGTCACCCTCTACGACTCGTCCAAGCTCCGCACCTCTCCTCTCAGTGTGAGCGTCGAGGTGGACGGCGTGGCCGTGGGCTCCGCTCCCGGCTCCATCCAGCTCCGTCCCGGTTTCAGCAAAATCCGCCTGACCCGCGAGGGTTTCAAACCCTGGGAACGCACCATCAACGCCGTGGAGGGGCAGACGCTCAGCGTGGCCCTGGAAATGACGGAAAAATCTCTTGAACGCTGGAAGGACAGCACACGTTTCCTGAACGAACTCAAAAACGGCGCCAAGCTGACCGATGCCCAGGTCAAGTCCCTGGAGGGTCTGGCCAAAACCTTGGAGCAGAGCGGGATGAAGATAGATTACAAGGTGGACACCAAGGACAACCTCAAGGTCGAGATGCCCTTCAAGTTCTTTGAGAACAAGTGATTTGCCACCTCCCACTTTCCACCGCTTTCGCCATGAAACCTTTCCGTCTGGCCGCCCTGGCCGCCGCCTTCCTCAGCGTCCTTCCCCTGGCCGCCCAAACCGAGGCCCCTCCCGCCGCCTCTCCCGTGGCCTCCATCAAAACCCTGGGTGTGGCCAAAGTCAAAGCCACCCCCGCCATCCTGGCCAACGCCGCCGCCAACCGCCGCACCAATTCGGTCGAACGCATGACCCAGGCGCTGGACGGCCAGATGATCACCGCCCTTCAGCAGACACGGAAGTTTACCGTTCTGGCCCGTTCCGATAGTGACGCCCTCATCGAGGAGGCGGGTGCCAACGGCAAGACCTTCTCCTATGGAAACGCCGACCTGCTTGTGGTGGTGACCGTTGATGATTTTCAGGATGTCAGCCAGACCGCGACCTTTGCCTCCATCGGCAAGACCGCCACCAAGCGTGTCATCCGTTTCTCCACGGTGGCCAAAATCTATGAGACCAAGACCAACAAGCTGCTTGAGTCCGCCACCTTCCAGGAGCAGAACCTCGACACTGAGGAGGAACTCTCCAACTCCTTCAGTTCCGGAGGTGAGCTTTCCGACGCCCTGCTGGTCGCCCTGACCCGCCGCATGAGTGAAAAGATTTCCCAGCGTGTCGCCGACGTCGTCTATCCCGCCAAGGTCGTGGCCAAAACCGGCAAGGTGGTCACCCTCAACCGCGGTGATGGCACGGGAGTCGCTGTCGGCCAACTCTGGGAGGTGTTTGCCCTTGGTCAGGAAATGAAGGACCCCGACACCGGTGTGAGCCTGGGCCGGGAGGAACTTTCCGTCGGAAAAATCCGCATTACCCGCGTCAATCCCACCACTTCCCAGGGTGAGATCAGCGGTGAGGATCTCGGCGTGGACAAAGGATCTGTCATCCGTCGCGTGCAAAACTGACCCGCCTTTTTCCCTCTTTTTCCACCCCGCTCCCCACCGCTCATGCCCCGTCCTCAACTCACCTTGGCCGCTCTTACGCTCCTGGGTTCACTGTTTTTTTCCGGCTGTGAAACCTACACCTCGCAAACCGCCGATCGCGACGCCGCCTTCCGTTCCGGCAACTTTGTGACCGCGGTGGCCATCGCCAACAAGGACGTGGAGAATCATGCCACCGACAAGGATGCCATCCTTTACCGTCTGGAGCAGGGCTCAATCCTGCGCGTCGCCGCGCTCGCCAACGTTCCGCTGCCCACCGTCGAGGGAGCGCCCGTCACCGCCGTGACCACGCAGCAGACCGCCACCAACATGGCCGCCCAGGCCAATGCCCTTTCCCCCGGCCAGGCCTATCTGGCGGAGTCAAACAAAGCCCTCGATTCCGCCGAGGAGAAGGTCAACAAATACGAGGAGGAGGCCAAGGTGAAGCTCGCCTCCGAGACCGGCGCCATCCTGACCAACCAGGCCAATCTTCCCTATCGGGGCCGGGGGTATGACAAGGTGATGATGAACATCTACAAGTCCCTGAACTTCATTCGTTTGGGAGACTATGCCGCCGCCCGCGTGGAACTGAACCGCGCCCTCCAGCGCCAGCGCGACGCCGTCGAGGAAAACGCCAAGGAGATCACCGAGGCACAGAAGATCGCCGAGGAGGCCAAGGCCGGGAAAAACAAGGACGAGCAAGGCAACGCCGCCGAGGCCTACGATGTGGACCGGGCCAAGTCCGACCCCAAAACCAGCGCCGGCCTGTCCGAAATCGAATCCGAGGTTGATGCCAAAATCCTTCCCTACGGCAATTATGTGAACCCTTTCGCCGTCCTCCTCGACGGCCTGTTTTTCCTCCACCAGGGAGCCGACGCCTCCGATACCGAGCGCGCCCGCAAGTCTTTCGAGCGCGTCGTCGCCCTCTCTCCCAACAACCCTTACGCCAAATTGGATTTCAATGACGCCAGCAGCGGCAAAGCTCCGAAAAACGTGACCTATGTGGTGTTTGAAACCGGTTCCGCCCCCTACCGTGACCAAGTCCGGATTGACCTTCCCATCGGTTTTCTGACGGGCCGCATCTCCTATGTCGGGGCGGCTTTTCCCAAACTCAAATACGTCAACGACTACATCCCCGGGCTCGTGGTCAACAGCGGCGGTGAAGTCCTGCCCAGCGCCATGGTGTGCAGCATGGACAGTGTCATCGCCCAGGATTTCAAAAACGAATGGCCCACCATCCTGACCAAGACGATCATTTCCACCGTGACCAAGGCCACGATGGACGCCGTCATCCAAAACCAGGCGCGCCAGCAGTTGGGGGCCGGCGGCCAGCTGCTCACCATGCTGGCCACGGGCATCACCCAGGCCGCGGTGAACATCGCCGACACCCGTTCCTGGCGCAGTCTGCCCAAGGAATTCCATTACGTCCGCCTCAACACGCCCGCCAACCGGCAGATCAGTCTGTCCACCGGCGCCCTTCAGGCCCCGGTCACCATCGAACCTGGAAGCGTCAATGTGGTCTATGTCAAAAGCATCAGCAGCACCTCCCCGCTGATCATCTCCCAACTCACTCTCGCCAAGTAAATCCATGAAATTCCAACCTTTGCTCGCCGTCGCGGCCCTTTTCGCCGCCGGATGCGCCACCAGCGTCAACTCGGTTGAACGCGCCAACCCCGAGTCCGCCCCGCATTACGTCTCGGACAAACGTTTCGTCACCGACTCCACCCTGGCCCGCAAGGTCGCCTTCGTATCGGTCAACGACTCCCGCGTCTCCGGCAATCTGCTCAAGGTCCAGGTCACCCTGGAAAACAAGTCCAGCAAGGCCCAGACCTTCGACTACAAATTTGATTGGATCGCCGACGACGGCATGGAGCTTTCCAGCCCCACCGGTGGTTGGAAACAGATCCAGCTCGAAGGGCGTGAGGTGCGGGCCGTCTCCGCCGTCGCCACCTCCCCCCGGGCCGCTGATTTCCGTCTCAAACTCAAAGAATCCTGATTTTCGCCACCTGCCATCCTCACCTCCATGAAGCTCACCTTCCTCACCCTCTCCGCCGCAGCGATCCTTGCCTCCGGCTGCGCCACCAATGACGCCCATGTCATTGATTCCCAAGGCACCAAGACCATCACCTCGCTGGGCCAGATTGATATCCAGGACTGGACCGCCGCCGCCGACAAGATGGTCGCCTCCCTCCTGGAGTCCGGCGCCCTGGAAAAGGCCCCCGAACAGCCTGCGGTCATGGCGATTTCCAAGATCCGCAACAACACCCAGCAGCAGGTGGACATTGATTCCCTGACCAAGAAGATCCGGGTCGCCCTCAACAAGACCGGCAAGGTGGTCACCACCACGACGCTCGGTGCCGATGGCCGCATTGAGGACCCCGTGGCCGCCGATGCCGGCAACATGAAGGCGTTCATGAACGGCGAAAAGCCCAAGACCACCCTGCCTTACTACACCCTTTCCGGCAAACTTCTCGAAAACCGGACGAGCGTGGGCGATGTCAAGCAGGTCACCTACACCTTCCAGCTCTCCCTCACCACCGTCAAGGACGGCCTCGCCGTTTGGGAAGGCGAGGAACAGATCACCAAGCAGGGCAAACGCAACTCGGTGGGTTGGTAAAATCCAGTCCCCGTCACAACTTCAAGGCCCGGCATGAATGCCGGGCCTTTTTTGTGACCGCTCGGAGCTTCTCTTGCCTCTCGCTCAGAGAGGCCGGCCGTATTGGTCCACCTCGATTTCTACAGGAACCTGGATGGTGCGGCCATCAGGCGTCACCTCCGTGCGCCAGGTGCGGACGACGCGGCGGCTGCCGTCAAAGGCGGTGGAGGCGGCACCGACGGCACCTTCGCCCGCTCCCACCACAAAGCCGGCCGCATTTCCCACCACCGCGCCCACCGCCATGCCCGCACCCGTGCCAAGGGCCGGACCGGGTTGGTGGTTGTTCACTACCTGCCCGTCATGCCGGCAACCGCCCATCATCAGGCCGAGCAGGCACAGGGAAACCATCGTCGTCTTGTTCATCTGAGTGGAGAATTGTGAAGGATTATGATTTTTTTTGACCGTCGGGCAATAAAATTTACGAACCCCTTTCGGTGCCTGCGTCCGCTTCTTGCCAGGTCCTAGGCCGGATGGGCCGAAAGCCATTCCCTCAGCTCGCGTTCCGGATCTTCATGACCCTGGCTGACAGCAAGTTGCAGAGCTTCCTCCATGACGGGACGCGCCTCGCCGATTTTGCCTTCGGCCGCAAGGGCCTGTCCCAGGAAGATTCTCGCCATCATCCAGTCCGCCTTGGAATCCGCGGCTTGGCGGAGGTGTGGGATGGCCTCTGCGCCCCGGCCGTTTTGCAGCAGGGCCTGCCCCAGGCTGAAACGAAAGAGGACGTTGTCCGGATGGGTTTCAGCCAACTTTTGGAAACGTTCCAACCTGTCGGCCGACATGGACTTACTCAATGAAGAGGCTGACGGCGGTGGTGTTGTCCGGCCCGCCCCGCTCATTGGCGGTGTGGATGAAACCGACCGAGCAGACTTCGGGGCTGGAGCTTGAACCCAGGTGGACGGCGATTTCCTCGTCGGTGTGGGTTTTGGTCACTCCGTCGCTCACGAGCAGGAGGCGGTCGCCTTTCTGGATCTCGAACTTTTCAAGATCGCAGTCCAGTTCGTCCTGCTGGCCGATGCAGCGTGTCAGGGTGTGGGCAAAATATTCGGGAATGACGGCGCGGAGTTTTTCCTCGGGAGTCATCCGGTCGAGGAGATCCTGTTCCATGGTGTGATCCCGCGTCAGTTGGCGCATGTCGCCATCGCGCATGAGGAACAGGGCCGAGTCGCCCACATGGGCCAGCGTCAGCTCGGAGCCACGGAAAAAGGCCACCGTCAGAGTGGTTCCGATCCCGATCTCTCCGCTGATTTTCTGACCTTCGTCGCGGACGCGGTCGTTGATCGTGCGGAAAACCTGTTTGAAATCCGGCTCGCCCCGGAAACGCGGGCTGGAGGCGATCTCCTCCAGTTTGGAAATGGCCAGGGAACTGGCCAGGGCTCCGCGGGGCAGGCCGCCCAGCCCGTCGGCCACGGCATAGACACGGTTCACGTCATCTACGAGGAGGCTGTCCTCGTTGCGCTGGCGGATGAGGCCTCGGTCGGTAAGTCCGTAACTCAGGATTCGCATGGTCGGGTAAGGGGGTGGTCTGAGGTGTTTACCCGGGGGGGACAACCGCAAACATGGGGAAGGAAGGGAAAGTTGGTGCCCGGGGCCGGACTCGAACCGGCATAACCTTGTGGGTCCGCAGATTTTAAGTCTGCTGCGTCTACCATTTCGCCACCCGGGCAAGTGGCGGCGAGACTGACCCGGAAGTCCCGTCGGGCAATCCCTTTCTCTGCTTTCGCCCGTTGACTCCCTGGCCCGTCCAAAAAAACCTGCTCCGCATGGATTTCCTCGAGGACCTAGACGACCTGGCCCAGGCCACCGCCCATGGGGGGATTGATTTTCCCCGTGAGCTGAACGCGGACCAGCTCCGCGCCGTCATGTCCCCCCCCGGTCCGGCCCTGGTGCTGGCCGGCGCCGGTTCGGGCAAAACCCGCACTCTGACCTACCGCGTGGCCTGGCTCCTGGCCAACGGGGTCACGCCCGGCGAGATCCTCCTTCTCACCTTCACCAACAAGGCCTCCCGTGAGATGCTGGAACGGGTCCACCAGCTCACCGGCGTGCCTTCGGAGCGCTTCTGGGGCGGCACCTTCCACAGCATCGGCCAGCGCGTCCTCCGGACCCACGGCGAGGTCGTGGGGTTGAAACGCGACTTCAACATCCTCGACCAGGACGACGCCGAAACGCTTCTGACCGAAAGTGTCCGGCGCGTGGACCCCACCTGGGCCAAGGACAAGGAAAACCCCAAGCCCAAGGTCATCTCCGGCGTCATCTCCCTGGCCCGCAACAAGATGCTGCCGATCGGGGAGGTGCTCCGCCAGGAATACCCCTTCTTCGCGAACCTGGAAAACCTCGTCCAGCGTTTCGCCGACGACTACCGCCGCCGCAAACTCGACCAGCAGGTGGCCGACTACGACGACCTGCTCGAATACTGGCTCCAGGTCCTCGAGAAACGTCCCGAGGTGGTCGCGGCCTACGGGAGACGTTTCAAACACCTTCTCGTTGATGAGTATCAGGATACGAACATCATCCAGTCCCGCATCGTGGACCTGATGGGCTCGCACCACAACATCATGGCGGTGGGCGACGACGCCCAGTGCATCTACACCTGGCGCGGGGCCGAGATCAAAAACCTCCTCGGCTTCGAGGACCGCCACCCCGGCACCTCCGTCCACAAGATCGAGGTCAACTATCGTTCGGGGCCGGAGATCCTCGCCCTGGCCAACGCCGTCCTGTCCGCCCACGCCGGACGCCACGGTTACGAGAAGAACCTCCGCGCGGTCAAACCGGAGCGAAGCAAGCCTCTGGTGGTCAGCGTTTTGGATTCCCGCCAGGAGGCCCAGTTCATCGTCACCCGCATCCGCCGCCTCGTCTCCGACGGGGAGTTCGGCCTGGGCGACATCGCGGTGCTTTACCGGGCCCACTACCAGGCTCTCGACCTCCAGATGGAATTGGACCGTTCCGGCCTGCCCTACATCATCACGAGCGGCCTCCGTTTCTTCGAGCAGGCCCACATCAGGGACGTGGTCGCCATGCTGCGGTGGGTGTCCAACCCCCGCGATTTCGCCGCCTTCCAGCGTTTCACGGCCCTGCTTCCCAAGGTCGGGGAAAAGACCGCCTCCAAGATGCACGAGCGGCTGCTGGAGGCGGCCGGAGCCTTCCACCCGGTCACCGTCCTGGACGATGCCGGGCTCGGCGTGCCCGCCACGGCGGTGGAGGCCTGGAAAGCCCTCGGCGAATCCCTCCGCGAGATCCACCAGGCCATGGCCGGCGGCGCGCCGATCAAGGTGGCCCGCGTCGCGACCGAGGGCTGGTATGCCACGCACATCCGCAACGTTTACCCCAACTGGCAGGAACGCATGGACGACCTCGGCGGACTGGTGGACTTCGCCTCCCGTCACGACAGCGTCACGGAGTTCCTCGCCCAGATCATCCTGCTCAACTCGGAGACCAACAACCGGGGGGTGGAAAACGACCGCGAAAGCATCCGCCTCACCACCGTCCACCAGTCCAAGGGCCTGGAGTTTCCCGTCGTTTTTGTCATGGGCGCGGGCGACGGCATGTTCCCCCTCAAACGCGCCATCGAGGCGGGTGATGTGGACGAGGAGCGCCGTCTGTTCTATGTCGCCGTGACCCGCGCCATGGACGAGCTCCACATCAGCTTCCCGCTCGTCAACGCCGGCGGTTACGGCCCCCTTTCCATCAAACCCAGCCGGTTCCTCATGGAGCTTCCCCGCTCCACTTATGACCTGGTCAAATGGAGCCCCAACCGGGACTGAAAGCCATCCGATGAACCTGCCCAACATCCTCACCCTCTCGCGCATCCCGCTGCTCTTCCTGGTCGTCGGCCTGCTCCACCTCGACAGCAAGTGGCATTGGCCCGCCACGGTGGCCTTCATCGTCTTTGTCATCGCCGCCCTGACCGACTACTTCGACGGCTACTATGCGCGCAAGATGAAGCTGGTCAGCGATTTCGGTAAGCTGATGGACGCCATCACCGACAAGATCCTGGTTCTGGGGCTCTTTGCCGTCCTCATCGCCTTCGACCTCCTGCCCAAATGGGGGGTGCTTCCGTTTCTGGTCATCCTCAGCCGCGAGTTCCTCATCACGGGCCTCCGCCTGCTGGCCGCGACCAAAGGGGTGGTCCTGGCGGCGGAAAACGCCGGCAAGATCAAGACCGTCGTCCAGCTCGTCTCCCTCCACTGCCTCCTCGCCGTCCCGATGGTCCGGGACGACTGGGACCACTGGACCGGCCTCGACCTCTCCTGGCTCAGCTCCACCCTCAACTACGCCGGCCAGGTCTCCTTCGGGCTCTCCGCGCTCCTCACCGCCACCTCGGGGTATTCCTACCTCAGCAAGTATGGCGACCTGATGTTTCCGGCGGAATCAGGGTCGAAAACAAAGGCAGAAGAGGTGAAGAAGCGAGAAGGAGAACGAGGCAGATTATAGAGTCATGAAACTGACCACCCACCGCGATTTGGAGGTTTGGCGTGAAGCCATGAATCTCGCCTTTGGCTTGTTTACCGTTTCCAAGAGTTTTCCAGCGGACGAACGCTACTCTTTGACGGATCAACTTCGCCGTTCGTCGCGTTCTGTTCCCGCCAATCTGGCCGAAGCTTGGCGCAAACGCCGCTATCATGCGGCCTTCGTGAGCAAACTAAACGACAGTGAAGGTGAGCCCGCTGAGACCCATCTGGAAATAGCCCATCGCTGCGGCTACCTTCCCGTGGAGTCCTTTCAGAAACTCGATCTCCGCTACGAAGTCCTTATCTCCCGCCTGGTGACCATGTCCTCCCAGCCCGAAAAATGGTGCTTCACCAGGAGACCCGACGAAGATCCGAAATAACCTTCTGCCTCGTCTGTCTTTGCACTGCCTCGAATCACCTCTTCACTTCTTCTCCTCTTCCCACTTTCTGTCTCGAATGTCTTTGTCTCGCTGCCTCGCCCAAATCGCCACCCTTGGCCCGGTCGGCCGCCGCCTGCCCGCCCCCGGCACCATGGGCACGCTCGCCGCGATTCCCTTCGCCTGGTTTGTCTGGGGGCCGCTGGAGGCCTGGAACACCGATGTGGCCTGGGCCGTGATCCCGGTGGGATTCGCCCTTTCCGTCTGGGCCTGCGGCCGGGCCGAAGTCGTTCTGGGCAAACAGGATCCGGGGGAGGTCATCCTCGACGAGTTCACCGCCTTCCCCCTCGTGTTTGTGGCCGTTCCGGAAATGGTCTCCGGCCCGGGCGGCCTCTGGTGGCTGCTGCTGGGTTTCGCCCTCTTCCGTTTTTTCGACATCCTCAAACCCCTCGGCATCAAACACCTCCAGAAACTTCCCGGCGGCTGGGGCGTCACCGTGGACGACTTTGTCGCCGCCCTTTTCGCCGCCGTTCCGCAGACGCTGGCCTACGGGTGGTGGGCCTCGCGCGGCTGAGGGCGGGGTGGGGGAGGCGTTGGTCTCCGTTACCCTCGGCAACCGGGAAAGACTGTTGAACCTTTTCCCGGCGGCGGTTTCTCACCCGGCTCCCCCAAACCGCGTGCCCCGCCCCGTTTTCCACTGCCTGCCCCTGCTGTTCCTCGCCTGCCTCCGCGGTGAGGACGTGTTCTCCTACGCCGATCACGCCAAGCCGATCTTCTCCAACACCTGCAACAACTGCCACAACCCCGACAAAAAGAAGGGGGGGCTCGACCTCACCA
>JANOBW010000473.1:0-4553 GCA_031411855.1 Opitutia bacterium
GGTGAACGAGGTGGTGCGTGGCGGAAAAAAGTCCGTGTGTGTCGCCGCCGAGTCAGTGCGCCCCATCGTTCATGCACAGTGGAAAGGCCCGGTGGTTCACAGCCGCCGGGCCTTTTTGCGTCCCTGGGAGTTCCTCCGAAATTCTCTTCACTCCTGAGATTTCATGGGTTGCCACTTGTGAAATTATATTACTGATATGGCCTTACCACGGCACCACTTCGGTGCCCATCACACCTCCCCTCCCCACCACCATGTCCCCCGCCCGCACCGTTTCCCTTGTCGCCTGGATGACCGTTCCGCTTCTCTGGGTGGGCTGGCATTACGGCCCCGGCCATGAGGCGCTCGCCCGCGACCACGCCTCCGTCCACCTCAAGTCGGCCCAGGCCGCCTTTGCCTCCGGAAGCTACGAGGAGGTCATCGCCTCGGTTGAGCAGGCCCTGGCCAGCCTGCCCGAGTCCGAGCGGGAAACGAACCTTCGCCTCCGCGTCCTCCGCTCCCAGGCCCGCATGCAGAGCGGCGAACTCTTTGAGGCCCGCGACGAACTTCCCGGCCTGGTGCAGGAGGCCGAAAAACTTCCCGGTGCCACCGCCCTGGCCGCCACCGCCCGCGAGACCCTCGCCACCGCCCAGTATTACACCACCTGGCTCATGCGCCTCGAAGGCCTGCCCCGCGAGGAGTGGGAAGAGGAGGCCGAGGCCACCCGCCAGAACTTCCGTCTTTTGGCCGAAAAGTCCTCCTCCGGCAGCGCCCTCCAGGCCGCCTTCCAGGAGAAACTGGAATCCTCCATCAAGCTGGCCCGCATGGAGTTGACGGATCTCCAAGGCCTCCCCTTGCCGAAGCAGTGCAACTGCAAGAAACCCGGCAAAGGCAAGTGCAAGAAACCCGGCAAAAAGCCCGGCCAGAACAAGCCCGAGGACTCACGCGGCGCAGGCAAAGGCCCTCCGGTGGACGGCGGCGGCTACTGAGCCCCTCTCGATTTCCCCTTCCCCAAATCCCCGGTTTCCCCGGGGATTTTTTTTGGCTCCGGCGGCCTCCTTGCCGGTGAAAAAAACTTCGTTAACGAAATCATGCCGCCAAATCCGCACTTGCCCCTTCATGCGAGTCGGTTTGCCTACGGGCATGTGCGGCATTTTTCAGGTATTTTCCCGAAACAGACACCTCGATACCGGCCGGTTCGAGGCCGCGCTGGCCCGCATGAAACACCGGGGGCCCGACCACACCGGCGTCCACTACCATCCGGTCCTTTCCGCCGGGTCCGACGGCAGCCAGGTCTGGACCGCCTCCGGTCACCAGCGGCTCTCCATCCTCGACCTCGACCCGCGCTCCAGCCAGCCCTTCCGCAAGGGGGGCCGCACCCTCGTCTTCAACGGGGAAATCTACAATTACCGCCAGTTGCGGGACGAGATCCAGGACGGCTCCCTCCACTTCAACACCACGGGCGACACCGAGGTGCTCTTCGAGGGGCTCGGCCTGAAAGGGCTTCCTTTCCTCAACCAGGCCAACGGGATGTGGGCTTTCACCTACCTTGATGAAAGCCGCGCCCTCGCCCTGGTCTCGCGCGACCGGCACGGCAAAAAACCCCTCTTCTACTACGCCGACGGGGCGCACGTGATCTTCTCCTCCACGGTGGACTCCATCCACCACTACCTCGGGACGAAGCCCCGGCTCGATCCGGCCTTTGTGGACAGCTACCTGATGCACGGGGCGGCCTTCCCCGGGAGCGACGAAAACACCCACTTCGCCGGCATCAAACAGATCCCGGCCGGGCATTCCGCCGAGTTCGACCTCCGCTCCTGGAAAATCAGCCTCAAGCCCTATTTCAGCGTCCGCGAGGCCTCCCGCCTGCCTCTGCCCGCCGACCATAGCCTCAGCGACCTTTTCCGCGACGCCGTCTCCACCCGCCTGGTTTCCGACCGCAAGGTGGGCCTGCTGCTCTCCGGCGGCATTGACAGCACGATCATCCTCTCGGCGTTGCACGCCATGGGGTTGCAGGACCAGGTCCACTGTTTCATCGGGGAGACAGGACGCTCCGAGGACGCCGCCTACGCCCGCAAATGCGTGGAAAAACTCGGCATCCAGGCGACCATCGTGGAGCTGGCCTATGGCCAGAAAACCCTCGAGCGCATCCTCGGCATGTGCCGCCACCATGAGAAACCCTTTCCCTTTCTCGGCAGCTCCATCGCCATGGCGGAGATGTTTGAACACATCGCCGAGCAGGACGTGCGGGTGGTGCTCGACGGCACGGGCGGGGACGAACTTTTCGGCGGCTACTGGGAACGCTACCTGACGGCCGCCGCCGCCGAAGCCTATGAAAACGGCGACAAGGAATGGCTCAAGGGCGTCTGGACCCACGCAAAGGCGGAACGCACCTACCTGGCCCGCGGCATCCTGCGCTCCGTCACCGGCGGTGTTCTCGGCCGCCAGCGTTTCCGGGCCTTCCGCAAACGCTTCTCCCCTGCCTCCCTCACGCTCGGCCTGCACCGGGGTAAAATCCCCTCCACCGATCCCCTCGCCTCCTTTTTCGGCAACTACCTCGACACTGTCGTGACCGACTCGGCCCCAGGCGGGCAGCTCGGCGAATGGATCTGGCACAACGACCGCAACTCCATGATGCACGGCATCGAGGGCCGCAGTCCCCTGCTCGACTACCGCCTCGTGCCCTACATGGGGACCGGCTACGCGGCCAAATTCCACCACCAGTGGAACAAACACGAGCTCCGCATGCTTTACGACTCCCTCACCCCGCTGCCGACTCAATGGCGCCAGCAGAAGCAGGGCTTCCGGTGGAACGGGAAGGTCTTCCTCCGCGAAAACAGCTCGACCATCCTCGACCTCATCGCGGGCTCCTCCTTCCTGAAGTCGCGCTATCCCATTGCCACCTATGTGGACCGGGCCCGGAAATACCCCAAGATGCTCGTCTCGGGCACCACGCCGCGCCTCCTTTGCGTGGCCGGCCTGGACGCCGCGCTCGGCCTCGCCAGCACCTGAGCGCGAGGAAGCCGGCTCCGCGTAGCGCGGAATGGTATCACTCAGCTTGGGCAGTGTCCCTTAAACCGTCCGCTCGGCGACGGTGGAAACCGAGTAGGCCAAAAGCTCCAGTCCCGAGAACGAAATCGGCATCTCCCGCAGAGCGTGGGGGAAGCCGGGTCCGAGCAGATCGCGGACTTTGGGCGTGATCAGGACCTCACCCGGGCGGGCAATGTCCTCTCCCAGTTTGTAGGCGAGATTCACCGGGTCACCAAAACAATCCACCCGGTCGAGCAGCAGCAGGTCGCCATGATCAATGCCAATGCTGAAGGCCAATTCCGGCCCTCCTGACATATTTTCCTGTCGGCAGGCCCGCTGCATCGCCACGGCGGCCTCCACCGCCTTGGCCGGGTCGTCAAACACGGCCAGAAGGTTGTCCGCCTCAAACTTGACCAGTTCTCCGTGGTGAAGGTGGACGAGCGGCAAGGTGAGTTTCTGCATGCGCCTGACCTGGCAGAGGTAGTTCAAAATCCCGTCGCGCCTCACCATCATGGTGAAACCGCTCATGTCCAAGGCCAGAACGGACTTGCGGCGCTCAAAGATGTCGCGGATCAGGCGTTCCAAGACGGGCTTCCGCTCGGGGGAGGCGGCCGCCAAGGCGTCCAGCAAAGCCGAAAATGAGTTCATGGAAGATAAGTTGAGATCAGTTTGTAACTGATGTGAAAACGATCAGATCACAAGTTGATTGAAGCTTTCACGATAAACAGCGAAAGGATGAAGCCGAAAGTTGCGGTCTGATAAGGCGACACGCAGTGGCTCAAAAAAAAGTTCCAACCCCTTGAAGGATTGGAACTTGGTGATTGGGATTTGGTGCTTACGAGGCGGAGCCACGTTCACACGCCCGGCGTGGCGGTGCCTTGGGCTTCCTGGTTTTGTTGAAACACGAGGGCGTCTTTGCCGGCGGTGACCTTGATGGGTTCGCCGGGGCGAACCTCGCCTCTGAGGATGGCTTCGGCCAAGGGGTCTTCTAAGTGGCGTTCGACGGAGCGGCGGAGCGGACGAGCCCCGAATTTTTCGTCGTAACCGCGGTCAATGAGGAAGGTCTTGGCGGACTCGTCGAAGCTGAGCAGGATGTCGCGGCCGGCGAGGCGTTTCGAAACCTTGCTGAGTTCGAGGTCAATGATCTTGAAGAGGTGGTCGCGGCTGAGGGAACGGAACACGACCATTTCGTTGATGCGGTTGAGGAACTCGGGCTTGAAGGCGCGTTTGGCCTCTTCGAAGACCTTTTCCTTGATGCGGTCGAAAGCCATTTCGTTCTCACGCTCGTTGGAGGTGAAACCGACCGTGGTGGAGCGCTGGAGCTGCTGCGCGCCGACGTTGGTCGTCATGATGATGATGGTGTTACGGAAGTCCACCACCCTGCCCATGGAGTCCGTCAGACGGCCGTCTTCCAGAACCTGGAGCAGGAGTTGGGCGACATCCGGGTGGGCCTTTTCGATTTCGTCGAAAAGGACGACGGAGTAGGGACGGCGGCGGACGGTTTCGGTCAGCTGGCCGCCTTCCTCGTGGCCGATGTAGCCGGGGGG
>JANOBW010000474.1:0-3958 GCA_031411855.1 Opitutia bacterium
CCCTTGTTCCAAGCCTCCTCCTTGGACATCCTGGTGTGCAGCAGAAACACCTCCTGGATCTGTTTGCCGACACGCTGGGTCGGGTTGAGGGCCGTCATCGGCTCCTGGAAGATCATGCCGATGCGGGCCCCGCGGATGGAGCGGAGTTCGGCCGGGGAAACGGAGGCCAAGTCTTTGCCTTCAAACAAAATGCGCCCTCCGACGATCTGTCCGGACGGCTGGGGCAGCAGGCGTGTGATGGAAAACGCCGTGACCGATTTACCGCAGCCGGACTCACCCACGAGCCCCACGGTCTGCCCCGGTTTGACGGTGAACGACACGCCGTCCACGGCGCGCAGGAGCCCCTGGTCCGTGTGGAAGGCGGTCTGGAGGTTTTCGACGGACAACAAGGATTCTTGATTCATGACTATAAATGAGTTACCGGTATTGGTCATAGACCTTCTCGACCGGATCAAAGGCCTGGCCGGCCTTCATGGCGTCGAGGGTTTCCTTCTGGAGTTTCTCATCCACCCAGAGGACGTGGTTGGTTGTGGCAAACTCGGAGACCTTGACGTTGAAGTCCCTGGGCCAGCGGATCCAGCGCCAGTAGCCGGTGCGGTGGTAGGGTGCCATCCAGCCGGGGACGAAGCAGGCCTCCTCGCGGATGAGTTCCTCGGCCCGGTGGGCCAGGCGGGCGAGCTCCTCGTTGCTGGCGGCCTTCTCATATTGGTCAATGACCTTGTCCAATTCGGGATTGGAGGTGGAGGTAATGTTATTGGTGTTCGGCTTGGTTTTAGGACGGCCGTTTTCCATCACCACCTTGCCGTCCTTCTTCTCAAAGGCGTTGTCCGAGTGAAACCCCTCCCAGTAGCGCGGATACGGCGGCGAGGAAGCCCAGGCTGTGATGGTGAGTTCGTGGTTTTTCTCACGCAAGACCTTGAAGGCACTGGTGTTGTCCATCGGCACCAGGACCAACTCGAGTCCGGCCTTGACGGCCTCCTCTTTGAGGCGGAGCCCATAGCGGCGGTGCGTGGGCATGTCCCGGATCAGGAGCTTGAAGGAAAGACGGGTGCCGGCGTCGTTGAGGCGGATACCATCACGGCCGGTCTGCTTGAATCCGGCCTTTTCAAAGAAGGAGACGGCCTTTTCGGGGGAAAACTCCGGAGGCCTGAGCTCGGTGTTGGTGAAGGGACCATACCCCTCGGCGGTGGACCGGAGCTGGGTGAAGTCACCCCGGAGTTCCGCATCAATGAGCTTCTGGATGTTCATCGAATGCTGGATGCCGCGGCGGACGTTGATGTCGTCGAGCAGCGGCTTGGCGCTGTTGATGTAAACTCCCCAAGGAGGGCGGGGATAATCCGTGTAAAAGGTGGCCTTTTGAATGTAGCCCTGGTGAAATTCCGGAATGTCCATTTTGTCATACCAGTAGCGCGGGCTATCAAGATAGAAGAAGGAAAGTTTCCCCTTGCGGAAGGTCTCGAAAGCCTTGTCGGCGTTGAGGATGGAATCGTAAACGATGTAGTCGGGGTTGAAGCGGTAGCGGTATTGGGGGACATCGCGGAGCCACCAGTTTTTGACGCGGTGCATGATGATGCGCTGGCCTTTGATCATCTTGGACACATCTATGTCGTAAGCGCCCGTGGTGGGGGCTTTCCGCCACTGGTAACGCTTGGGGAAATCGGGACCAAACTCGCGGTAAAAACGGACATTGAGGGGCTGGAGCTGGGTCCAGTAAACCGGATCGGCCCGGGGTTCCGCCAGTTGGACGGAAAACGTGCGCTCGTCGTAGCGAGTGATGGAGGAATACTTCGTGTTGTAGAAATTGTTATACCAGGGGTCGTCTATGTGGGGCGACTGCATGATGTAGAAGACCATGAAGAAGTCGTCCGTGAGAATCGTGTCGCCATTGGAGAAGGTGGCCTTGGGGTTGATGCGGTAATAGACTGTGCGGTTGTCGTCGGCCAGGGCCCAGGAGGAAGCCAGGCCGGGAAACGTTTTAGTCGTATCGTTGCCATGGTAGGACACCGGCATGATGTAGATGTCGTCCCAGTGCTCCGAGCGGAAGGAGCTGTTGGCGTCGGGGCCAAAGACACGGAGGCTGGGAGGAAAGGCGGCGACAAAGAAGTTAACCGTGCCGCCCTTGGTGGCCGCAGGGTCGCCCATCTCGGGAAGGTTGGCGTCCCCGGAAGTCCACTTCAGATCCTTGGGCAGTTCGGCGGGACTCTTGAAATGAAAGAAGTCCGGCTTGGACTTGTAGTAGGCTTCGGCGGCCTTGGTATTGTCGTAGGGAGGAAACTCGTCGGCGGCGCGGACGTCAGTTCCTGGGGCGAGGCAAAGGCAGAGCAGGAGAAGAAGGGAAGGGGGGAAAAGGAGACGGAAAGGCATGGGAAGTATGTGCGGACCTGGAATAACCTGCAGCTTCAACTGTAAGTCGTGTGTTTCTTCGGATCAAAGGCCTCGCGGACAGCCTCGCCGACAAAAGTCACAAGCACAAGGAGGGCGACCATGGCGACCGTGGCCGCCATGATGATCCAAGGATAGGACATGTTTTCGGATCCATCTTTCAGCAAAGCCCCAAGGGAAGGTTCCCCCGGTGGGAGACCAAAACCAAGATAGTCGAGGGCCGAGAGGGAGGCGATGACACCGGCGATTTTAAAAGGGACGAGGGTGACCAGTGTCGAGATCACATTAGGCACGATGTGCACAAAGATAATCCGGGGAGAGGAGGCCCCCAGGACTCTCCCGGCCGCCACATAATCACGGGCCTTTTCCTTGTAGGTGGAGGCCCGCATGTAAATCGTGGCCTGCATCCACCCAAAGAGGGCCAGAAGGCTGATGATGATGGTGATACGAGGCTCGAAAGAACCGCGCAAAAAGATGACCACATAAAGGAAGGGAAGGCTGATCCAGATTTCGGTCAGACGCTGCACCACCATGTCAAAGGCCCCGCCCAGAAAACCGAGGAGACAGCCCAGAGTGATGCCGATGGCGAAAGTGACCACGAGGTAAAAGGCGGAGGCAAAGACGAGCAGTTGGAAACCTCCAAACAAAAGGGCCAGGACATCGTTGCCACCCGAGTCAGTGCCGAGGTAATGGGAGTCGGTCCAGGAAGGAGAGTTTGGGGGATAGACGTTGCGGGTCAGGGTGGTGGCGGCGGCGGCGTCAAGAGCCTTGAAGTCAACCTCGGCCAACACCTTGCGCTCCTTCTCGTGGCCCTTTTCAAACGTGAGCCGCTCAATGACATTGCCTTCCTTGTCATACCCCTGGGCGGGGCCTTCGCGAAGCCCCTGGATGTATTTGAAATCGAAACGGCGTGTCTCCGTGGAGTTTTGATAGGGAAGATAGGCGTTGCCAGTGAAAGGACGGTCGGCCCCAACCGAATAGGCTTTGCCATCCGGACGGACCTCGACCGTCTCTCGCCGGATGGGCGCATCCAGTTTGGAACCGTAGGGAATGAAAGGCAGAATCACCCAATCGCCTTTGTCTTCCCTCTCGAAGATTTTCTTCAAATCACGGTAGTCGGGTTCTCCGGCTCCGGACTGCCCGAAATCTGATTTACGATGCGGGGCTTGGACAAAGGGAAAGCAAAGCTTGCCACCGTAGGAAACCACCAGCGCCTGCTTCCCGACCAGAAGTCCGTCCAGACAGGAAAGGACCACCAGCGCACCGAGGGTGAGAGCCGCCACATAACCACGGCGGATACTCTTGAAGCGCTGCCATTTGCGGAGGGTCAGAGGGTTCCACCGGATGGGTCCGTGACGGACCGCCCAAACCCCAAGGAAGAGTGAGATTAGCCGGAAGATATCACCAAGTCCAAGGTTCCATCCCTCGTTTCGGAACGGACGGTCAAACCAGTCGAAAAGGTGCAGGACGGGAATCTCCAGACGGGCCTGTTTGGCCCAGGCTGACAACAGGGTGGCGAGAATGAGGCTGATACCAAAGAAGCGCATGGGGCGGAAAGACTTATGGTTTATTTGAA
>JANOBW010000475.1:0-1789 GCA_031411855.1 Opitutia bacterium
GTCGGTGACTTCCCAGAGGTCGGGGAGTTTGCCTCCGAAAAACTTCTCGTCGGTCAGGATGGAAAGGGCGTCCACCCCGGCGTTGTGGTAGCGGCGGGCCTGCTCGACGGCGTTGGCGGCGGGCTTGATGGCCCCGGCCGAGGGTGAGCGGCGTTTGATCTCGGAAATGATCGAAAGCCTGCCGGGATGGTTCAGGGCCTGGAGGAAACTGGGGCCGGGCCGGGGTATCTGGGCGAACCGCTGCAACTCCACGTCGCGCACGGGCCGGGCCACGCGGGCCACCTCCTGGGCTTTCCACGCCATGATTTCGGTCAGTTTGTCCATCGAAGGGGGAAGCTTTTTCCCAAAGCGGCGGCTGACGAGAGAAAAGCGAAGAGGGAAACCTTCGAGACTCGTGGTGACGAAGCGCGAGGGGAACGCTAATTTTCGCTGATAACCGCTAATCTCTCAAGGCAAAGAGGTTGAGTGGGAAGCGAAAGCTGGGAGAGAAAACAATGAGCCCCCGCGTTGAGAGGCATTTGTTTTCTGCTTCATCCTTCAACCTTCATCCCTCAGTCTTTCCCCATGTCCCACCTTCATGCCCTCCGCCACACCGTGGCCCGACTGCGCGCCCCCGATGGCTGTCCGTGGGACCGTGAGCAGACCCACCAGACGCTCACCACCTGCCTGGTGGACGAGGTCAGCGAGGTGCTCGACACCCTTGACCGGGCGGACTGGCCGCACCTGCGGGAGGAGCTGGGCGATGTGTTGCTGCAAATCGTTCTCCATGCGCAGATTGCGAGTGAGGCCGGCAATTTCGACCTGGAGGACGTGGCCCGCGAGATCAACGAGAAGCTCATCCGCCGGCACCCCCATGTGTTTGGGGAACAGGCCAAGCTGGGAAACTCCGCCGCCGTGCTGGTCGAGTGGGACAAGATCAAGGCCGCCGAAAAGGCCGCCGCCGGGAAGCCGGCGAAACGTTTCAAGGAGGCCCCGCCCCGCCTGCCGTCACTTCACTTCGCCCGCGATGTCGCGAAGATCGCCCAGAAACACTCGCTCGACCTGACGCCCTTCGCCGACGATAAGCGTGTCGCCGCCCAGGCCCAGGGCCTCACCGAAGAGGCGGCGGGGAAGGCCCTCTTCGAGTTCGCCCTGGCCTGCCGCCGGGCCGGGGTGGACGCCGAGGCCGCGCTCCGACGCCATGCGGCCAAGGTGGTGGACCATTACGAGACGATGGCGTGAGCGGGGAAGGCCAAGGCAGGATTGGCCGCAAAGAAACCCCGCCACCAAGGCCGGGACAGGCGCAAAAATCGCAAAAGAGGCAGTTTTTAACCGCAGAAACGCGCAGATTTACGCAGAAACGAGGCAGTTTTGGGGAATATCAATCTTCGGCTATGACCGCTAATCTTATGGAGCAAGTGTGTGGATGATTCGGACATCCTGCTCATCTTTTTGATTATTCCGAAAAAGGATTTTGGGGGCAATTGGGATGTTGTTTTTTGGACAGGATGTTCGGGATTTACAGGATGAAAAGGCAGGGGATGGGTAAAAGCATTCTTTGACTCGTGGACCTTCGAATAAGGTGGGAGTGAGGCCTTGGTTTGACCAAAGCGTTGAATGAGTTCGAGGACGGTGGTGGAGGTGGGAAGGGGAGTTTATCGTGACGAAGAAGGGGGAAAGCAGTTTGGCTTTTGCTCATGCTTTGACCGCCGTGTATTCGCTGAAGAGGCCGAGCATCTTATTGCGGGACACCTGGGTGAGGCCAGCCTGGCGGAGGGCTTCGAGGACGGTTTCCGGGGGGACGCAGGCG
>JANOBW010000476.1:0-1809 GCA_031411855.1 Opitutia bacterium
CCGCAGACGGCGCGGACGGGATAAGGGAAACGCCGGGGCCATTTCTTGAAAAACCGGCCTCCGGAAAAGCTGAAAATGGAACCATAGAGGCCATCAAGGAAAACCGGCAGGACGGGCACATTCGAACGCTTCGCAATCAAGGCAAAGCCGCGCTGCACCCCGAGAAGCGCCCCGGAACGCGAAATCTGGCCCTCGGGAAAAATCGTGACGTAGCTGCCCGCCGCGCAGGCCTCCGAGGCCCGGATGATCGCATCCTTGGCCTTGGCCGGGGACACCGGGATCACGTTCATGGCCCGGAAAAACCACCCCAGCACCGGCACACGCAGAAAGCCCTCATACCCCAGAAAGCGCAGCTTCCGCGGGGAAATGTGGTTCACGTAAATGACGTCCAGGTAGGAGATGTGATTTGAGACCACCAGCGCGCCGCCAACCTTGGGCCACGACTCCCGCTTGCCATAAATCTTTGAACGATAGCAGATAAGAAAAATCGCGGTTAAGGCAAACCGGAGAAGGGCGTCCACCGAGCGCTGATGCCAGGGCCGGGGATCAATGGGATTCGACATGCGTGCGACAGTTTGTGACCTCAGGTCAAAATCAAGGTTATTTGTGGTTTATTTTCCGGGGGAAATTTGCACCTCGGGGGTGTCGGTGGGCAAAGTGACCGTGGCGGGTGCAGCCGGAACGGCGGACGGCGGACCGCCGTTTGACTCAAAGAGCCTGGTGAAATCGGATGAGGTCTTCGGATCTCCCACCGAGGGAAACATGAGCGAATCCGCCTTGATCGGGGCCACCCGAACCGAATCGTCAACCTTGGCCACGCTCACCACCGCGCCAGCGGGAGGCAGCGAAGGCAGGCGATCGAAGGATTCGGCCAAAAGTTTGGTGCTAGGGCCGGATTTCCCATCCGGTTCACGCCGGAAAAGCAGCATCGGGCCTTGCCAGAAGGCACCCAGTTGCGGGGCGGCCAGAAGGAGGATGAAAGTGGCGAGGGCTGATTTATGCATGCGGGGAAACAAAGGGGAGAAAGCTCCGCTGACAACCCCGGAAACTGTTGGATGACAGGAAGGTGACAGGCTGGCCCTGGTTGCGCCGAAACGGGCCATGCTGTCACCTTCCCGAAGCCGCCGTTTCGCCTCCAACCGCTTAGGCAAGGGATCGGAGTCCTTGGCGGGGCGTCTGCACAGACCCGCCATCATGAGTCTCGACCTCAACAAACTTACCGAAAAGGCCCGCGAGGCCGTCCTTGAAGCGCAAAACACCGCCGCCCGCCGCCGCCATCCCCAGGTGGACGTCTGGCACCTCTTCTCCGCCTTGCTCGACCAGGAAGGCGGCATCGTCCCCGCCGTGGTGGAGAAGCTCGAAGTCACCCCCCAGGCCCTGCGCGTCGCCCTCGACCGCGAGCTCGGACGCCTTCCCAGTGTTTCGGGAACGAACGAAAACTCCCCCGCCTCGATCGCCCCCGCCCTGTCCACCGCCCTCCTTCGTTCCGTGGATCTGGCCAAGGAAATGAAGGACAGTTTCACCTCGGCCGAACACCTTCTCCTCGCCCTGGCGGAAAGCGGCAAATCCCCCACCTTCGACAAGTTTTTCGCCTCCTTTGGCCTGACCTCCAAGCGTTTGCGCAAGGCCGTGGACGAAATCCGGGGGGCGCAAAACGTCACCACCCAGAACCCCGAGGCCACCTACCAGGTCCTCGAAAAATACGGGGTGGACCTCGTGAAACAGGTCAAACTGGGGAAACTCGACCCCGTCATCGGCCGCGACGAGGAGATCCGGCGCGTCATCCGCATCCTTTCCCGCAAAACCAAA